>JBBRUT010000156.1:0-7560 GCA_038247555.1 Phycisphaerales bacterium | reverse complement strand
GGCCTCGTCGTGTGCGTGGTCGTGATCGGGGAAGAAGTCAGAGTGAGCCGGAACTTCGCCGCTACTTCTCGGCTTTGCCTGTCAGCATCTCCACATACGCCATGATCTTCTCGGCATCGCGGCCGCTTCCCGCGTCGGCGACGGCCGCGGCCTCATCCAGGTAGCGAGCGATCGACGCGAGCCTTGTACGATCCGCAATCGAGCCCACCATCCACGCGCTGCGTGTCGGCGGCGAGGCCAGGTTGGCGTAAGGAGGCACCGCAACGATGCCGCGATCGCGCGCTTCGCGATCCAGCCGCGCGACCAGTCGCAGCGTCACGTTCTCTGATTCAAGCTTCCGCACCGCCGCCCGCGCGCGGTCCGTCGCGGCCGGCGCCGGATCGAGCGCTTGCGTCACGGCTTGCGATACGGCCCGCGACAGCGCCTCGCCTCCGCCAAGGTACTCCGCCGCGGCCGCGGAGATCGGCAATCCGCGCCACGCCATTAGCCCGTTGCGCCTGGCACGATGCTCCGGCGCGGCCAGAGCCCGCACAGTGCGCACATCTTCAATAAGGCCGCACACCATCCGCAGTACACGAAGGCGCGATGCGATGGGCTCGGCGTTCTGCCCGGCGTTTGCGCCCCGTCCACCACTTTCCCCATCTCTGCCGCCCGACCTCCGCTCATCGCCTTCGCGCGCCCATGTCTCCAGGTAGGCCGTGCGCAGCTCATCGATCTTCGCCATCACCGCCGCGGCCTTGTTCCCCGTGAGTTCTCGGATTGTCTCTGCATCCCAGGCACTGAGCGTGCCCGCAGTTCCGCCCGCGCCTCCCGCGCTCGCCGCGCGAATCGCCGGCTCGCCCGCGAAGGGTTCCTGCAGTTCCATCGCCGCGGCGAAGGCCCGCAGGTCCAGCAGCGTGGCCTCCATCGTCGCGGGTTTCGAGACTTCCTGCCCCTGCCGCGTCAATCGCGATGACACGAGCCGCCAGGTTGGCGATTGATCGTCGCGGTGCTTGGTGAGCAGCTCATCCACCAGCCGGAGCATGCGCAGGTCATCGAGCGAGCGACGGTGGGCGGCGATCACACTGATGATCGCCGGCTGGCTTGTTGCCGATTCGGCTCGCGCGATCTGGGCGATCTGCGAAACGAGCTGCGATTCGGATCTCTTCGCCGCGGCGTCGAGCGCGCGAAAGCTCGTCCGCAGTGACTGCGTGACATCCGCTTCCGTCCCGAGCACTGCGCGCTCGTCGATCATGTCGAGCGTCCGCTCCAGCGAGCGCATCGCCTTGCGAGCCCGCTCGCGTGCGGGGCCGACTTGTCCGGCCGCTTCCGCCGCGGCATCGGCGATCGCCAGTCGGATGCTCTGGATGTCCCGGGCGTTGTGCCCGCTCCCTGCGGAAAGCTTGTCCGCCCATTGGCACAGCCGAGAGATGCCCGCCGCAGTGGCCAATGTTGCTGCGGATTCTTCATCGCGCGTGCTGGTCGAGTATGCGCGAATTGCGGCGGCTGTCCGCTCCGCCACTTCCTGTCGCTTGGCTTCTGGGAACCACGCGGGCAATCGGTCGATCAGCAGCGGGAGCGCGCCGGCGAGCGTGGCGCGGGCATCGGCCGCCGCGGCCGCGAACGACCATGTGGTGCCGGCGTTCTCGAGAAGCGCGAGCAAGTTGAGCGCGGCGGCGTGCGTGGCGAGGTCGAGCGATGCCGCATTGGCTTCGGGGGCGGGCGGGGCACCGAGGCGCGTGCGCAGCTCGTTGATGGTGGGCGGCGTGCGGGTCCGATCGGACAAGACCCATCCAGACTGAATCGGCGGGACTTCGGGTCGCACGAGTTCGGTGAGTGGTGCGAAGATCTGCCGAAGGAACACATCAAGCTCGGCGGCAGAATCGGGCAGTTCTTGCCCGCCGCGTATCGTCGCCAGAGCCGCATCCACGCCTCGCACAAACGCGCGGAGGGCCGCCGCGGCGTCCTCTCCGTCCGGCCCCACCGCACGCGCACCCAGCTCGCTTGTCCACCCCATATCGGCCAGCATCGTCATCGCGCAGACAATGTGCACCGAGCCCGCCTCGCCGAGTGCCTCACCGTGGGTGATGAGCGCCAGCGCGACCGCCTGCGCTCTGCTCCGCGCCGCTGCGCCCAGCCGGGCTTCGGGCAGCGGGTCCCCCGGGCTCCCGACGACTGCGTCGCGCAGCGCGGACCTCATCCCACGAGTTGATTCGTTTGAACCGGGCGCGGGCGCGGTCGGTGCATCGAGGTTCAGCCGCTGGGCGTGGGTGAGGCCGCACGACAGCGTGATCGCGGCGATGGCGGACCACGCGCGATGCACAGATCCTCGGGATGGCTTGCTTCTCGTCACAGTTCAACTGCCTTAGCCGCTTCGTACCTTTACATCCCGCTTCGATAGACCCTGTCCAGTTCGCGAACCATTGTTTCTGCGCTGAAGCGTTCCGTACACTCCGCGCGGCCGCGGATGGCCATTTCCTCCCGCTCGCGCGGATGCTCGAACGACCACCCTACAGCGTCGCGCAGCTTGTCCGGATCGCCTGTTGACACCAGCAGACCGGTGTCGTGGTTTCGCACGACTTCCGGTGTGCCATCGCAGTCGTACGCGATCGGGCACACGCCGGCGAGGAGCGCCTGCGGCACGGTTCGCGGCAGGCCTTCTCTATAAGAAGGATGGACCAGCACATCCATCGCGCGCATCAGTCCGGGGATGCGGTCGGGCGGGACGAGACCGGTGATCAGAAGCTGAGGGGCGATTTGGGAAGTCGGATGTGGGAGGTCGGATGTGGAGGAGACGGTACTGGAAGGGGAATGGGCGAGGGTATCAAGCTCCCGCACGTGAACTCCGGAAGCGCGGGCTTTGGCGATCAGCCTGTCTCGCCACCAACCATCACCGACCCACAGCAGCTTCCAGCTGGGGTGTGCCTTCAGGTCCGCGGCGAGCGCATCGAGCAGATCATCGTGCCCCTTGTGCTGCGCGAGGCGCGCGACCGTGCCGATGACGAAATCGGTATCGGTGATCCCCAGCCGCGACCGCACACTCACGCGATCCTCGCCCGGTGCCGCCTGAAGATATGGCTGGGTTTCCATCCCCGAGTTCACCGTGACATACTGCTCGGGCCTTCCGATCCGCCGAGATAGGAACAGCCGCGTCATTGCATCCGCGACGCTCACGATCACATGGCACCGCTTCGCGGCGTGCCGCTCCGCCAACGTGTACATCGCGTTGCTTAGCCGCACGTTCGTTCGCTGCAACAGTCCGCCCTCCACCGGCATGAACGGGGGACCGTGGATGGTGTGCACGACCTTGAGCCTGTTGTTGCGCCCGCCTTCTCTCCACGCGGCGATGCGTCCCAGCACACCAGCCTTGCTCGAGTGCGTATGCACCACATCCGGCTTGATCGTGCGGATCAGGGATTGCAGTTCGCGGATCGCGCGCCAATCGCGCAGCGGGCTCACCTCGCGCACCAGGTGCGGCACTTCGTGGATCGTTATACCGGACCGGTCGTTCCCCGACCCGTTGTCTCCTCCTCCCGCATTTGCTTGCTGCATTTGAACTTTGAACTTTGTGCCTTGAGCTTTGTTGAACCCCTCCACCCGCGTTAGCAGCGACCCCTCCGGCCCATAGATCGGCCCGAACGCCAGATGCACCTCGTGCCCCATGCGAGCTTGGCCCTCGCACGAGAGAACGGTGTTCTCCTGCGAGCCGCCGAGGATCAACCGTGTGCTGATGTGGAGGATTCGCATGGTGAAGTCGCGGAAGGTGCCGATGCTATCCGGGGGTGTCACTCGGTGGCTGCGTCGCCTCGTTCCACGCCCCGGCTACTCACTTCGCAGGCCTTCGGCCTGTAGGAAGCAGCGCAGCCTCCACGAAATTATCGCGATTCCAAACTCTGCGCCTCCGCGGCTCCGCGCGAGACTACTCCTCATCGACAACACTCGATGCGCCTGAAGCCGTGGGGGGGCCATACCTGATCCACTCCAGGCACAACCCGTGCGCCGGGAGCGTCGAGCCCGCCATCCGCCTATTCCCCGTCCGCAGTGCTTCGCGCACCCGCTCCGGCCCGCACTTGCCCTTGCCCGCCTCGATCAGCGTCCCCGCGATGATCCGCACCATGTTCCAAAGAAAGCCGTTCCCCCACACGCGGATCACGAGTTTCTGCACTTCGCCATCCGCCTCTCCGCCCGTGTCGATTTGCGGCCACTCCACAGCTTCCTCTTGTCCCCCCTCTCTCGCTCCGTCGCTCCGTCGCTCCGTCCCTTCTTCCTCCACCACCTCGCACCCAAACACTGTGCGCACCGTCGTCAGCCGTCCATGTCCCGCGGCGGCAAAGCCCGCGAAATCGTGCTCGCCCACGATCTCCGCGGCCGCGGCCCGCATCGCAGCGACATCCATTCGCTGCCACAGGTGCAGCGCGGTCTTGCGCTCGCGCAGCGGGCGGTGATCCGAGCACCACACCGTGTATGAGTACCCCTTCGATGTGCAGTTGGCGATCGGGTTGAACGCATCGGGCACGACTTTGATCGACCGCACGAGGACATCATCGGGCAGCCGCGCGTTGATTGCGCGCATCAGCGGCACCGTGCCGCGTTCGATCGGCCAACCGCCGCCTCTCTCGCCGCGAGCTGCGCGAGGAACGACGATCCCCTCCGCCGCTGCGGGGCTTGCCGCGACTTCCGCGGCGATCACCGGCGCACCGGTCTCCGGCGAACACTTGAACGATGCGACCTGCCCGCGCGCATGCACACCCGCATCGGTCCGGCTCGCACCGCTCAGGATGATGCGTTCGCGCACGACCATGCGTACAGCGCGCTCGACAACCGCTTGCACGGTGCGGAGTTCGCGTCGGGGACGGGTGTCGATGTGGGATGTGGGATGTGGGAAGTCGGATGCGGAAACAACGCGCGCCGCATTTACCTCCGGCGGCACCTCCCCATCGGGGGAGGTTGCTGAGCCGAGTTGGATCACGCCGGCTTCCGCCTCCCATCCGCGTGGGTCACCCTCCTTGAACGCGTGCACACCCGGCGGCACCGCATCGGCGTGCGGGAACTGCTTCTGCCACCCGCAGAACTCCGTTCCGTCATACGCGATGGTCAGCTTGTAGCGCGGCACAAGGCCCCCCTCTTCCCCTTGCGGACTACTACGGCCCCTTCTTCCCCACCACCACCACATGCTCATCCGCGGGTTTCTGCGCCCGGGCCCGCTGTCTCTCGACCTCATCCTGGTACGGGGCGATCTTCGCGGAGATGCGCCACCACCACAGTGCCACGGTCGTGGCGACGATGACCAGAAGAATGATGATGGTGATGATGAAGGGAGCCATGGATCAAACTCGGATCGATCCCCCGGTTCGGTTCAGATCTCCACCACCTGCATGTCGGGTTGGTGTTCGATCGCCACGATCGGTGTCTGAACCTGTGCAAAGGCTTCGAGTCCGGCGACGCTGGCCATCTCGGCCCGCATCGCGGCGGCATCGAACAGGCCCGCCATCGGCGCTGCGATCTCGACAGATTGTGGCACCTGGCCGGCCATCTCCGGGTCGATCGCGACGGTGGTCGTGCCGACGGGAGAAGCGTGCCCGGCCATGACCGCGGCGAAGTCGAGGGCGATCTGTCCTTCGCTCTTGCTCAGTCCGACGGCCGGGATTGCCTGCATGAACGCCTGGGTTGCGTCGCGCGCGGAGATGAACGAGCCGGACTTTTCCATCCACGTGCTGGAGGGCAGCACGATGTCCGCCGCGTCGGCCAGCTTGCCGGTGAGCGTGTCGATGACGATGGTGAAGGGCTTCTTGCCGCCATTGCCGGCGAGCGCGGCGAGGAGCGCATCGGTCGCCCAGTCGCTTGGGTAGTTGCCGGTGATGATGGCCGCGCCGACCGAGCCGCTGCGGATCTGGCTGACCAGTTCATCAAAGCGTGCGAGCCCCGCGCTGTTGCCGCCGGTGCCGAGCACGGATTCGAGCACCCGCTTCACGCCGCGGGCATTCGGGGCTTTCTCGGCAAAGATCTTGAAGCCGTCCGCCTTGTCGGGCGGGAAGAGCTTGTCCTGGCCCATGGTCGGAACGGGGCCGACGGCGAGCACGACGCGCGGATCGATGCTCAGCACCAGCCGCGCCAGTGCGAACGCATCTTCGCAGGAGAGCATCGGGCTGACGATCACACCCAGCCGCCCGCCGGAGCCGCCGCCCGCCCCCCCGGCGGCGAGTGCCTTCTTCAGCCCTGCTGCCGCATCGTTGTATGCGCGGTTCCAGTCGCTTTCGGTCTGGATGCCGTGCTGCTTCCGGCGCGGCGTGAGGATGCGCTGAGCCGAATGTACGTGCTTCCAGCCATAGCGGACTTCATCGCTGATCCACCACTTGTTCGCGGCCATGTTCATCCGCGGCTTGACGCGGTAGACCTTGCCGTCGTTGTGGTCGATGCGGATGTTGTCGCCGCTTGCGGTGATGCCGTCGATGCTGGGGGTTTCCTTCAGGAACCACACGCGCTGCGTGAACAGGAAGTCTTTGTCGAGCAGCGCGCCCACCGGGCAGAGGTCGATCACGTTGGCCGAGAGCTCGTTGCTGAGTGCCTTGCCGGGGAAGACATCGATCTCGTTCTTGTTGCCGCGGCCCTGAACGAGCAGCTCGCTGGTGCCGGTGACTTCGCGCGTGAAGCGCACGCACCGCGTGCACATGATGCAGCGGTCGGCGTAGAGGTAGACGTGCTCGCCCAGGTCCTTCTTGGGGTTCTTGACCTTGGCCTCTTCGAAGCGCGAC
The DNA here is from genome assembly GCA_038247555.1 of Phycisphaerales bacterium. Taxonomy (GTDB): domain Bacteria; phylum Planctomycetota; class Phycisphaerae; order Phycisphaerales; family UBA1924; genus JAHBXL01. Next base: position 829 of record JBBRUT010000156.1, on the reverse strand, counting down.
ACGCCGCGGCCATACTCGTAGGAATAGTCCTGCAGGAAGCACTCACCCGACTGATCGCACACCGGGCAATCCAGCGGGTGGTTGATCAGCAGATACTCCATGACCGCCTTCTGGTTGGCGATGGCCTTGGGCGAGTCGGAGTAGATGACCATGCCGTCGGCGCACGCGGTCTGGCAGGTGGGGACGAGCTTGGGGATGGGCTCCAGCGCGTTGTTGTTGCGTGGGTTGGGCTGCCAGACCTCGGCCAGGCAGATGCGGCATGAGGCCACGATCGACAGGCCGTCGTGGTAGCAGTACTGGGGGATGTCGATCCCGTTGGCATTCGCCACCTGGATGATCATCTGTCCAGGCGTGAACTCGCAATCGCGGCCGTTGATCGTCACCTTGGGCATAGGGGGTCATGATAGAGGGGTCTTTGGGCAAACGCCCTCTTGGCGCGGGGGTGTGCGGGGGACGATGCGGAGGTCGGAAGCGAACAGGGATGGAGTCGCTGCGGCGTGCAGGAGGAACGCCCAAGACGCTGGAAGTCGTGTGCGTTGTCGAGTTCACGACGAATCTGCGCGCAGGCTCCCACAAACAGGGTAGTTGTGGTTCACGAGCGAGCTGATGCGGTGGCCGGCGCGCTGCCGCGAGGGCGCGCGGGTGGAGCCGGGCTGGGGGCTGCGGGATGGAGTCCTCCGACCTTTTTCATCGTGGTGAACATGGAGTATGATAGGTATTTGTCAAGGTCAATACAGATCAAAATACAAACATATTTAGAGGAAGGGGGCGGTGAGGATGGCCGATCAGAGTTTTACGGAAAGAACTTGCATATTGAACATGTACTTGC
>JBBRUT010000155.1:0-7580 GCA_038247555.1 Phycisphaerales bacterium | reverse complement strand
GTGAGCGCGGCAGCGGCCTGTGACGGGTCCGCCTTGGTGTGCCGCCCGCGTGACCGCGGGGGCTCCGCAAAGGCGAAGAAGGGGCTCGCGTGTGAGCGGAGCAGCGGCTTGTGACGGGTCGGCCTTGGTGTGCCGCCCGCGTGACCGCGGGGGCTCCGCGAAGGCAAATGGCACCGCCCGCGTGACCGCGGGAGCTCCGCGAAGGCGAAGGGCACCCCATCACTCCTGCTGGTTTAGCGTGTAGGCCGAGGCGTGCGCGACTCCGGCGTTGTCCCACAGCCATCGAGTGCTGCCGTGCTCGGACCAGACGAGGCGATCTTGTGCGATGAGACTTGCTTGGCGGAGGCGACGGGTTGCCCAGCGTTTTAAGTCACCGAGTATTCGTTCCGGCTCGACATGGCCGGAGACGACGACATGAACGTGATTGGTGCGGACGTTGAGCGCGTGCACTGTCCAGCCGCGATGCGAGCATGTCTCTCGCATTGCGCGGTCCACGCATTCTCGCTGTTCATGGGAGAGGATCAACGGATCTTGACGGAGTGCGGCGGCGCGGCGGCGATGAAGCGAGGGGTTTGGATCGATGATGGGATCGCCGAGTTCGCTGCGTTTGCGATCAACCGAGCCGCGGTTGTCGCCGTGAAGCCAGGTGCCATAGGTGTGAAAGGTGAGGAAGTATGCGAGGGGCCAGTTGGGTTGAGGAAGGGGAGTCGAGTGGCTACTTGGCGCGGGCATGGGCGCAGGGTAACGGGTGGACCTTGGAGCGCCAAGAATGGAATGTGGGAATGAGTGGCGGACGCGGTACGGGTCCGTAACAGAGAAGCCTCCGTGTGCCGCCCGCGTGACCGCGGGGGCTCCGTCAAGGCGAGGAGTATGCCGCCCGCGTGACCGCGGGGGCTCCGTCAAGGCAGAAGGCACCGCTCACGTGACCGCGGGGGCTCCGTCAAGGAAGAGGGGTTCCGCCCATGCCATCACTTGATCAGCAGTTCGGCGATCTGTACCGCGTTGAGCGCAGCGCCCTTGAGGAGCTGGTCGCCGCAGATGAACAGGTCGAACGCGATGCATGGGACATCATCAAGACCACCAGCGCCCTTGGACTTTGCGAGCGCGGCGAGCGCATCGGGCGGGATGCGAGAGGCATCGGGACGGATGCGGCCGACGAGGACATCGTCCTTGCCGCTGGCCTTGAGGGGCGTGGGGAAGCCGTTGCTAGCGTGGTCATCGACGATCTGCACGCCGGGGAACGCCGCGAGCGCAGCGCGGAGCTGGCGGACGGTCGCTTCCTTGCGGAGCGTGACGTTGACGCTTTCGGCGTGGGCGCGGCGGACGGGGACGCGGATGCAGGTGGCGGTGAGGGCTGCTCGCTGGGCAGCGGGGAGAGATTCTTCCGACCAGATCTTGCGGGTCTCGAGGATGACCTTGGTCTCTTCGACGTTCAGGCCGGTGAGCGGGTCGATGGCGGTGTTGTGGCTGAAGAGGTTGAAGGCGTAGGGCTCGTGGAAGACCTTGGGTGTGGCGGTTTCGCCGGCGAGATCGGCGCGGGTTTGCTCTTCGAGTTCATCCATGCCCTTCGCGCCTGCGCCGGATGCGGCCTGATAGGTCGAGACGACGGCGCGCTCGACGCCGAAGGCGTTGCGCAGCGGGGTGAGCGCCATGAGCAGGAGGATGGTGGAGCAGTTGGGGTTGGCGACGATGGCGGGGACGGGCTTGGCCGACCACTTCACGTTGAGCGTCTTGTTGGCGCGATCGGTGAGCGCGGCGGGATTCACTTCCGGCACGACCAGCGGGACGGCGGGGTCCATGCGGAAGGCCGAGGAGTTGTCGACGATCACGCAGTTGTGGCGTGCCGCGGCGGGGGCGATGTCGCGGGTGATCGAGGAGCCCGCGGAGAAGAGGGCGATGTCAACGCCTTTGAGCGCATCGCCGGTGAGGGCCTCGACGCGGATGTCGCGGCCTGCGAAGGGGAGCGTGGTGCCGGCGGAGCGCTCGGAGGCGAAGAGGCGGAGGGAGGCGTGGGGGAACTTGCGCTGCTCGAGGCACTGGAGCATTTCGCGGCCGACTGCGCCGGTGGCTCCGGCGATGGCGATGTTGAGTTGGGTTTGCATGGTGGCTTTGGGAATGGGTCCTATGGGACGAATAGGACTCAGAGGTCCTATGCAGTAAGACGTGATCTGGGGGCGAAACGCCTGTGATCAGAACGCGCGGGAGACGACCTGGTCGGCCATGAGCATCAGCATGCGTTTAGGCGCGGTGTCGGGGAGCGGATCGATGGCGTGTTTGGCCTGCTCGACCAGCTCGCGGGCTTTGGCGCAGGCGAAGTCGATCGAACCGGTGCTGTTGAGGCGCGTAACGAGTTCTGCCGCGGCGTGGGCATCGAAGGCGGCCTGCTCGGAGAGCAGAGCGAGGGTGCGGCCGCGATCGGCGGCGGGGGCGGTGGTGAGGTGGTGGATGACCGGGAGCGTGAGCTTGCCGAGTTCGACATCGCGCTGCAGGGGCTTGCCGACGATGCGCTCGTTGCCGGTCAGGTCGAGCAGGTCATCCTGGATCTGGAAGGCGACACCGAGGCGGAGGCCGAAATCCTCGAACCGCGTGCAAAGCTCAGGCGATGCGCCCGATTGCCACGCGCCGAGCCTACAGGCGGTGGCGATGAGGCTCGCCGTCTTGCGGCGGACGATCTCGAAGTAGGTGGCCTGATCGATCGAGAGGTTGTCGCGGTGGTGGAGCTGGAGCAACTCGCCGGCGCAGAGGGTCATGCCGGTCTGGCCGATGAGGAGCGCGGCGGCCTGAGAATCGAGCGAAGAGCAGAGGCGGTAGGCGGAGGAGAAGAGGTAGTCACCGAGGATGACGGCGGCTTCGTTGCCACGGAGGCGGTTGACGGTGGCTCCGCCGCGGCGTGCATCGGCGTCGTCGAGGACGTCGTCGTGTACGAGCGTGGCCATGTGGATCATCTCGCACACCGCGGCGATGGAGAGGTGGGCAGGGAGGATGTGTTCATCGAAGGCATCGGCGGGGCTGGCGGCGGCGGCGAGGCCGGAGAGGATGACTAGCACGGGGCGGAGCAATTTGCCGCGATAGGTTTCGATGTGGAGGACGAGCTGCTGCAGGGGCGGGAGGTCGGAGCGGAGGGCGCGGTCGAACTCGGTCTCGACGCGCTGGAGGGCGCGGCCGAGGACTTCCTGAACGGGGAGGAGATCGGGGGGAATCGAGAGGGAAACCGGCATGCGGAAGGGTAGGTGGGTGGATGGGGGATGTCGGAAGTGGGATGTCGGAAGTGCGAGCCTACTTCTCGGACACGATGTAACAGATGAAGGAGTCGCAGCAGTCGCCATGTTCGGCTGGTTTGAAGATGCCGTTGCCGCCGCCTTTGCCGTCTTCGCCTTCCCAATACACCGTCACGCGGGAGAAGCCGGCATCGGTCAGGACATCGCGGATCTCGGGGAGAGTCCAGTGCCTCCAGGCGTAGACGAAGGCATCGGGGATGCGGGAGCCGTCGGGGAGCTTGAAGTGGATTTTGCAGACCATGTCGCCGGCGATGGGGTCGTATTCGGCATGATCCCAGATGTAGGTGTAGGAGTCGCGTCCGCCCTTGCGGCCGATGGGCCGGTGCTCTTTGCAGATGCGGGTGTTGTCGGAACCGCCGCAGGCGTCCATGAAGAAGACGCCGTCGGGGCCGAGGCTGGCGCGGACCTTGCGGAAGTAATCCAGCAGCGTGGCGCGGTCCTTGAAGCACCAGTAGGAGAAGTTCATCGCGAGGACGGCATCAAAGCCCTTGGGGGCGAGGCGCGGGAGACGCGGCGGCTCGAGCACGTTGGCGCCGAGGATGTGCACACGCTCCTGCTGGGCGGGCTTGAGCTTGGTGAGGTTGTGCTGCCGGCCCCAGTCGACGGGCTCGGGGTCGAAGTCGAGGCCGACGGCGACGTTGTCCGGGTTGCGACGGGCCCACTCGCAGCAGACGCCGAAGGTGCCGCAGAAATCTTCGCGGATGATGCGGGCCGGACGTTTGCGGACTTTGCGGAAAGTCTCGGAGACGAAATCGACTTCGGCCTCGAAGCACTGCACAGCGCGTTGGTAGAGGTCGTAACGGTCGGCCTTGGCCGCCTGGCCCCGGAGGGCGGGCCGCGGGCCGGAGGCTTTGGACTTGGCGGGAGTCTTTGATTTGGACTTGGGTTTGGGCTTGGCGTTCTTTGGCATAGGGCGGGGAGTGTACAGAGGTCGGTGGGCGGAGTTTGGCGGGGAGATGAGGCCGGGTTCGGCCGCGGCCCAAAGGGGGGCGAGCGAAGGGCCGATGAACATGGCCGGGGGAGGGTTCGTATGGCGGTCAGGCCGGGGGTTACAGGACCCTGCTGGGGCCTAAACTGCCCCCCCGCGTTCCCCCCGGTCCTTTCCGGGCATTGGACCTGCGGGACTGATTCAGGTTGAGAGAAGGAGCACCCCGATGCGGCTTTCGATGGTTGGTACCGGCTATGTTGGACTTGTGACCGGGGTGTGCCTGTCGAACACGGGCAACGATGTGACGTGTCTGGATACCGACGCCCGCAAGATCGAGATGCTGAAGGCCGGGGGTTGCCCGATCTATGAGCCGGGGCTGGTGGAGCTGATGGAACGGAACGTCGCCGCGGGGCGGCTGAAGTTCTCGACGGATATCTTCGCGGCCCACAAGGACGCGGACATGATTTTCATCTGTGTGGGCACGCCGAGTGATGAGCGCGGCCACACGGACCTGAAGTACATCCAGGGCGCGGCGGATGACATCGCCGACACGCTGAAGAAGCTTGGGCCGGATCAGAAGCCCAAGGTGATCGTGGTGAAGAGCACGGTGCCGGTGGGGACGACCTTCATGGTTCGGGACCGCATCCGGGAGCGCGTCGGCCCGAACATTCCGTTTGATGTTGCCGACAACCCGGAGTTCCTGAAAGAGGGCGCGGCGATCGAAGACTTCAACAAGCCCGACCGCGTGGTCGTGGGTGTGGAGAAGGAATGGGTCGGCGAGGCGATGCGGGATTTGTACGACCCGTTTGTGCGCAACGGGCACCCGATCTATGTGATGGATGTGCTGAGCGCCGAGATGGTGAAGTATGCCAGCAACAACTTCCTGGCGACGAAGATCAGCTTCATCAACGAGATGGCGAACCTGTGCGAGGCGTATGGGGCGGATATCAACCGCGTGCGCGAGGGCATGTGCTCTGACAAGCGCATCGGCCACCAGTTCCTGTATCCGGGGCTGGGGTACGGCGGATCGTGCTTCCCCAAGGACACGCTGGCGTGCATCATGATGGGGGACAAGGCGGGAATCGAGGCGACGCTCTCCAAGAGCGTGCACGCGGTGAACCAGAAGCAGCGCGATCGCTTCTTCGACAAGCTGCAGACGCACTTCAAGAACAGCGGCGGCCTGCAGGGCAAGACGATCGGGTTCTGGGGGATCGCGTTCAAGCCGCGGACCGATGACATCCGCGAGGCGCCCGCGCTGACACTGATGCGCAAGGCGGTGGGCTTTGGCGCGAAGGCGATCGGGTATGACCCGGTGGCGAACGAGAACGCGCGGAAGGAACTGGGCAACGCCGCGGAGATCGTTGAAGATATGTACGACGCGGTGCGCGATGCCGATGCGCTGGTGGTGTGCACGGATTGGGACGAGTTCAAGAGCCCGGACTTTGATCGCCTGCGCAAGACGATGAAGAGCCCGGTGATCTTCGACGGCCGGAACCTGTACAAGCCATCGGCGATGGCGGGCCTGGGTTTTGCGTACTACTCGGTGGGCCGGGCGGCGGCGAAGGCGAAGTGAGCGGATGAAATTGCTTACTTCGGTTCGTCGTATTCGCGCCAGGCGTCGTTGATCGAGGCAAGGTCAAGTTCGAACCCCGGAACCGCCTCGCTGACAAATCGCCCGCGAGCGGCGATCACGTCGACAAATCGTCCGCGGAGCAGACGCAGGAACTTGACGGATCGATGCTCGTTGTCGACGAGCCAGTACTCAGCGACACCGAAGCGCTCATAGTCGTCACGCTTGGTCTTCTGATCAAAGACCTCGGTTCCGGGCGAGAGAACTTCAAGCACCAGGTCCGGCGCGATGTCGACTTGCTTGAGCGGCTTGCGGATGCGGTCGGTTCTGATGAACACAAGATCAGGACGATAGACGAGCCGCGTGTCCAGCCGAACATCGACTTCGGAGAGCACTTCCCCGGCTTTGGTCTGGCGGGCATAGTGACGAAGCTGATACCCGATTTCCCCTCGGATGTCCTGATGCTCGGGTGTCGGGCTCGGCGACATCACGACGACTCCATCGATGAGTTCGTAACGGTAACCGTCGTCTTCAAGGGCAAGGTACTCGTCCGCCGTCATGCGGAGGCCCGCATAGCGTGGGGATCGGCTTGGAGTGGGTCGGGCGATGACCATGTCAGAAGTATACATCAGGAACGCCAAACTGGCTGCGAATCGACTTTCGGCTGGGCCGTAGGGGCGCTTTTTGCGTCGTGTACACTGTGGCCATGCGATCTCCACGCAAGTGGTTCTTCGTGCTCGCCGCCCTGTCGATCGTTCTCGCCTTTGGAACGACCGTCTTGATGGCTGGGGGAGATGAACTGGTGTACATGGTCATGCTCGATGCCACCTCCTCGCTGAGGAGCAACGGCACGATCAGCGAAGATCGTTTCCTCGCCTTGGCCAATGACATCACCAAGTACGCGCGACCGGCCTTTGCTGGCCAGCGGTACATTCCGGCCGGACTCTTCGTGACGCTTGCGGTCGTCCAACTGCTGGCTGGGCTCCTGTATCCCCGTACCATCGCCCATGGCACAGGTGGAACCAGTTCAGAAGCAGGAGTATGAGCTTGGGGAGGAACCGTTGCGAGTTTGCGGCGCCGACTGGCTCGCCTTCGCCCGCACACTTGCGCCGGCATCGGTGGACTTTGTCTACGCCGATCCGCCGTTCAACACCGGTGATGTGCAGTCTGACCGCGCGGGGTCGTACACCGACCGGTTTGACTCGAACGCTGATTACATTGACTGGCTGCGCGAGCGTGTCAGCGCCACGATCCCGGCGATCAAGCCCACAGGGTTGATTGCGCTGCATGTCGATTGGCGGACGAACCATCGCGTGCGGGTGATGCTCGATGAGCTGCTCGGCGAAGATCGGTTTGTGAACCACCTGATCTGGTCGTATGGGCTGGGCGGATCATCGCCGCGGCGGTTTGCCCGCAAGCACGACGACATCCTGCTGTACTGCCTCGATCCGGAGCGGTACTGGTTCGATCCCCCGATGGTTCCCGCGACGAGCCAGAGGATGAAGGGGCAGATGAAGAAGGCGACGGACGTGCTGGATATCCCGTCGATCAACAACATGGCCGCGGAGCGAGTCGGATATCCCACGCAAAAGCCCCTTGCCCTGCTGGAGGTAATGGTGGGCGCGTGCTGCCCGCCCGGGGGAACGGTACTCGACCCGTGCTTCGGGAGCGGGACGACGCTTGTGGCGGCGGCAAAGTTGGGCCGGAAGTGGATAGGGTGCGATGTGAACCCGGAAGCGGTGGAGATCGCCGCGGGAAGGCTTGCGGCCCAAGTGGGGAAGATCGAGGCATAGAGGCGCGTACG
>JBBRUT010000154.1:0-7911 GCA_038247555.1 Phycisphaerales bacterium | reverse complement strand
TTCGGTGAAGGTTGAGCGGAGGTCGTGGTAGAGGTGGTCGTAGGTATCGCGGGGTTGGGTGTAGGCGGCGGTTGTCGTGGAGTTGGGGTGGATCTCGGAGACGATGGGGATGAGGGAGTTGCAGGCCGCGGCGGCGGAGGGGAAGGTGTTTGCGCCGACACCGGCCATGATGGCGGCGCCGAGGGCGGGGCCTTCGTCGCCGCCCGCGCCGACGAGCTGGCAGGGGACGTTGAAGTTGTCGGCGAGGATCTGTCGCCAGAGTGGTGAGCGTGCGCCGCCGCCGCCGAGGCGCGCGGCGGAGACGGTGACACCGGCGGCTCGCATGAGGTCGAGCATCTGCGTCATGCCGAAGGCAACGCCTTCAAGGACAGCGCGGATCATGTGGGCGCGGGTGTGGCGGGAGGTGAGGCCGATCCAACCTGCACGCGCGTGGGGGTCGGGGTGCGGGCATCGCTCGCCGGTGAGGTACGGCAGGAAGATGAGGCCTTCGCAGCCGGGGGCGACGGTTGCGGCTTCTGCACAGAGGTCGTCGTAGGAACGATCGGGCGCGAGGACAGTGCGGGCCCAGCGCAGCGAGCCGGCCGCCGAGAGCATGCAGCCGGTGAGGGACCAGCCGCCGGGCTGGGAGGCGGTGCCATCGGCGGCGCACATGGTGTGGAGGCGGCCGATGGGAGCATCTGCGAGCGCGCCGGGCGCGGGGAAATCGCGGCGGGGCTGATCGGTGTGTGCGTAGATGACGCCGCTGGTGCCGAGTGCGGCGAGGACGATGCCGGGCGTGACAACACCCGCGCCGATTGCGCCGGCCTGGTTGTCGCCTGCGCCGGCGACGACGGGCGTGCCGATGGGGAGGCCGGTCTGGTCCGCGGCCCAGCCCGAGATGAGGCCCGCGACTGCGCAGGATTCGAGCACGGGCGGGAAGAGAGTTTGATCGAGATTAAGTGCGCTGAGGAGCGTGTGGGACCACTTCGTGCGGGCATCGACATCGAGCGCGAGCACGCCGGAGGCATCGCTGACATCGGTCGCGAGCTGGCCGGTGAGGCGGTAGCGGATGAAGTCCTTGGGGAGCAAGATGGTGCGGACGCGCTTGAAGCGCTCGGGCTCGTTGTCGCGCAGCCAGAGAACTTTGGGGAGGGTGAAGCCGGGGAGCGCGGCGTTGCCGACGAGTTCGATCAGACGGCGCTTCCCCCCCCCCCGCGCTCCCCCTGCTGCGTGCTCGATCTGTTTGCACTCGAGCGAGGTGCGCTGATCGTTCCAGAGGATCGCGGGACGGAGCGCGTTGGCGCGGCCGGCGAGCGCGCGGGCGTTGTCGCCGAGGAAGACGGAGCCGTGCATCTGGCCGGAGAGACCGAGGGCGGCGATAGGTCGGCCTTCCGCCCCCCCCACGGCGGTGCGATTGACGAGTTCGCGCGAGATGCGGCAGACGGCGAGCCACCAGTCTTCCGGGTCCTGCTCGCTCCATCCAGGGCAGGGCTGACTGAGGGGGTACTCGACCGATGCTTCGGCGATGATGCGCTGCTGCTGCGCGGAGGTATCGACCACGACGCCCTTGGCCGCGGAAGTACCGATATCAAGGCCGAGCAGAAGAGGCATCGACGCAGTCTACCGTGTTTGCGGGTGATCGGTTGGCGAATCCGGCGGGGTGCGCGGGCCGAACGCACGGCGGATTCTGTAACCAGAACTGAGGAAAGCATGTCAGAGCGTGTTGCGTTGATCAGCGGGGCGGGTTCGGGGATCGGGCGGGCGACGGCGCTGCTGCTTGCGGCGGCGGGTTGGAGTGTCGCGATTGTCGGGCGGCGGGTGGAGGCGCTTGAGGAGACGGCCGCGGCGATCGGGAGTGATGTCGAGTCGCGCGTGCTGGTGCTGGCGGGGGATGTATCGATCGCGGCGCAGGCCGCGGCGGCGGTGGATCAGACGGTTGCGCGGTTCGGGCGGATTGATGCGGTGGTGAACAACGCGGGGAGCTCGCCGCTGGCGACGATCGACAAGACGACGGCGGCGATGCTGCAGGAGTGCTTCGCGGTGAATGCGCTGGCGGCGGGGTACGTCATCGCGGCGGCGTGGCCGGTGTTCCGGCATCAGGCGGAAGAGGCGAAGGCGCGGGGTGAATCGGCGCGGGGGACGGTGGTGAATGTGTCATCGATGGCGACGAAGGACCCGTTTGCGGGGTTCTTTGCGTACGCCGCGGCGAAGGCGAGTGTGAACCTGATGGCGCAATCGTGCGCGAAGGAAGGGCGGGCGATCGGGGTGCGTGGGTTTGCGGTTGCGCCGGGTGCGGTGGAGACGCCAATGCTGCGGGCTAACTTCCCGGAGAAGATGATCCCGAGGGCGAAGGTGCTTGCGCCGGAGGATGTGGCGCGGGTGATCGTTGCTTGCGTGATGGGAGAGCGGGATGGGGAGAATGGGCAGGTGATCTGGGTGGCGAGCCCGTGAGGAAGGCGGGCCACGGATGGCCACGGATGACGACGGATAGGAGAAGAGGCCTCGCCCAGGGCCGCGGAGACGCGGAGGAAAGGCGAGGAAGGAAAGGGGCCGCAGATCAACGCAGATGAACGCAGATTAGAGGGGAGAGAATTCGGGGGAGTGATCCAAAGAAGGAAGAGGAAAAGACGGGATTGGGAGAAGAGGAACTCGCAGAGAAGGTAAAGAAGCAGATGGGGAAGATCAGGAAAGCACCGAGGCAGGAGGCATCAAGGAAGCAGTGGACGTGCTGCGGTCATTTTTTGAAGTAGTCGAATACGCCGCGGCCGGATTTGACGCCGAGGCGGCCGGCGGTGACGAGTTGTTTGAGGAGGGGGGCAGGCGCGGTAGCGGTCGTTGTTGAGGCCGTCGGCGAGCACGTCCATGATGTGGACGCAGGTATCGAGGCCGATGAAGTCGGCGAGGTTGAGGGGGCCCATGGGGAAGTTGCAGCCGAGCTTCATGATGCCGTCGATGTCCTCGGGCTTGGCGACGCCCTCCATCCATGCGTAGAACGCTTCGTTGATCATGGGCATCAGCACGCGATTGCTGACAAAGCCGGGGCGGTCGTTGGCGGGGATGGCGGTCTTGCCCATGGCCTGGGCGAGGGCGATGGTGCGCTGCGTAGTCTCCGCACTGGTGGAGAGGCCGTTGATGACTTCGACGAGCTTCATCACCGGGACGGGGTTGAAGAAGTGCATCCCGATGATCTGCTCGGGGGCCTGCATGCTCGGGCCCTTGATGAGGTTGCAGCTTGCGGCGAGCTGGGTGATGGAGATGCTGCTGGTGTTGGAGGCGAGGATCTGGCGGCCGGGGATCTTCGCGAACATCTCGGCGAGCTGGGTAAATAGACCGATCTTGACCTTGACGTCTTCGACGACGGCTTCGATGACGATGTCGCACTCGCCGAGGTTGTCGAGCGCGCCGATGTATTTGAGGCGGCCGCGGGAGGCGTCGGCATCGACCTGGGCGAGTTTGCCCTTCTCGACATCGCGTGCGATGCGCTTCTCGTGATCGGCCTTGCACTTGTCGAGCGATTTGGGGAAGGCGTCGTAGACGAGTGTGTCAAAGCCTGCCACGGCGGCGACCTGCGCGATTCCGCCGCCCATCTGACCCGCTCCGATGACACCAACCGTCTTGATTCCGTGCATGGACATCTCCATCCGCAAATCGTGTATTCACTCGGCACGACCGGGCCGGGCGATCTTGATGTAGGATAGTGGGCTGAGGATGGACATTCCGCCGCCATGTTCTGTGGCCGCACGAAAGCAGGTGCCTGGATGACCGCACGACTGACAAAGCTGGCCGCGATGCTGGATGCGGATCCGACCGATGCGTTCGTGCTGTATGGGCTTGCGCAGGAGCACGCGAAGCTGGACACGCCGGAGAATCAAGAGCGGGCGGTGGAGTTTTATGATCGGTGCATCGCGGCCGACGGCGCGTATCACTACGCGTACTACCACAAGGCGATGTCGCTGATCGAGCTTGAGCGGAAAGATGAAGCCGCGGCAACGTTGCGGGCGGGGTTGACATCGGCGAAGGGTGCGCGGGATCAGAAAGCGTCGAGCGAGCTGGCCGCGTTGCTGGATCAGATCACGTGAACGGCAAGCGATCACAAGGGTGGGGCTCATCGAAGCGCAAGGCCCGCAAGGAGCCGGTTTCGGCGGAGGGGGGCGTTGTCACGGAGGTGCAGCCGGATGCGGCCAAGCCGGGGTGCGTGACGGTTCGCGTGTGCGGGCACAAGCCGTGGCGGATTGATGATGAGGATGCGCTGTCGCTGGGGCTGGGCAAGGGCGTGACGCTTGATGCGGCGCTGCTGCGCGGGCTTGAGCAGGCGGCGGCGAACTGCAAGGCGCGTGTGAAGCTGCAGTCGCGGCTGGCGGTGCGGGCTCTGAGCCGGATGGAAGCATCGATGCTGCTGCGGCGGGCGGGGGCGGAGGGGGAGTTTGCCAAGGGGGTGGTGGCGCGGTTTGAAGAGCTTGGGTGGATCGACGATGCCAAGCTGGCGGAGCGTGTTGCTTCCAATGAGGCCGCGCGGCCGGTGGGGAAGATGCGGGTGGTGGCGCGGGTGGCGCGGAGGGGGATCAACTCCGGGGAGGCGCGGCGCGCGGCGGATGCGGCAGTGGCGGGACGGAAGGAATCGCCGCGGGAGCTGGCGGAGATTGCCGCGCGGTCGCAGCTTCGCAAGCTGCCGCCTGCGCTGGATATGGATGCGATGAAGCGGCGGCTGCTGGGCTTTCTGGCGCGGCGGGGGTTTGATGAGCACACCGCGCGGGAGACGATCACGGCTGTGCTGGGGCGCGGCGGGAGGGGTTGAGGCATGGGAATGGGTTGTGAGAGCAACCCTTGCGCGGCGCGGGTGCGTACCCTTGGGGACAGGAGTTCCCGCCATGAAGGCCATGCCGCTGCTGCTTGTTGTTTCTGCCTGCACGCTGAGCGCGGGTGGCTGCTCGAAGATGTACGAGACCAATAGCGATGAGGCGCTGGCACGGGCTTGGGCACCGGCGGATTTCCTGACCGCTGCGCCGGAGCCGCGGGATCACTCCGAGATGAACCCCGGCCCGCTGACGTTGTCGCTGGATCGCACCGATTGGCCGGTGACGCAGATCGTGGCGCACAACGCGCAGCCGGAACATCAGCCGATCTATACGCGGTCGGTGCGGCAAGACGGGGGCATTCCGAGGAACGCGGGGAAGTATCCGACGGCGTCGACGGCGCTTGACAGCATCACGACGCAGAGCACCGATGAGCAGGTGGGCGAAGGACTGCTCGCGCCCTTTGCCGCGGCGGGGGATCTGCTGCTGTTCCCGGTGCGGCTGTTCCGCACGGGGATGTGGAAGACGGTGGATAACGGGGTTGAGCCGTATGAGCGGGAGCCGGGTTCATCGTGGCAGCGCGCGGCGCGTGCGGGGTTGCTGGTGCAGCCCGCGGCGGATGTGAAGGAGCGGCCATGAGCGGGGGCGAGCGGCTGGATGGTCGGGGGTTGCCGGCGGGGTATGCGTTCCGGCCGGAGTGGGAAGTGACGCCGCGGGAGACGAAGGAGCGAATGTCGCTGCCGGAGGAGCGTCGGCCGATGCTGGTGGATTGCCGTCGCGACGAAGAGTGGGGGCTTTGCCGGATTGATGGCGCGGTGCACCTGCCGATGCAGGAGATTGAGCGCCGGGCGGATGAGCTCGAAGATGAAGAGGGCAAACGCGACCACCCGGTGATCGTGTACTGTCATCATGGACAGCGATCGCTGCGTGTGACGGCCGCGCTTCGGGCGATGGGGTTTGCGGATGTGCGATCGATGGCGGGCGGGATTGACCTGTGGTCGGCCGACGTCGATCCGGGGGTTGCCCGGTACTGAGATGGGCGGGGCGGACACTGCAAGGTGGTCGTCAAAAAAGAACACGAGCGGCATTTGCATGCCGCTCGCGTCCGTCGTTGCGTGGGGTCTCCCTCGCGAGGTCCCCCAAGAGAAGAGGCAGTTTCATATTAGCTGCGGCGGCGTCGGGCAGCAAGGGCACCACCCAGCCCAAGGATGACGAATCCACTTGGAGCGGGAATGACATCGGTGTCATCGAACCAGTAGTAGACCAGCCCGAACGTAAAAAACGGGTCTTGGAGGGTGGGGAGGGGCCAAAGGATGGCCTCCTGGTGGAAGAGATCGCCCGTGTTTTTGGCCTGGAGCCAAGGATCGAACTCGTTGGCGGAGAGCTCCGGAGGGGCGGTCGACAGGATGGGGTTGAAGAGCACATCGTTCAGCCCGGCCAGGCTACCCGGGGTGGAAGGAATTGAGTCGTCGTCGAAGAGCGAGATCGAGCCGTTGAGGTCGAAAATGGCGGAAACGATCGTGGCGTCGGCGAGATTCTCAAGGCGCCAGTCGCCGACATTGGTGTCGCCGATCATGTCAAAGACGGCACCGGGGAAGGGGTTTCCGAAGGGGTCGGGCAGGATGGCGCGGCCGTGGGCGGGCCAGGCGGCGAAAATGGGCGCGCTGGTTGTGAGAATGGGTCCGCCGGGTCCGGGCATCCAACTGATGGTCAGCCGGCCGCCGGCGAGTTGATCGCCGAAGGCCTGGAAGTTGACGTTGTTGGCGTTCGCGGCTGAAGCCGTGAGAGCAAATGCGATCAGAATGGACGCTGTTGCCCCCGGTCGATGCAGAGTCATGTTTCTCTCTTCTTTCCGGCCGGAGGTCCAATTCCGGATTATCCCTGAATTTAACATCATCTCCGGGGCCGTGCAACCCCAGATACAGAGTTTTCCCCAAAAAGGTGGCGCCAAGGGGAAGGAGGATGAGGAACCGGGTCAGTCCAGGCGGAAAAGCCGGGTTCCGAGGAGGAAGCAGACGGACCCAATGGCCAGAAGGATTCCGCAGGGGAGGGCCATTTCCGCGAGATCTGAGCCGCGGAAGATGCCGCCTTCGAGGGCGAGGAGGGACCAGCGGATGGGGCTGACGACGCTGAGGGACTTGATGAAGCTGGGGAGGAACTCGAGGGGGACCATGCCGCCACCGATCATCGAGAGCAGGAGGAGGACGCCCCAGCCCATGCCATTGCCGGCTGCTTCGGTTTTGCTGACGGCGGCGAGGAGCATCATCACGCCGACGAAGCAGAGGGAGGTGCAGGCGATGGCGAGGATGAGCATGGGGTAGGACGTCGGCTGGACCTTGAAGACAAACCTGGCGACGACCATGAGCATCGCGGCGACGGAGCAGGTGACGATGAAGCAGCCGATGGCCTTGCCTCCCAGTAGGTGAACGCGAGAGAGCGGGGCGACGCGGAGGCGGATGAGTGTGCCGCGGGTGCGTTCCATGACGAGGGTGATCGCGAAGGAGAGTGCGCAGCCCATCATGCCCCAGATGATGCCTTGCGGGAATGTGAGCGCGAAGCTGTTGGCGGGAATGTCGCGCTTCTGACCGGTGATTTCTTTGGTGGTGATGAGGACGGGCTGCCAGCCGCCGGAGGCTGGGGCGGCGTCGGTTGCCTGGTCCCCCCGCTCCCCCCCACTGCCGCTGGGTGAGGGGGCGCTAGGAGGTTGCGCGCCGGGAGATTGCTCAGGCTGGTTTTCCAGCGAGCCGAGCATGGAGTCGAGTGATCGGAAGAAGAGTTCGAAGACGGGGCGCATGGCGGGAGCGACAGAGTTGTCTTTGCGCATGAGGTCCATGGAGTCGCGGACCTGGCCGCGCATGGCCGCGGGATCGGCGAACATCTCGGAGAAGCCTTCGTAGGCGTGCTTGGTAACGACACCGTTGAGCATGGACGCGAGAGCGGCGCGGGAAGGATCGACACCGAGCTCGATGTGCATGGGCTCGCCCCAGAAGGGGCGCTTGCGTGCCTCGCCGAAGCCGGGGTTGAGGACGATCATTGCGCGGAGCTTGCCGGAGCGGACAGCGGCCTGGGCCTGCTGCTGGCTGAGTCCCGCGACGACCGCGAGTTCGCCGCCGTCTTTGAGCTTGGCAGCAAACTGTGC
>JBBRUT010000153.1:0-8005 GCA_038247555.1 Phycisphaerales bacterium | reverse complement strand
CGCTCCCGCCGCCGGGTCATCCTTCGCCGCCAGACGCTCCTGCTCACTGGGTTCAGCATTCGGAGCATCGCCGCCAAGCGGTGACACCGTCGGCGCAGGAACCGCGGACGCAGGTTGCGCGGGGGGGGGCGGCTGCGCTGGAGGGGCGAGGGGCGCAGGTTGCACCGCTGGCTCAACCCTCGGCGAAGGCTCATCACTTCGCGCTGCCGGTTCCGGCCGCCGCGGCTGCACAGGCGCCTCCGCGCGCGATCTACTCGCCGCTGCGGCTGCCGGGCCCTGCGCAGCATCAGTCGGCATCGCGGCAGGAACCGAGCCCACACGCCGCGAAATCAGCAGGCCCGCAGTCGCGATCAGAAGCAACGCAATGAGTGACCAGAAAATGCGCACAGTGCAGGACCTCCATCAGCATGGTATGCGTCGGCCCGCGGATCGCTGCGAGCCCGCGATCCCCGCCGCCGCCGCCGCAACCCAGCCCCAGCCTCTCCGCCCCCGCTTCCACCTTCAGCCCAGCGGCTTCAGGTGATCCGCAACCGATGAGCGGTACGCCATCACCGCCGGGACAACCCCCGCCGCCGCGGCCAGCAGAATCGCCCCGGTCACCACCGCCAGCGTCAGTTCCAGCCCGAAAGCGGGCGTCACCACCAGCCCGATCGCCTGCTTCAGCGCCGACGCCGCGCCAAACGCCCCCGCCACCGCCAGCAGCACCCCGAGCCCTGCGCCCAGAATGCCGATCACCGTGGCCTCCGTCACCAGCAGCCCGAAGACCCGCGGCCGCGAACACCCCAGCACCCGCAGCACCGCGATCTGCCTCCGCCGCTGCTCAAGCGAGTTGTACAGCGCGAGCATGATCGAGATCGCGCTTGAGATCATCACCACTGCCGCCATCGCGATGAACACCTGATCGATGTTCGAAACAATCGCGAACAGCGCGTTGATCTGCTGCACCGGCTGCGCCACCACCACCGATGTATCCCGGCGCAACTGGTCAAACACCGTCTGCAGTGACGCGGTGACCTGCATCCCCGGCCGTGTCGCCACACGCATGTAGATCCCGGTGATCAACATGTCCGCATCGATCAGGTCGTCAACCGACGTCGTCCGGATCGAAGGATCATCGAGCTTGCGGCGGTCGTGCGCGTGGATGATCCACGAACTGGTCAGATCCGTAAAGAGTGCCCGATCGTGCGCGCTGCCCGTTGCCTCCAGCACCCCCACCACCTTGTAGACGAACTCGCGATGCTCGTGCGGCGTCATCGCATCCGCCTGCCCAAGCTGGCGCGACTGCGCAATGCCGTGCGTCAGAAACAGCTCCGAGCCCACGCCCAGCCCCGACTCCCGCGCCGCCGTCGATCCCACGACCACTTCAAACACCGTGTCAAACGGCCGCCCCGAAGCGAACACCCACGGCTCCCCGACGTTGGGCTCAAACGCGCTGAAGAACTCGCCGTCAGTCGCCAGCACCGGGAAGCCCCGGTACGAATCGCCAAGCTGGGTGGGGATCGCAAACTCCAGAGGGAACGATCCTGCAAGCTGCTCATACTTCTCCCAAGGAATCGGCGCCCGCGGCGCATTGGCGTAGTAGATCCCGTTCAGGATCGACACCATCGGGCTTGAGTCCCGCGACACCAGCAGGTGCATATTCCCCGAGCCACGCTGAAACGCCTGCCGCCCCGCGTCCCGCATCGACAGCAGCACCAGCATCAGCGCGACCGCCACGCCGACAGTGAGCGCGGTCACGCACGTCGAGAACAGCCGCGAGCGAAGCGAACGGCGGACGATGGAAAAGTCGGTGATCGCCATGATCATGCAGCCCTCATGCCGTGTGTGCCCCGAAGGTCATCCAGACGCTCCCGCCGCGAGAACCGCTCCACCATCGCCGGATCGTGCGACACGCACAGCAGCGCGGCGTTCCGCTCGCGGCACGCGTTCTGAATCAGCGACATCGCCGCCGCGGAGTTCTCCGGGTCAAGGCTCGCCGTCGGCTCATCCGCCAGCACCAGCGCGGGCGAGCATGCCAGCGCCCTTGCCACCGCCACTCGCTGCTGCTGCCCCACGCTCAGCCGATCCGGCGCGGCATCGATCCGCTCGATCCCCAGCGAGGCCAGCAGCCCCGCAGCGCGATCGCGGTGCTCCCGCGACGGCACATCGCTGAACAGCAGCGCGGCCATCACGTTCTCCAGCGCCGAGAAGCCGTGCAGCAGGTTGAACGTCTGAAACACCATCCCGATGTGCTTGGCCCGATACGCATCCCGCGCCGGGCCGCGCAGCGACTGAATGTCCCGCCCCGCAACCTCGATCCGCCCCACATTGGGAGGCGCAAGATCAACCACGCCCGAGATCAGGTGCAGCAATGTCGATTTGCCCGTCCCCGAGCCCCCAGTCAGCAGCAACTGCTCCCCGCGCGCAACACGCAGCGAGCCGATCTCAATGATCCACGGCGAAGTCGGAGATGCCCCCCCCCCCGAATACCGGAAGCGAAGGCCATTGATCTCCAGGGCCATTCCGGCCGGTCCGCCTGGGGACGTGGACGACGCGCGTTCAGCTTGGGCTTCTGGCAAGGGCTGGCCTCCGCCGCGGCACGCGGAACTGCGTGGCCGGGGCGGATTGTTGACCTGTCACCGGCCCGAGTGCAGATCGATCTCCGAAAGTCGGCCCGCGGCCGCTCAGCACCCGTCGGGACGAGCAAACCAGCACGACAGGAACGCGAAGATGTCCGACACCTGCACCCCGTTCACCCCATCAAAGTCAGCCTCCGGGCTGTTGGTGAACCAGATCGACAGGAACGCAAAAATATCGGCCACATTGAGCGTGTTGTTCCCATCCGCATCACACGGGCAGGTGGTGCCCGTTTCCTCGCACACATCCAGCACCCCGTTGCCATTGCTGTCGAGCCCGGCGTTCTGCGCGATCTGCTGCGTATCGGCAACCCCGTCGTTGTCGCAGTCATTCGACACCGTGAAGCGATACCCGCCGGGCGTGGGCCACGACACCAAGGGCGCAAAGGCCACGTCGTAGCACGTAAGCCCGACCGGCCGCACGCGATACTCTCCCGCCGGCGGAGCCGTACCCGTCCCCGCAAGCCCGACAATGTGCGACGCGGCCGCGCCGGCCGGGTACAGGCCCGCTGCGAACAACGAAGAGGCACTCACCCAGTTGCCCGATTCCAGACGCTCGATCACCACCGCGCTCGCCCACGTCTGCCCCGGGCCCGGCTGCACCGGCCCGTAGCTGTGGATCCGAACCGGCCGCTGATCCGCGACTGTGAATGCGCTCGCCGGCACCGCCGCCCCGCCGTTGTGCGGCGGGATGCAGTCCGCGCTGTGCAGTGCAAACGGCGCAAGCCCCACGCCGCCGCCGCCCGTCAGGTCCGCGGTGTTCGAGTAGTACGGCGCAGGCGCAAGCAGATCGATCCCGCCGAACGAGACCGCGCCCGACCACGTCGAGCCATCGTTGTTGGCATTGACCAGAATGTTCCCCAGCAAGCCACCCGGCGGGAGCGCAATCGTTCCCATCAACGAGCCGCCGATGCGGATCATCGCCCCACCCTCAAGCCCCGTTCCGCCGATCGAGATCAACTTCCCGGTAAACACCGAGCGATCGATCACGATGTGCCCGAGTACCGGACCCTGCACATACAGGTTCGCGTTGGCATGATGGTCGAACTCAATCATGCCCAGCATCGCCCCGCCGATGGAGATATCGCGATTGAACGAGCCGCGGTCGGGGTTGAGCGGAGTGCCCAGGTGCAGATCGCCCGCGAAGTCACGACCCACCGACAGGATCCCCGTAGGGGTCGCGATGTTGCTGTCAAAGAACCCCCGGGCCGACCAGACACGATTGGGAACGCTCTGCCCGCCCACTGTCCGAGCTGCCTTGAAGTCGCGCCCGATGGTGATCGGCACCCGGATCGCGCTTGAGATCGTCATGCTCGCGTCAAGGTCTCTTGCAACCACGAAACGCGGCGGACCCGACGCGCTCCCGAACACGTAAAGCCATGTCGCCGTCAGGCTTCCCTTGAAGTCGCCAACCATCGTCTCGAACTGGTGGACCACGCCGCCCTCGGCCAGCGTGATGTCCGCGGCAATGCTTCCGGCCCGTAGCAGCCCGATATGCCCGCCAACCGCAATGACCACCGGCTCGCCATCGGGCTTGCGGATGTCTCCTCCGACAACAAGCGAATCCAGGCTGGAGTTGCTCGAGACTGTGACACCGCCCAGCAGGTCGCCCGCGATGGAGATATTGCCCATGCTGCGTGCGCTTGTCACGCTGAGAATGTCGCCTCGGACGCTCCCGCCGATATCGAGGTTATAAACCATGTCCGCGCGGATCGCCGGCGAACCCGGCACGCCGGGCGCCACCTCGCGGTCATACCCCACATCCCCCGCCGTGTACAACTGCAGCAGCAGCACCTTGTTGTTGCCGCTTGTGCCCTTGTCAAAGCTCCCGACCCCGCCAATCCGGCCGATCGCTGAGGTGCCCCGGATGTTCACGCGACAATCGATCGCCGTGTTGTTCTGCACCCGCACCCGTCCCAGCATCACGCCTTCGCCACCCGTGATCGTCACCGTCGAGTTCGATGAAACCGATCCGCTCAGCGTGACCGTCAGGTCCCAACGCCCAGTCGCCGGGTTCAGCGAGCATGTCTTCTCATAAGATCCGCTGGTGGACACCGCCACCGTCACGCCCGGCGGGTCGCACTGGGCGATCGCGAGGCGCACCGGCGCAATCGCGCCAAGCAGCGCCACAAACAGAGCAACAATGCCGGTGGGCCGAATTTTGAGTTGAGCGCGCATGAAGAGTCTCCCGGATATCGGGAGATCGACCAAAGCGGGCCGCGACAGCGGGCGAACTTTGCACGGCGCGCAGCGAGTTTGCCGCCAAAGTTGAGCAGAACGTTTGCACCGCCCCCCCGCCAGATCGGGGGCCGCCCCCGCGCAGCCGTCAATCTGCCCTGCCTCCAAAACAAAACAAGCCCCCTCCCGACATGCGGAGGGGGCTCAAGGAGCGGAAAGCTGATTTCGGGGCACTCGGTCCGCGAGTGGTGCTCCCCATCGTCGGCCTACCGATGCTTACTCGCCGCGGCCTGAACAAACGCCCTCGACGGAATCATGCCGGCGCGGGCGATACCCCACGGCTGGTTGAACGAATCACTTCCTTACGGGCATCCCGCAAACCACAGGCTCAGGAATGCGAAGATGTCCGGCACGCTGATCGTGCCATCACCGTTCATGTCCGCGCTGGGCGACTGCGCAAACCACGCCGACAGGAACGCAAAGATGTCC
This sequence comes from Phycisphaerales bacterium, assembly GCA_038247555.1. Classification (GTDB taxonomy): domain Bacteria; phylum Planctomycetota; class Phycisphaerae; order Phycisphaerales; family UBA1924; genus JAHBXL01. The sequence continues at coordinate 2,723 of JBBRUT010000153.1, read as the reverse complement.
GGCACATCGCGGAGTCCGTCCCCGTTGAAGTCCGCCGCGCACGGCGGCTCGCCCTCGATCAGCGCGAGGTTGCTGATCTCGATGTAGTCCGTCGGGTTGCCGGTCACTGAAATACTGCGAAGCTCCGAGCCTGTGCCCGGCATCACCGTGATCTCATAGCACACGTCCTTCACGCCCGGCAGAACCAGCCCCTCGAAGGACACCGTCACCGGCTGCTCGCACAGCTCCATGCACATGCCGCCAGAATCCACCGTGACCTGCCGGGGCTCGCTCGCATCGCACGGGCCGATGTAGGTAATGTCACCGCCGCTTCCATTCCCATATTGATGCGTGTGGACGACGCTGCCGAACTGATCGTAAAGCGTCAGCGTCACTCCCGTCGCGCCCGACCCTGTCGCATCAAACGACATCGTGTGGTTGAGCTGGTCGGCATCGGATGAGCTTGTCAGCCGCATCGTTTCGACGCCGCCTTCGTCGTGGCACTTCAGCACCGTGACGTGGCCGCGGCAGCACGTGCCCCTTGCAATATGGAACGTCGTTTCCGGCAGCGGTTCGTTGATCCCAACGTTGCCGTCACGCCGCAACCCCACCCCATCCTCACCAGAGCTGCCGATAGCTGTGATGCGGATCTTCCGCGATTCGTCGCAGCTGTTCCCATCATCACACACCTCGCCAACATTACCATTCTTGATGCCGTTCCACTCCACGCCAAACGTCAGCAGGCTCGCGTCCAGCACATGCAGCGACGGCATCCCGCTGAATGTGACCAGCATCGCATCCAGATCGGCCCACGGCGGGCTCCCCGCAGGCTCGATCGGTGTGAACCCGATCGACCTCACACTGTGCAGCGTGTCCGGCGTCAGCCCCACGACACCGCAGTCGCGATCCGTGATCACGATTGAGCACTTCGTCCGGTTGGCCTTCTCCTTTGCCTTCATCAGCGCAGGCATGAGGAGTGACCCGACCGGCTCGGGCGTCACCGTGATGCCGCCAAGGGATGAACCCGCGACAGTGCCGGTGCCCAGTACCACGCCGTTCTCATCCAGCGCTTCCCACTGCACTTCCACAGCGCCCATGGCCGCGAAATCGCACTCAAGCGCGAAGCTCCCACCCGCGCCGCCACCACTTCCCCCGCCCCCCATCCGCACAACGCCCTTGATCGTTCCGTCCCAGCCCCTGAACTTGGTTCTGAGTTCGCCCGTCGCCCCCGGGACAAGCAGCGGGCCCGCATCGAGCGTAACCGTACCGCCCGTCGCGCTGTACGTCCGCATCTCGACGCCATCATCAAGTCCGTCGTTGTCGCTATCGTTGTCGCAGCACGGCGTCGTCACCAGCAGCGTGCCATCGGGCTCCTGGGTCAGCAGCCCCTTGTCCATCGCGATGCCCTGAATGCCGCCGACATGCACCACTGTCGGCGGGTCGTTGACATGCTTGATGTCGATCGACTCCGTCCCGATTCCTCCAAATATGTACATGCGTCTTACCTGCAGCGTGCCCCGCCGAACCCGAGTCCACTGCACCGCCGAGACGCCGGGCACGGGTACACCGCCAACAAGCACGAGCGAATCGGGGGTGGTCATATCGATGGACCACCGCTGGTGCAGGCAGCTCCACGTCTCCTGGGTTCGGGTCTCCGTCCCCGCCGTACACGCAAACGCAAACACCGCCGTCGGCTCCCGGTACGAGTGCAGCAGCGCGCCGCTCGAATCAAAGCAATACACATCCACTTCCGAATCGCCCAGTTCCGATGAATCGCAGGAGATCGTCTCCACGCCCGAGAGCGCATCCACCTCGCGGCTCACGCGCATCCGCACCGGCCCAGTCCCATCGAACGTATCGAACCACTGCTCCATCGCTACCGGCCGACCGGGCAAGCCGCCCGCGAAGCAGTCGAACGTCACGCTCGCGCCGATGCTCCCCTTCCGCAGATCGATCGAGACTCCATCCTGCCCGCTGCTCCCGATGTTCGACACATGCAGTCGCCGATCGTCGTCGCAGTCCGTCGCATCATCACACTCTTCATCGATTGTCGCCGCGCCCGGCGCATGGCTCGATGCCCCGAACGTCCCCACGCTCGCATCCGATACCACCATGCTCGATAGCCCAACCGAGGTGACCAGCATCGACTCCGTCCCCAGCCACGAGTCGCACGCACCGCAGGTCTCCGGCGAGATCTCGATCGACCGCACCTCGTGCAGCGTCACAGCTGACAACCCACTCACATCACACGGCACATCGCCGAAATCGACGCTCATCGCGCGGTTCTTCTCCGCCCCCGTGCCTTTCTCCTTGATCGCCACTCCGCACGTCGGCACAATCCCCGCCGGCGGCGACATGCTCACTACGCACGCCAGGCTCGACCCCGCGCGCACGCCGTCAAGCACCACGTTCCCGGCCTGATCGCGCACCGTCACACGCACCGTCGTCGCGCTGACCGCCGCAAAGTCGCACTCAAGGTCCAGCGATGACCCCGGCGTCCCATCGGGCGGTCGGCTCGCCAGCCGCATCCCCCCCTTGATCGTCCCATCCCACCCCTTCGGCCGGATCCGGATCTCCCGCATCGCCTGCGCCGGGATCAACAGCTCATCCAGATCCAAACTGACCGCCCCGCCCCAACGGCTATCCAGCCGCACCTCCACCCCATCCTGCCCGCTGCTCCCGATGTTGCCCACCGGCAATCGTCGCTCCGTTGGCGTGCCCAGCACCGCCCCACCCAGACTTGT
>JBBRUT010000152.1:0-8095 GCA_038247555.1 Phycisphaerales bacterium | reverse complement strand
GCTCTTCGGGTGTGTAGGGCGTGCCGCACTCGGGGCATGTGCCTTCGAGATCGAGATCGACCAGTGAGTAGCCGCACTCCGGGCAGATGCAGAAGTCGAGGCTCACGGCGTGCAATCGCATTTGACGGAGCTTTCATAGCAACATCATCCGGAGACCAAACGCATTGGGTGCAGCGTATCACACACTGCTCTGGAGAGCAGTGCTACCGGTCAGAAGGAATCGGCTTCGCGGTACGCCGCGATGACGCGCTGCTCGCCGTCTTTGCCGTTCTGGCTGTTGCCGTGTTCCATGCCGAGGACGCCCTTGAAGCCCTTGGCGTGGATGTGCTTGAAGACGTTCTTGTAGTTGATCTCGCCGGTGCCGGGTTCGTTGCGGCCGGGGTTGTCGCCGATCTGGAAATAGGCGGTCTCATCCCAGCAGCGGTTGATGTTGTCGATGAGGTTGCCCTCGCTGGCCTGCTGGTGGTAGATGTCGAAGAGGATCTTCGCGCTGGGGTGGCGTGCGCCCTTCATGATGGTGTAGGCGTGGTCGGAGTAGCGGACGAAGAGGCCTTGGTGGTCGCGCCAGTTGAGAGGCTCGAGGACCATGATCAGACCGCTTTTCTCGCAGACTTCGCAGCCGCGGCGGAAGGCCTCGATGACGTTGGCGGTCTGGATGCCCTGGGGGATGTTGCGGGCCTCGGTGCCGGGGACGATGGTGCACCACTTGGCGTTGAGGCGCTTGGCGACTTCGACCGAGTCGCGGAGGTTGGCGACGAACTTGTCGTAGTGCTCCTGCTTGCCGGTGGTGAGGGTGGGGTTGCCCCAGTCGATATCGGCGCCGACAAAGACGCCCATGGTCATGTTGAGGCTGGCCAGGAGCTTGCCGCATTTGTCCTGGAAATCTTTGCCGCGGCCGCGCATGCCGTTGTCTTCCCATGCGGTGAAGCCCTGATCGGCGGCGAAGCGGATCTGGTCGAGATCATCTTTGGCGTGGTTGGAGAAGGTGCCGAAGTGGGGCGCGTAGGCGAGCTTGAACTTGGTGTTGCGGCCGCCGAGGGTGCGGATGGGCTGGCCCTGGGGCGCGGCGGAATCTGGCTGCGCGGCGGAGGCGGCAAGGCCCCCCATTGTTGCCCCCACGCCGCCGGCAGCGGCGACGCCGATGGCACTGACAACTGAGGAGGTGGAGACGACGAAGTCGCGGCGGTTCATTTGGGGGAATCTCCGATGCGGGGTGTGAGGCGGCAGCTTATCCGAAGATGCGGGCGGGGGCGTTGGGGGTGTGGTAGACTCGGCGGAACACCAGCACAGGAGGCTTTCCATGGACCGTACCGCCGCGGATTTGAATGTGATGCGTCGCCGAACATTTTTGAAGGGCGCGGCCGCGACGGGTGCGGGGCTGGCGTTCATGCCGGCGCTGAGTTATGCGCGGGTGCTTGGGTCGAACGACCGGATCGTGATGGGGATCATCGGGACGGGGGGGATGGGGACGAACCACCTTGAGAGCCTGGTGCAACGGCGCGCGGCGGAGAACATGCTGGTTTCGCGGGTGTGCGATGTGTATCAGCGCCGGCTGAACAATGCGACGAAGCTGGTGCTCGAGAACGGGGGTTCGGCAGAGTCTGGCGGGGGCAAGGGGCCGGGGACGATGGAGTATCGGGAGGTGCTCGATGACCGGGATGTGAACGCGGTGCTGATCGCGACGCCGGATCACTGGCATGTGAAGATGGCGATCGAGGCGATGGAGACCGGGAAGGATGTGTATGTCGAGAAGCCGCTGAGCCACACGATCGAGCAGGCGCTGGCGTGCAGGGATGCGGTGAAGAAGACGAAGCGGACGCTGCAGGTGGGGCCGCAGGGAGCATCGGCGGATTCGTATTACAAGGCGCGGGAGGCGATCGGCAAGGGCCGGATCGGCAAGCCGGTGTGGAGCCAGGCGTCGTATTGCCGGAACTCGACGGGTGGGCAGTTCAACTGGCGGATTGATCCGGATGCGGGGCCGATGGCGGCGAAGGGGAGCGAGGGGTATGTGTGGTGGGATCGGTGGCTGGGTGCGGAGCACGGGCTTGCGCCGAAGATCGACTGGAACGCGGATCACTTCTTCCGGTTCAGGAAGTATTTCGCGTACAACGGGGGCGTTGCGACAGACTTGTTGTATCACCGGCTTGCGCCGCTGCTGCGGGCGATTACGGGGCCGGATGGTGAGTATCCGAAGCGCGTGGTGGCGAGCGGCGGGCGGTTCCTTGAGAAGGATGAGCGCGACATCCCCGACACGTTCATGATGATGGTTGACTATCCGAGCGAGCACACGGTGGTGCTGGCGTCGGTGATGACGAACGACGTGGGCCTCGACACAGTGATCCGTGGTCAGCAGGCGACGATGTACTTCAACGGGGGATCGGACCAGGGGAACGGGGGGACGATCGCGGTGCGCGAGCAGGGCGTGTGGCGGAAGCAGTTCCGGGAGAACAACGCGGATCGGTTTGAGACCGCACCGACGGGGGATGGGCAGGCGTCGTTTGAGATCAAGGTCGAGGATCGCCGGGACCACATGGGGAACTTCTTTGACGCGATCCGGGGGAAGGCTCCGCTTGCATGCAATGTGGACCTTGGATGCTCAACAATGGTGGCGATCAAGATGGGGGTCGAGGCGTATCGCCAGAACAAGGTGATGGTTTGGGACGGTCAGAAGGAAGTTGCGGCCGCGACTTGAGAGAGTTGCGGGGATCAAACTGGCCAGATTTGGCCAGAGTTGGGAAAGAACCACCGATTTGTGCTGGGGATAAGTCCCCTAAGCGGGTATGTCCCAAGTGGTTATCGAGTCGTAAACGCGAAGATTCGGCAGTTCTTGCTTGACAACGCCCGCGTTTCCAGTACATTGTGCCTGCCTTATCCGGTTGCTTTGGTCTGGCGCGTGTGTTCCGCCGACGAGACCCTAACGGGTTTCACGGAGTGAGAGAGAGCCGCGAGAGAGACGGTGGGACGAGAGAGCATTCGTCGAGCCGAAGCATCAGGAGTGAGAGAGAGGCGAGAGAGGGCTAAGCAGTCCTCGCACCCAGCCGCGAGCTGACCGGTCGCGGCTGGGTTTCTTTTTGGAGTATTGCAACAACCCGGGCGCAGCTGCGGCCGGGTTGTTGTGTTTTTGGGATTTTGAGCAGCGAGAGGGGATTCCGGAGACAATCCGGGACCAGTGGCCATACCTCCAGTGATGACCGACGACGCCCGGGACCTTGGTTTGGTCCGAGCAGCTCGGCATGGCGACGGGATGAGCCCCGATGGGCACGAGGCCTTCGCACGGATCTACGACCGGCATGGTGCGGTTGTGCGGGCCTTGTGTCGTCAGAATGCTCCGACCGACGCCGATGCCGACGATGCGCTCCAGGAGACGTTCCTGCGCGCTTATCGGATGCTCGAACGGCTGACGGATCCGGATGGGCTTCGGTCATGGCTGTACGCGATCGCCCGGCTTGTCTGCTCGGAGCGGCGGCGTTCGGCCCGTCGCCGCGGCGTGCATGAGCGCAGCGCGGCGGAGGAGATCCGCACGATGACGACCACGACGACTTCGGCAGGGACATCGGCATCGCCCGCGGCGGAATCACCGGGAGCGTGCGCGGTGAAGCAGGAACGGCTGGAGCTGCTGTCAAAGGCGATGGACCAGTTGCCGGATAACGAGCGGCTCGCGCTGCATTTGTATTACCTGGAGGCGGATCCGGTTGTGGCGGCATCTGTTGCGCTGGGGGTCTCTCGAAGCGGCTTCTACAAGTTGCTGACCCGCGCCCGCGAACGACTGAGCGTCCTGATGAGCGAGGCCCACACATGAACACGAATAACACGGACATGAATCGCGATGGTCTGCCGCCCGAGGGTTCGGATGGACAGTTGCCGTTTGCGCAGGGGGATGAGATGGATGTGCTGCTGCGCGAGTGGCACGGGGTGAACCGCGCGAAGGCGGCGGAGGGCCGGGACCGGCTGCTGGCGGCGCTGCGCGCTGAGGATGCCGGCGCGGCAAGCTCGCCGATCGCCGTGGAAGTGAAGCCTGCGCCGGCGCTGCGCGTCGAAGGATCGGCATCGGGAGGGTGGAAGATCTGGCGGATGGCACCGCTGGCCGCGGCGGCGGTGCTGACGCTGGCGGTGCTTGCGCCGTTCATGCTGCCAGCGACGAAGGAGACCGCGGCGCACGCGGAGCTGGCGAACATCGTGATGTGCCCGGAGGGCGGGAAGCTGGAGGCGTATGACGCGGGCGGGGTTCTGCTTGGCGCGTGCGTGCTGGAGCACACGGATGTCGCGGCGGAGATCAGCGGGCATGTTGCGCGGGTGACACTGACGCAGCGGTTCAGAAATCCGCACGCTGACAAGATCGAGGCGGTTTACACGTTCCCGATGTCGCACCGCGGCGCGGTCGACCGGATGTCGATGGCGATCGGTGACCGTGTGATCGTGGGCGAGGTGAAGGAGCGGGATGCGGCGAGGGAGATCTATGAACAGGCGCGCAGCGCGGGGCTGGTGGCGGGGCTGACGGAGCAGGAGCGGCCGAACATCTTCACGCAGTCGGTGGCGAACATCGAGCCGGGCGCGACGATCGCGGTGACTCTGTCGTATGTCGAGTTCGTTGAAGAGAAGGACGGAGAGTTCACGTTCAACTTCCCGACCGTGGTTGGCCCGCGATACATCCCGGGGGAGCCGAAGACGGGCGATGAAGTCCCGGGATTTGTGGCGCGGCGGGGGATTGTGCTGCAGGGTCCGGCATCGTTTGAGTTCGTCGATCGCGGGCCGGGGTTTGCGAGGAGTGATCGCGGCCCGGATCAGCGGCTGCTGGCGGCGGCGATCAACGGAGCGATGGCGATCGCTGCGCCGATAAGCGTTGAGAACGAGGACCGCTGGGTGCGGTTCACGGTGACGTATGCGGATGGGGTGAAGGAAGAGGGCATGTACTTCGAGTCGCCGGCAGGAACGGTGAACGTGGGGTATGTCGCGGACCGGTGGTTTGCGATCACCGCGACTCCGCTTGCGCCCCGTGGGAAGAGAGGCGAGGCGCGTGTGAGCGGGGAGCCGGGCGCGGCGTTTGCGCCCGATACCGATCAGGTGCCGGATGCGTCGCGGATTACGCCGATGCCGGTGCGGCCGGGGACGCGGGCGGGGCATGATCTTTCGATCAGCGTGAAGATCCATACCGGTGGCCCGGGGCTGCTGAAGTTCAACTCGCCGCTGCACGAGATCGTGACGTCGGAGGGGACGAAGCGGACGGATGGGCTGGCCGAGAGCGCGACGGTGGTGCTGAAGAAGATGAGCGCGATCCCGAACCGGGACTTTGTGCTGTCCTGGCGGCAGACGGCCGAGGGCGTGACGGATCAGGTGTTCACGCACACGGGCAGGCACGGGAACTTTTTCGGGCTGATGCTGCGGCCTCCGGCTCGCGTCGATGATGCGATGGCGGTTCCCCGGGAGATGATCTTCGTGCTGGACACGTCGGGGTCGATGAACGGATTCCCGATCGAGAAGTCCAAGGAAGTGATGGAGCGTGCGCTGACATCGATGCGAGAGGGCGACACATTCAATGTGATCACGTTTGCGGGATCGACGAATGTGCTGTGGGACAAGCCGCGAGCGGTAAACGAGGTGAACCTGGCGGAGGCGCGGTCGCTGGTGTCGCGGCAGCGCGGGGGCGGCGGGACGGAGATGATGACGGCGGTGAACGCGGCGCTGGTTCAGCCCGCGGGTGATGATGACCGCGAGGTGCGGCCGCTGCGGATCGTGGTGTTCCTGACGGATGGGTATGTCGGAAACGAAGTGGCGATCATCGATGCGGTGAAGAAGAACCGCGGGACGACGCGGGTGTTCAGCTTCGGGATCGGGAACTCGGTGAACCGGTACCTGCTTGATTCGATCGCGATCGAGGGCGGGGGCGCGGCGGAGTATGTGCTGCTGGAGTCTGAGGGCGCGGCGGCGGTGGAGCGGTTGACCAAGCGGACGCGGACACCGGTGCTGACGGATATCTCGCTTGAGTTCTCAAAGAACCTGCGCGTCATCGATATGGTGCCACCGCTGACGAATGTGCCCGACCTGTTTGATGAGACGCCGGTGACGATCCTGGGGCGGTACACCGCGCCGGGCGCGGGGACGGTGACGATCAGCGGGATGACCGCGGCGGGCCCGTGGCAGCGGACGATCACGCTGTCGCTGCCGGAGAGCCAGCCGGAGCACGACACGATCGCGACGATGTGGGCGCGGGGAAAGGTTGAACAGATCAAGTCCGGGTACCTGCGCGATGTGCAGCAGGGAACGTTGAAGAACGAGGTGAAGCAGCAGATCGTTCAGCTCGGCGAGCAGTTCGGGATCATGTCGGAGTACACCTCGTTTGTCGCGGTTGACAAGCTGCGCGTGACCGTTGCGGGCAAGCCGCGGCTGGTGAATGTGCCGATCGAGCTGCCGGCGGGAACGAGCTTTGAAGGGTTCTTCGGGCAGGCTGCGCCGATGAATGGTGAAGATCAGGCGGGCGGGTTGATCGACAAGCTGCTGGGTCAGATCCCGCAGATTGTGCGAGTGGAGGCGGTTGCGCAGAACACCTGGGTCGATAGTGATCGCGGTGGAGAGGAAGGCGCGAAGGCGTACCCTTTGTTTGATACGTTGCCCATGATTAATTTGCAGAGCGTGCTGACGGGGGGTACGACGGCTAAGTCGGTGCCACCGCCCGCGCCGTCGGCTGCGGCGGCGGCAGCGCCCGGAGCACCGCCCGCGCCGTCTCGCAGCGCAGCACCTGCTCCGGCATCACGGGGTGGCGAAAGCACGAGGTCAGCGGTCGGGGGACGGGGGCAGGAGAGCGCTGAGCGCAGCGCACTCCCGCAGATGCAACCGAGGGATGCGGCGAGCTTGGAGGCGAAGAAGCCCAATGAGCCGAGCGTGCGAGACGATGCCATGGATCGAAGGGGGGACCCTCTCCACAGGAATGCGAGTCGTCCGAGCAGTTCCGGCGCTCCCGTTCCATCCTCCGGCCGGGGTTTGAACGCTGATTGGGAGCGGGTGGCGAAGGAGGGGGAACAAGTGCTTGCGCGGATCGGGGAACGTGCTCAGTTTCGATATCTCACGCGGCTATCCGATGCCGGGGAAGCGCAGCGCGGCGTGGTTGAAGCACAGAGTCCTGGCAGCACGGCGTTTGGTCTCCCCGTTGCGGTCACGGTCGCCGAGCCGCAGCGTCAGGATCAGGTGCAGATGGTGGTTCCGGCGCAGCAGGTGGCGAGGCGGATCGGCCAGCTTGCGGCGGAGAACCAGACGGAGCAGGCGCGGGGGCTTGTGAATGAGCTGAACCGGGCGGCACCGAGCTATGAGGTGGGTCGCGACATGTGGACAGCGATGAACGAGACGAAGGCGCCGGAGGCGGAGCAGAACCGGCAGGTGGTTGCGCTGGCGCAGCAGGCGACACAGGAGTTGCAGGCCGCGGCGCGGCTGATGGAGCTTCACCGCAAGCTGGATGAGCGGCTGTGGATCTTTGCAACGGGCGAGGGTGTGCTGCCGAGCGCGGGGATGGATGCGAGCGTCGGCGTTGCCGCGTGCAACAACATGGTCGACCCGAAATCGCGTCAGGTAGCTGCGCAGGCGGGCGTGGAGTTCCGGGAGCTTGGCGCGGAGGGTGCTAGCCTCGGCGTGATGGCGATGAGCGCGACGGCGGCGCTTGAGCAGGGTGTGATCGTGACGGTGCTGGTGACTTCGACTGATGCCGCGGTGATCGAGCGGCTGAAGGCCGCGGGGATGATCGTGGAGGATGTGCAGGCGAAGGCGAGGGTGGTGGTGGGAGTGGTGCCGGTGGGAATGCTGGCGGACTTCGCGCTGCTGGATTGCGTGAGAAGGGTGGAGGCGACGGGGGCGGAGTGAGGGGCGGAAAGAGCCAAGGCGGGTACGCAGAGGTCGCGGAGGTGGACGCGGAGATCGCAGAGGCGGAGAAGAGAGGGGGAAAATCGGCAAAGGCGGCCTCGGCAGGACGGAGACCACGCATGGAGAAGCGATGAAGGCGGACGCGGAGGGCACGGATGGGCACGGATGAATGCGGATGAATGGGGGCTGATCAGCGTCCGGCGACCGCCATGCAGAACGGGATGAGCAGGAAGACACCCCCGAGCAGTAT
>JBBRUT010000151.1:0-8355 GCA_038247555.1 Phycisphaerales bacterium | reverse complement strand
TTGGCCCCGGCCCCGACGAGGACGACGGCATCAAACTTGTTGGACATGCGGGCCACAACCGCGGGCGCGGCCAGCGCGCCCGCGCTGCAACCGACCATGACAAGGGGCGACTGCGGAACATCGGGGCGTGTTTGTGCGAGGTAGGCAAGCGCGGCCTCGGCTGCATACGCGGGCTCGGCCACAAGATCATCGATGGTGCGCGCGATTTGTTCGGCGACGGGGCGGATGTCGGACTCGGACTGAATGAGGTGCGGCTTGGATTCATACCACCAGACGCTGGGGGTCGCGATACGAAGGACGACCCAGCCGCGTTTTTGCAGTTCGTCGAGAACTGGCTGCTCGTACTCGATGCTGCCCAGCCCGGCCATGTGAATAACGAGTCCGACGGGCTTGCCGAGTTCACGCTTTGGCTCGCGGAGACGCAGCTGAGTGCCCTCGTAGAGAAGTGCGCGGGTGCGGTCGTCGTTGGGCTTGAGGCCGCTGACGTGGCTTTTGGCGAACTGCTCGATCCAGATGCGTGATCGCTCGATAAACTGCGGCGTGCGTTGATCGGCCGGGCGATCGGTGAGGGGTGAGTAGGAAATGAAACGCGTAAAGACGCGGTCACCTTCACGAACAATGCGGATCAGCCCTTCGCCAAACTTGCGGTTGTAGACGATACGACCCTCGGGTCGCTTGGCAGCTTCGAGCCAGGTGGGATTGATCCCCGACTCTGGAACGGTGCCATCGAGAACGAATCGAGTGATGCGCCGAGGAGTGGCCTTGATCTTTTCGTCAAGATCGGCGGTGATGCGGGCGGGCCACTCGATTTGATCGGTGAAGGCGAGCTCATGTTCCTCGCGATTGGGATCGGCCGCGCGGCGGCTGAGACAACCGGCCATCGGCAGGAGGACGAGGGCCAGCGCGGCGAGCGCGGTGCAGGTCAGCTTTCGAGCGAGAATGGATGCGGGGAATCGGGACAAAGGATGAACCTTCCGAAGGTCGGGAACACGATGTATACCGAACAGCTTACCGGCCGGGGGGTGCGACAGTTGTATCCGATGTTCACTGAGTATCGGATGCAGGGTCGGTGACTTGCGGCGATTTGAGTAGCGAATTTTGAGAAGAGTGTCGATGTTTGTCGACGACCCTTAATGCTGAAATGTCGTTGCGACCCGACGGTATGTGGCGGGCGGGCAGGTTGACAGGCAGCTGTGCAGGCCACTGGAACTGGTAAAACCATTGCCCGGAAGTGGGTTGGGCGGCATCCTTGACCCCCAAGTGTTCGTATCGTGGTATGTTGGCAAGATCAGGATACACTCTAATGTCCAACTTTCTCCCGAACCGAAAGCGCGGAACATGAGCCGACCAAGCAAGCCCTCTCCAAGCGTACTCGCTCAATCCCCCACTCCTCGGACCCCCCCCACCCCCCCCATGCCCCACACCCCACCCACTCCACTCTCGGGTCGGGTGTCAGGGGCGTTCACGTTGGTTGAAATTCTGGTGGTCGTGGCGATCATCGGCATTTTGGCTGCGATTGCGCTGGTGGTGGGTTCTCGCGTGACGAAGGGTGGTGAGCGGAGTTTGACGGAGAACACGCTGCGAGTGCTCGATGCGACGTTGACGGCGTATCAGAGTGAGCGGGGCAAGTTTCCGACGTACTACGTGGATGGTCAGAATGAAATCTTTCCGATCGTGGATGGTGTGTTGCAGGGTGCCCCCGCCGGGGCGAAGCCTGAGCCGACCATCGCGTATTACCTGCTGATCGCGGGGGATGTGCCCTCGGTCAAAGAGACGCTTAAGGGATTGGATTCGCGACTGATTGCGCGAAGCAAGCCGGTGAGTCGATCGTTAACTCCGACGCGCGCGGTGAGGGACCGTCAAGGGAATGATGTTGAAGGGCTCATTGTGAATGACGCATGGGGCAATCCGATTCGGGTTGTCGTGCCGCGATATCACGGAGGACATGGCGTGTTTGTTGGGGCAGGTCCGGCGCGACCGAACCTTTCGGTCAACATCACACTTCCAGATTCGCCACCGGTCAGTGATGAGTACACACGTTCGTATCGGCTGGCGGTGGATGGGACAGGGACTGCCGACGAGGGCCTTTGCCCCGGTGGCCGCCCGTACTTTTACTCAGCCGGTCCTGATGGCGATCCGGGAACGCGTGAGGACAATGTGTATTCGATTCAGCCGCAGTTCCCACTAGAGACGCGCGATCTCAAGTGAAGGGTGCGGCTTCGGGGGTGCGGATGCAAACCACAAGACACTGATCTTCGACTTGGGTGAGCGTGCCCTGATGCTTCGAGCGCGGTGGTTATGCTCGCGACGATCAGGTTGGGCGATGGGCCTGCGGCGGAAATGGCCGCGCTCAGGCGAGCGTTGCCTCATCGGCCATGGCCATGTTCAGCGCGCCCAACGGAAGCTGGGCGATGTGCGGCGCGCGCTGGCCCGCCGTCATGGACTTGTCGTGCGGTTTCCACATCAGGCGGTCGGGGGGAACTCGCTCGATGAAGCGACGGGTTGTGGCCAGCTCGGTCCCGAACTCGGCGAGTAACACTTCTGACTTGGTCATGCGTCATCCTTAGAAATGTAGGATTATTAAATAGTTGCGGTGAGAGCTCACGACCGGATGTCGGTTTGCAGGCCGGACTTGGCACGGGCGATCGCGTTGAAGACATCGGTGGTTGTGGCGGCGCGGGCCATGAGGAAATCACATGCCTTTACGGGAATATGTCAAGGCGGCGATCGGTGCTGTTTGTAGATGGCTACTGGTGAGAATCCAGTGGCGATGAGTTCAACCACGATTCAGGTGAACCGCACGGAGTCTCGTTTCGATTGGTTCAGTGGTACCATTGTGAATGATCACCAGCACACCTCCATCGCCGCACCTTTCATGCGCCGTCAATCGCTTGGTGCCGTTTGTCCATGTTGGCGATGTAGAAGCATCACTGGCGTTTTACGTGCTGCTGGGTTTTGCGGCGCAGAACACGATGAAAGATGCGAGTGGCCGCGTGTTCTGGGCTTTGGCGCAGAGCGGGAAGGGTGAGATCATGCTCGCCCGCGCCGATGGGCGAGTCGATGCAACGCAGCAGGCCGTCCTCTTCTATATGTACAGCACGGATGTGGCCGCGCTGCGGCGGCATTTGCTCGACAGCGGTGTGCGCGATGGTGGCAAATACAGTGGCGCTTTCAGCGCGGGCGATGGCCCGCGCGTGGTCTTTGAGGTCGCGCACCCAGACTACATGCAGGCGGGCGAGGTTCGCATCGTCGATCCGGACGGGTATGTCATCCTGGTCGGGGAGTTGGAGAGAGTGGCTGACAGCGCGCGGTATGCGTTGGTCGCAAAGCCATCAGGGGTGGCGCTTGCCGGCGGCGAGATTCTCGCGGCATCGCTCGATCCGGCGCATGCGCGTTTCCGCTTGTTTGGCTGTGTCGATCCATCGCATAAAATCTCGGCCCGCGAGAGGGGTTCGCGTCTGGGAAAGTGATATTCGCGGTTTGCCGGCTGGAGGCGCGGTTGCTGGTGAATGGGCGTCGAGGCCGACAGGTACAGACGGCGATCCGGCCTTGCCGGAGACAAATCCCAGCGACTGTCCACGCGGCTCAAATCGTCGTGCGCTCAGCCCCTCCCACCAGCCCCGCCACCACCGCGATCAGTTCGTGCGGATCGATGGGTTTGGCCATATGGGCCTGAAACCCCGCCACCAGCGCTTGTCGCTTGTCTTCAGGAGCTGCGAACGCGGTCATGGCCACGGCGGGCAGGTCCGTGCCGCTCATTTCAGTTCGCATGCGTCGCATCATTGAATACCCGTCCTCACCCGGCATCCCGATGTCGCTCACAACCACTTGCAGCTCCGCCGCCCGCCCCTTGCCCCCTTTGCCGTTCATCGCGAGGTGATATCCCTCTTCTGCGGACGTGGCAAGAACCACGATCGCCCCGGCCGATTCGAGCGCCCGCTTCGCAATCAAACGGGAATCCTCCTCATCGTCCACCACCAGTACGAGCACACCGTCCAGCGGCGGGAGGTTGACTGACCAGATCGGCTTGTCCAAATCGAGGGGCGTCGCCGGCTGAGGCGTAGCCGGGAGTTCGAGTGTAAACGTCGCGCCGGTCCCATCTCCTTGGCTCGTCGCGTGCGCCGTTCCGCCGTGCGCTTCGATGATGTGCCGCACGACCGCCAACCCCAGGCCTAGTCCGCCGTACGAGCGTGTGGTCCCTTCGCCCGCCTGTTTGAAGCGTTCGAAGATGCTCTGGATAAACGCTGCGTCGATGCCCATGCCCGTGTCCGTCACTGTGATCCGCGCGGTGTCCGCAGCCGTCCCCTTCACGAGTTCCGTGTTCACCGCCACGCGCCCGCCCTTGGGCGTGAACTTGACCGCGTTGGTGAGCAGGTTCGAGACGGCCTGCTGGAGCCGGGACGAATCTCCATGGACCCAGAGACTCCCCAATCCACCCGCACCCCGACCACCGCCCGCCACCTCCAGATTCAAGCCCTTGCCCTCCGCAGCAGGGCGCACTGCATCCACCGCCGCCAAGACCAGGCTCGTCAGGTCGAGCGGCCGCAAGTCGAGGATGAACTTGCCAGAGGTGATCCGGGCCACATCGAGCACATCCTCGATGAGTTTGCCCTGCACCCGCGCGTTGCGCTCGATGATCGCCAGCCCACGGTCGATGTCGGCGTGGATGGGCTTGCCATCCGCGGGCGGGGTGGTCCGCAGCAGCACCGCCCAGCCCAGGATGGCGTTGAGCGGGGTGCGCAGTTCGTGGCTGAGCGTGGCCAGGAAGGTGTCCTTGCTCCGGTTGGCGGCCTCGGCCTCGGCGCGCGCCTCTCGCTCATGCTCCTCACTCTCCCGCAGCGCTTTTTCGGCAGCGTGGCGCACCTCGATTTCCAGCGCCGAAGGGATGAGATGTGTGATGCGCCCTTTGGTATCGCGCAGCGGCGAGAGTTGGAAATCGATCCACACCCGCGTATCGCCCGCCATGCGCACGGGCACATCGTAACGGACGACCTGGCCGCCGGCGGCACGTTCGCACGCGTCGCGCAACTGCGCCTGGATCTCTGGGGAATAGCTCCACCAATAGCAGTCCCAGAACTTTTTCCCAAGCACCTCGCCGGCTGGGATGCCCGCCGCCTCCAGCGATGAGCGGTTGGCATCGGTTAACGTTCCGTCCACCGTCATCACGCCGACGAAGGCAAAGAGATTATACAAAACGCTGTGGATGAAGTGCTGGCTTTCGCGCAGCGCCTCCTCGGCCGCCATGCGCGCGGTGAGGTCTGTTTGAAGTTGTACGGTGAGCCATTCCGCTTTTTCCGTAAGTTCGTGCTGGCGTATGGAAGCGACGAGCAAGTTCTCGTTCATGTTGACCAACTGCGCCTCGGCCCGCTTCCTCGCGGTGATCTCCTCGACGATGCCGCCGAACCCCAAGACCTCGCCCGCGCCGTCGCGCAACGGATACCAGCTTTCACTCCAGAAACGCATCTCGCCTGGCGCGGCGGGCGTCTCACCGGAGAACTCGTGATTCACCACGGCCTGGCCCGTCGCCAGGATGCGGGCCGTCAAGTTTCGAAGCGGTTCGACGAGTGAGGGCACGATCTCGGACACATGCCGGCCCAGGTGCGCCTCGACGGGAATGCCGTTGATCTCCGCGAGGCGTTCGTTGATGCGGACGTAGCGCAAATCCCGATCAAGGAAGCAAAAGCCCACGGGCGCGGTGAGGAGAAGGGTGTCGAGTAAGAGGTTGACACGCTGGAGTTGCTCAGCACTTCGCTTGCGATCGGTGATGTCGCGGATGACCGAGACATATCCGGCAAGCACGCCGCTCTCGTCGCGTAGGGCCGTGATGCTCGTTTCCACGGCGAGCTCGCGGGCATCGTGCGCGCGATGGGTGGCCTCGCCGCGCCATTCACCGTGCTCGCGGAAGGCGGCCCACATCGCGGCCTCCGCCTCGGCCGACGCCCATTGCCGGGAGAAGATCTGGCTGAGCTGCCGTCCGAGTACGTCGTTGCCGGAGACCCGGTATTGCCGCTCCGCGGCGGCGTTCAGGTACGTCACGCGCTCCTCGGCATCCACGGCGATCACCGCGTCGCTGACCTGCGCGAGAATCTCGCCGCGAAAGCGGTTGGATTCGGCCTCGAGGCCTTGCAGCGTGAAGACCTGAGGGCCGTCCGCGGTCTCGACGATGAGCGCATCCACCTCGCCGCTGCGGATGGAGCGCAGCGTTTCCTCCGCCTCCTCCAGCCGCGCGCGCAGTTCGGCGTTCTCCGTGCGGACTCTTGCTTCGGGAGAAGGGCTAGACGCCATGGTGGCCGTCCGTGTCGTGCGCAAACTGGCCACGGGATCCCGCCTGTCTCAGGTCAAGCCCCAGGAGGATGCGCTCGGTCTGGGACATGTCGCCGATGAAACGGCGCAGCGGCAGCGGCAGTTTCTTGATCAAGGTCGGCGCTGCGATGATCTGCTCGCCCTCGACCAGGCTCCGGTGCACCGAGATGTCCACGATCTCCAGCTCGTAGCGCCCTTGCAGATGCTCCTCACAGATTGTGCGGATATTCACGATGGCCCGCGAAGAGTGCCGCGTGTTGCCGGTGACGTAGAGCCGCAGAACATAGCGGGCCGTGTCGTGCGCGGCGGCGGCTTCAAGGGCCGCGAGGTCAGTTGGAGGTGCGTGCTTCTGTTTCATCAAGCTCACTCCTTCACCGGTTGCACATCGAGCCCGACGAGCACGCGTTCTTCGTTGGAAAGATCGCCGATGATCTTTTTGATCGGCTCGGGCAGCCGCCGCACCAGCGCCGGGAGCGCCAGGATCTGGTCGCCCGCGGCGAGCTTGGGAGTCTTCAGCAGGTCGATGACCTCGATGCGGTACTGCCCGGCGAGGTGCGTCTCGCAGATACGCTTAAGATTGGCAACTGCGGAGAGGGACTTCGCGGTCTGGCCGGCGACGTAGAGCCGCAGTTCGTAGGCCTTGGTCGTCTTGGTCGTCGTGCTCATCGCTTTCCTTTCGTGGCGTTGCCGGCGGCTCTCGCCCCGCCGCGCCGCTGCGCCATGGCCGCGGTGTTTTGCCGCGTTACCTTTTCCTGCAAAGTCTCCTGCGCGATGGTGAACTTCACCTCGGCTTCCTCCGCCTCGCCTTCGGATTTCAGTGCGGCGATCTGCGCCTCGATCGCCTTTCGTTTGCTGGCGAGCTGCCGCAGCTTGCGCTCGTGATTGTCCCGGCGGAGCTCGGCGGCGGAGTGCTCGATCGCCGCCTGCGCCACCCGCGCGGTGCCGGTGAGCACGCGGTCCGCGCCAAGATACACGTCCACGAGATCGATGCCCGTGTCGCTGAGCACGAACTCGCGCACCTGGTTGGAGTGCGCCATGCCGCGAGATTTCAGCACGAAGATCATGCGGTTGCGCTCGCCGTTGAACTCCACATTGCGCAGCAGCAGCCACGTGTCCATCAGTGACGATACGCCCACCTGCGAATCCTCCGCGGCGTTCGCGCCGCTGCCGCCGGTGGTGAGGCTGGTGAAGAGCGAGGTGATCTGCTGCTGCTTGAGGAAGTCAATTAGCCGCATCAGCGTCGGCATCACGTCCGTCTCGCTGTGTTCGAGCGTGAGATTGCTGATCGGATCGACCACGACCACCGAGGGGCGGAAGGTCTGAACCGTGTCGTGCAGAGCCACGAGATGCTGCTCGAGCCCCTGCAGCGTGGGGCGCGAGGCATGGATCTGCAGCAGCCCCTTTTTTATCCACGGCGCGAGGTCGACGCCGATGGAGCGCATGTTGCGCACGATCTGCCCGCTCGATTCCTCGTAGGCGAAAAGCAGCGCCCGCTCGCCGCGCCGGCACGCGGCCTCCGCGAATGTCGCGCCGAGGCTGCTCTTGCCGGTGCCCGGCGAACCCGAGACAAGCACGCTGCTGCCGCGGAAGACGCCCTGGCCGCCGAGCATTTCATCCAGCCGCGCGATGCCCGTGGAAAGGCGCTCCTCCGGCGCCGCGTGATCCAGCCGCAGCGAGGTGATCGGCAGCACCGAGATCCCGCGCTCGCCGATGAGGAAGGGGTACTCGTTCGTGCCGTGCGCCGAGCCGCGGTACTTCAGCACGCGCAAACGGCGGGTGGAGATCTGCTCGTCCACGCGGTGGTCGAGCGTGATCACGCAATCGGCCACATACTCCTCCAGCCCGTAGCGCGTGATCGACGCATCGCCCTTCTCGCCGGTGATGACCGCCGTCATGCCGCGATCCTTCAGCCAGCGGAAGAGCCGGCGCAGTTCCGCGCGGAGGATGGCGTGGTTGGGCAGCCCGGCGAAGAGCGCCTCGACGGTGTCGAGCACCACGCGCTTGGCGCCGATGGAATCGATGGCGTGACCGAGCCGGATGAAGAGCCCCTGG
>JBBRUT010000150.1:0-8412 GCA_038247555.1 Phycisphaerales bacterium | reverse complement strand
TGGTGAACCGTGCGTGCGACGGCGTCCTGGCGATGCGCCTTCGCGAAGGCGAAGTCGTCCGCGCGGACATGATGACGCATCGAATCGTCATCGCCGATCGCCTCAAGCTCGTCAGCGCCAGGGCCCCGATGGTCATGGCCGAGTATGAGAAGCGGCTGAAGTCCCGAATCGCCGGAATGATCAAGGAACTCGGCGTCACCGTCGAACCGGTCGATGTCGTCCGAGAGATCGGTATCGCCGCCGAACGGGCCGACACCTCCGAAGAAATCAGCCGGCTGACCGCCCACATCGATCAGTTCGCCGAACTCCTCTCAGGACCCGACCCGCGCCCCGTCGGCCGTACGCTCGACTTCCTCACCCAGGAAATGCTGCGCGAGGCCAACACCATCGCCAGCAAGTGCCAGGATGCCGAGATCTCGCGGTGGACCGTCGAGATCAAAGGTGCGATCGACCGCATCAAGGAACAGGTCCAGAACGTCGAGTGATCCTCGCCTGCAAAGGCTTGCGCCGACCGGCATCGCGGAAAGCCGGAGCCACACGTGTCCGACGAACGAGCACGAATCACCGCGGGCGAACTCGCGATCGTCTGCTCGCACTATGACCTTGGCGATGTACGCAAGGCCCAGCACTTCAAGGCGGGTTCACGAGCCAGCCCCAAGGCGCTTCTCGTCACCTCCACCGGTGCATTCCTTCTCAAACGCCGCGCTGCGCCCCCCGCCGGAGCCGCCCGGGCCGACTGGCTCCACCGCATCGCCCTCTCCCACCAGATCGTGCTCCATCTCGCATCTCGCGGCCTGCCGGTTCCCGCGCTCGTGGGCACGCGCACAGACCAGAACTCCATGCTCCAGTCGGGCGAGCAGGTCTACGAGATCTACCGCTTTGTTCGAGGCAGCGCGTACGACCGCACTCCCGACTCCGCCCACGCAGCCGGCGAACTCCTGGCCCGCTGCCACTCCGCGCTTCGCGAGCTTCGTGCGGAGTGGCCGCCACCCAAGCGTTCCTACCACGCGCACGCTCAACTCGCCGGCGTGCTCCGCAATCTGGATACCTCGCTCACCGACCCCGCCCTGAAAGAGACTGCCGCGAGTCTCGCCGATCGCTACGAACGCGCGGCCGCGCACGCGGCTTCAACCGGCGTCTCACAGCTCCACGACCAGCTTGTCCATAACGACTGGCATCCCGGCAATCTGCTGTGGGCCGAGTCTGGCTCCGCGCCCCATATCGCCGCGATCCTCGACTTTGACACCGTCTCGCTCGCCCCCGCGATCACCGATGCCGCCAACGGTGCGCTGCAGTTTGCCTTCCGTCGCCGCCCCATTGAAACCCCCCAGCCCGGCCGAGCGCCATTCGCAGTCGACTTTGACGCCACGCTCTTCGCCGCCTTCTGGAAGGGGTACCGCATCACGGAACCCGCCGCGATGTCATGGCCCTTTGAGGCAGTGCCTTCCCTATGCATCGAGGCCATCATCGCCGAGGCCGCGATCCCAATCGCCGCCACCGGACGCTTTGGGCGGTTTGCCCCCCTGGGCGTGCTCCGCCTGGCCAATCGCACCGCCGCCTGGTTCGAAAGCCACGGCCAAAGCCTTGCCCGCAGGGCCACCAACCCGTAGAGTGGCGGTATAACCCCTGTCGCGGCTCTGGTGCGTATCCCCCGGGCCCGATCCTTCGGGAGGCGAGCGATGATCCGGTTCAAGCGTATTTCCGGTCTCCACGCCAAGTTCGCCGTCAGGTTCGCCGCCATCGCGTCGGCCGCCGCGGCGGCTTCGGTTGTTTCCGCCGGTGTGCAGCCGACCCCCGGGGCAATCCGCTCGGGCCAACCCGCAACGCTGGAAGTAAACCCGGTCAGCGTTCCGCAGCCCCCTGCCCGGCTCGATGATCTCATCGCCGACCTCAGCTCCCCCGATTTTCTCGCCCGCGAGTTGGCCACTGTCCGCATCCGCGATGACAAGTCGATCCGGCTCGCGGAGATCGAGAAGGTTCTCACCACGCGCGATCTGCCTCTGGAGGCGCACTCCCGGCTCATCACCATTGCCCGAGATCGCTTCACGTCTTCCCCGCGCGCGGCAATGGGCGTGCAGTTCGACCAGGCGACACTCCGCGATCGCATCGTGATCGAGGACACCTTCGCGCCCTTTGACTGCCACAGGCTGCTCGAACCCGGCGACATCCTCATCGAAGCCGATGGCGTTCCCCTCACCTCCGCCGCTGGTCGGCCGATGATCCAGGGCCTCATCATCTCGCGCGACCCCGGCGACACAATGAATCTCGTCGTTCGCCGCGGGGCGGAAAAGCTGAACCTGGATGTCAAGCTCGGGGACTTCCGCGAACTCCGCAACAACGTGCTCGATGAGGCACGCCTGTTCCGCGCCTGGCGGACGCGATCCCAGGACTACACCCGCAAGGATGATCCCGTCAAAACCCCTGTGCACGTCAGTGCCTGGCCCGACGCGATTCAGGCAAGCCGAATGCTGCAAGTTCAGCAGATGCGCGTCCAGTCGACCAACCCCACCATGGTGGTGCACGCCGGCGGCCGCGCACGCTCGTCCAACCTGATGAACGATTCCTCGTGGTACCCGTCGACAGTCCGCGGCGCCAACGGCATCCGCATGAACGTCGGCCAGGTAAACGCCCAGGCAATGCAGTTGTTCCTCGACTTCGGCGAGCCCAGCCCCCAGCCACCGATGTCCCACCTCGAAGAGGTCGAGTCGCTCGCACGCAAGCGAGCACAGATCGCAGCGCAGCTGGATCGTGCGCGGGCCGACGCCGAACGTGCTCCCGCAGGATCCGCCGAGGCAATCGCCCTTGAGCTGCGTGTATCAAGAATCGAAATCGGCGTCCGCGCTGTGGACCGCCAACTCGAGGCACTCAACGCCGAACGTCGCGAGCTTGGTTCCGGGCAGCCTCCATCGACCGCTCCTGGCGAGCCCGGCGACCGGTAAGACTCCCCATCCGTCATCCAATCTGCGACCGGGAGAAGCGTTGCCTTCACCCCATGCGCGCCAGCACCGCCTCAACCGCCGCCGCCGCCCGGTCAACCGCCGGAATCCCTCTATCCGCCTCGGCAAGCTTCACCGCGCGCTGCGCTCGCGCAACCGCGCGTCCGCAGAATGCCGCGTCGCCGTCGCACAGATCGCTGAGGTTGTCGTATTGATCCGCGAGCTTCACCAGCCGGGCACGCCAATCTGCCCTGGCCAGCCGCGCATCATAATCGGGCTCGCGTTCAGCCTCGGGAAGAGCCATGTTCTTCGTCAGCGCGGCCACGCATCGGGCAACCTCCGCGCCAAAGCCCTCCGCGATCTCCTCGAAGTCCGCCCCGGTGTCTTCGATCGTGTCGTGCAGCAGTGCCGCCGCGAGGCACACTTCGTCATCGCATCCAAAGACATCCCGCACCGTCATCGCCACACGAAACACATGTGCGACATACGGAGTCTTGCCATCGCGACGGACATGGTGACGGTGAGCACGGGCCGCGAAGCTCGCGGCCTTCTGCCACATCGGTGTGCCGAGGTCACCCGATCCGCTGGCCATCGGTGTCTCCACAAACCCCGTCCAATCAGGCCCCGGCCACAGCCGCCGCTCCATTCGTCGCGGCACCCGGAGCACTCCAGACACCGCCCTCCGCGCCAACCAACCTGCATCGAGCCGGTGAATGCCCATGCTCATCAAACACGTACAGCTCATTGGGCTCGCCCAGCGACAGCATCGACCGGGGCACGAACAGCTTCGTCTGCGGTCCAACCGCCTTGCCAGAACCCGTCGCTGTCCAGAACCGCCCGACATGCTTCTCGTTGATATAAAGCTGGCCCTTGCTCAGCCCCGCCGTGTCAAACATCAGGCCGGCGCCGATCGCCTCCTCATCCGGCGCAGTGAACACCGACCGCCACCAGCACGGCACTCCGCCCTTGCGGCCGCCCCTACCGGTAACCATTTCAAACGCATCGGGCGCCGGGCGCTCCCAGCGGGCATAGCCCCACTCCCCCTTGGCCGTGAGACAGTCGACGCAGTCGAAGAACCGCACCTTCGTGCCGAGTTCCTCCGCGTGATCCTTGGTGGATTGCACGAGTGAGATCTGGACCTCGTTGTTGCCGCGATTCAGCGCGGGAAGGTCGATGAACAGCATGCCCCCCCCGCCTCCGCAGCCGCCGGTCTGGAAGTAGTGGAACGGCCGCCCGTTCACAAGCACCACGCCCGCGAGCGAGCCCTCGGTGCCCGCGCCAAACTCAGGAAGCAGCATCGCAATCGGTGACTTCGTCCGATGCTGGATCGTCCACGTCAGCCGCGCCGGATCGGTGACATCATCCTCCTGCACCTTCCACAGCGGAGAGCGGAACGCAAGCAGATTCACCGGATCGCTCGGCACCAGCTTCGGCTTGCCCGGCTTGATCTCCTTGGCTTCCCATGCGTGACCGTAAAAGCCGGTCGACTCGCCCAGATCCGACCCGCCCGCCACGCGGCCAAGGTTTTCCGCCAGCGCCACCACCGTCCGCTCGCCCTTGCGAAGCGACAGAGTGGCCTCCGTGTCGGCACCGGCGCCCACGCCAACGATCCCCGCCTCCGCACCGTCGACGAACAGGTGCAGACGGTGACCGGCGTGGGGGAAAATCACCCGAGGCCGCTTCGCCGAGCCGCCGCTGAACCGGAATCGGTACCACCCATAGCCGCTCGGCGCACCAAGCGAGACCAGGTCCGACGGCTTCTCAATCGCCGCGAACCGCGGCCCGGTGCCATCGACGTACGACTCCTGCCCCGCACAACCCCAGTCGCCCATCACCACCTTGACAGGCTTGTGCGGCTTCGCCGGAGCATGCGCCGTCACCTTGTGAGTCGTGACATTGCCGTCACCGTCGATGTGCGTATACGCCTTGAAGTCGGGATTGAGGATGGGCTTGCTTTGGCGATCCAGGCCGCGAACCCCGAGGTAGACGCCCGCAACGCCCGGATGCGCGCCGCCGATCGGCGAGTCATCGAGGTGAATGAGTTCCACCTGCGCAAGGTTCGCGATGACGACGGTGATGCCCTCATGCTCGAGGACCGTCGGAAGGCGGCTTGCTCCGCCGGTCGGGACGGGTGCCTCCAGCGGCGAACCGTTGATCGACAGCTGCGCCCGTGCGCCCTCCGGACCAAAGCACACAAATACCTTGGACACGATCGCAAACGCGCTCATGTTGCAGTAGTTGAGCTGCGAACGACCCGCGAGCCGTGTATCCAGCAGGCACCACGCCACCCGCTCCCCGCCCATCGGCACAGGAAGCATCGAGCCGTCCTGAAGCAGGAGCGCAGGCTCATCGGTCTTCGCCGCGCCGCGTCCGCCGCCTGCCTTACCCTCACCCGCAAACAGGAACGCCACACTTCCCTGCGCACCCGTGCAGTGCACCACGCTCACGCCCGCACCCGCTTCGCCTTCTTCAGCCGGGAGCAGCGAGACCTGTGGAGACTTGCTCTCAAGGTGCGACAGAACGCGCCCGAACCGCGACGCAAACGTGCTGATCCGCCGGACAGCGCCCAGCGATGCGCCCGGCTCGCCCGTCTCGCCGATCGGGGCGCCCGCATCCGCGCTGGTGGTCAGATAGGCCGACGCCCCCGACGGCAGCCGGCCACCCATGAATCCGAAGTTCGTACCGCCCGCAAACGGCGAGAGGTTGTACTGACCGCCGCCCGCGAGCACTTCGCCCAGTGCTCGCAGCACATCCTGGCCGGTTCGCGCCGGCTGCGCCGCCGCGCCCCACGAGCGATCTCGCCCCAGCTTCAGATCCATCACGATCCGCGGCTGGTCTGATCGCACCCAGCCAAGCTGCCGGATCTGCGAAAGCAAACCCCGATAGCCCGTCCAAGTGTCGATCTCCCCTTCCACACTCTGCCACAACTCATTTGAGTTCACGATCGGCACCGCAAGCCCTGCCTCGCGGTAGTACCTGTCGAGCTCCCCAAGATACCCCGCAGCCATCGCATCATGACCGCACGTCCAACCCCACTCATTCTGAATGAGCAGAACCGGCCCACCGCCGGCCGCGGCCTGCTGGCCACGCTTGGGCGAGGGGCTCACGACCTGCAGGTCCTTCACCTGCTGCGCAAACGCGGTGATGTACCGCGAGCATGCTTCCAGGAACGCCTGGCTATTGGTTCGAAGCCGGATGTTCGCAATCCCCAGCAGCCACGGGGGCAATCCCCCCATATCCGTGCCGTTGTCCACAAACGGACCCGGGCGAAGGATGCAGTACATCCCCGCCTGACCCACCAACTCGATAAAGTGGCGGATGTCGTTCTCGCCCTTGAAATCAAACTGCCCCGGACGCGCTTCGTGGCGCGACCAGATGACCGGCGTTTCCACGCAGTTGAGGCCCGCGGCCTTCGCCTGCTGAATCCGCTCAGCCCAGCTTGCTCGCGGCACGCGGGCATAACTAATCCCGCCGCTCACGATCCAGATGCGCCGCCCGTCAAGGACGAAAGACTGCCCGTCGTAGGTGATCGAGGCCATTTGTTGTCACGGGCTCCTAGTAGGCGGGACCATCTTGAGGCCGGGTCCATCCAGCCGGAGGCCTGCGTCCAACCTAAAACCCGTCGCAACCCCTTCCCCGCGACTGTCCGGTCGTCCCCGCAAGCCTGTCTGCAAGCGAATCAATACACGAAACCCTAGGCTGAACGTTCAAAACCTGCAATAAACCTTCAAGATCTGCTCCGAAATACCGCCTATCTTCTGCGAAACAAATGCGATCTCCACACATCACGCACCAACGGACCGCCACATCCGCTGCCAGTTTGGCCCTCGCAGCCGGATTTGCCCTTTGCCCAGGATGCGACTCCGGCCTGTCGGGAATCGATCGTCGAACCGATGCCCTGCTGCGAGAGAGCACTCGGCGCCTCGACGGTGGGGCGATCACCCCTGAACGGGCGTGGCCGCAGCCCGAGGGACTCGATGATCGTCGCCTGCTGAGCAAGGACCCCCCTTCCAACAACCCTCCGGCCGAGGCGTTGTCGTTTGAGGTTGCCGATGAGGCTCGCGATGTCGCCTCGCGGCTCAAGGAGTTTCAGGATCAGGACGCCGCGCTCACCAACGCGATCGAGCTTGATCTCCCCGCCGCGCTCCGGCAGTCTCACCTCACGGCCCGCGAGTACCTCTCCGCAGAAGAAGATTACATCCTCGCCGGCATACGGCTCCTCATCGAGAAGCACCGTTGGGACCCGCGGCTCTTCGCCACATCGACCGTCAATGTCGCCGGCGGCTGGGACGACGGAGCCCCAGCATCCGCCCTGAGCATCGTCAACGAGCTCGCCGTCCGCAAACAGTTGCCCTTCGGCGGTCAGGTTGCTGCCCGTTGGGTTTGGGAAGCGACCGAAGACCTGCGGACCAACGTCTCGGGTCGATACCGCCAGAGCTCCCGCATCGTGCTCGATGGAACAATTCCACTCCTCCGCGGCGCTGGCTACGCGGCACAGGAAAGCCTCATCCAGTCCGAGCGCAACCTCGTCTACGCCGCGCGCGACTTTGAAGCTTTCCGTCGTGACCTCTTCGTGAATATCTCCAGCGACTACTTCGCCCTGCTCCAGCAGCTCGACGGAATCGCCAGCCAGGAGCAGCAGCTCGCAAGCTTCGAGGCTCTCGAAGCACGCCAGCGCGCCTGGTACGAATCCGGCAAGCTCCCCGAGATCGATGTCAACCTCGCGGCGAACAACACGCTCAACGCCCGCGCCAGCCTCGCCAACCGCCGCGAGAGCTACGTGCTCGCTCTGGATCGCTTCAAGGTTCGCCTGGGCATCCCCGTCCGCCAGTCGGTGATGATCAAACCCTTCGAGCTCACCATCCCCGAGCCAGACATCTCACTCTCCGAAGCCACCGAGCTGGCCCTGGCCTATCGCCTTGACCTGCAGAACCGCCGCGACCAGCTCGACGACACCAAGCGCCAGGTCCGCATCGCGCAGAACAATCTCCTCCCCGACCTCAACCTCGCCGCCGGCGTGGCCTTCCCGACCGATGGCGACGCCCGCGAGGGCGGCGTCGTGTATGAACCCGATGATGTGCAGTACAACGCCGGGCTGACCTTCGGCCTGCCGCTCGACCGCGAGATCGAACGCCTCCAGCTCCGCGCCAGTATCGTCGGCCTGCAGACCGCCGAGCGAAACTTCGACCGTTTCCGCGATGAGCTGATCCTGGACGTCCGCGCTCGCGTGCGCGAAATCGAGCGCGCCCGCTTCAACCTCGTCCTCGCCGAACAGCGAGTCGAGATCACCAAGCGCCGACAGGAAGAGCAGGAGATCCGCGCTGATGAAGTCGATACCCAGGCCCGCGTCGACACCGCCAACGATCTCCTCTCCGCCGAGCAGGCACGCGACCAGGCACTCACCGACCTCCGCAACTCCGTGCTCAACTACCTCGTCGCCACCGGTCAGCTCCGCGTGAACCGCGACGGATCGCTC
>JBBRUT010000149.1:0-8419 GCA_038247555.1 Phycisphaerales bacterium | reverse complement strand
TCTTCGTGAACGAGGCCTCGGGATCACGCGTGCTCGTGCCGTCGTCACGCTTCCGGCCGCGGGCCTGCTCGACGATCATCGCATCGACCAGCGTGCCGTCCCTGACCAGGAGGCCCTGCTCCTGAAGGTGCGCGAGGGTGGCGTCGAACAGCGTGCGTTCGAGGCCGGCCTCGCGCAGGCGTGCGCGAAAGCGCACGAAGGTTGTCTCGTCGGGCGTGGTGTCGGTGAGGGAGAGGCCGACGAAGCGGCGGAAGCTCAGCCGGTCCTTCAGGCACTCTTCGAGCTGCGTGTCGCTCAGCCCGAACCACTTGGCGAGCATGAGGCACCTGAGCATGGTGAGTGCTGGCCAGGCCGGGCGTCCGCCCTTGTTCTGAGCGTGCTTGGCCGGGCCGCGGTACTCGGGCAACGCCGCGATGGGCTTCACCAGCGCTGTCCACGCCACGGCCCGGTCCAGCCGCGAGAGCAACGCCCCCGTCCGCGGCCCGCCCAACTCCGCCGTCATCCCGTCGATCAGCCCCAGGTCCGCGTTGGTCCGCTCGGCCATCATTCACCTCACCGACCCGGCATCATCGCCCGGCCCACTCCCTCTACGCGGCCCACCGCTCGGCGGTTTTTTGATTCTTGGGGATTCGGGCGGGTTGTTCAGAGGTCCCTACGCTCCATTCTGTCACACCACGTTGGTGTTCGACTGGGATCTGGCGTTGTCCGGCGGCCTCCCCCTTGACCCATCGTGAATTGACACGCCCTTGAAACAGGAAAGAGCCGCATGAACGACATGCTCATCGGATACGGCTTGGCCGGTATTGCCGCTGTGTTCCTCATCGGTGTCGTGCTATACCGTCGCGGGCAGCTGGGATGGCTCCAGCGCCGCATCGATCCCGTTGAACTCCCGCCCTCTCTCGGCCCGGTGTTCGAGACACCGCCCGCCGTGCATCAGGTATCGACTCCGTTCGGGGAACGGAGTGTCACCCACGCGGCGATGCATGCGTCGTGCGTCACCAGCTATAACTTGCACCCGGCGATCGTCGCCGTCGCGAACACCGCACTCCAGGCGAACGCTTGGCGGATCGTCCTCGACATCCCCGCTGAGCCGGTATTTTTCACCCGTTTCTTCTGGATGCTGCGTGCGCTCGCGGCGGACGCGTCCAACCGCGGAGGCTTGCTCATGCTTCGATACGCGCCGGCGTCCGCCCGCTGGTTCGACGCAGACGACTCGCCCTTCTACCGGGCCGTTCCACTCGGCGAGCTTCCCGAGGCGCTCCGGCTTGTGGCCGAGCGCGACCCCTGGCCAACGCCACCTCTCGACGAGATTTGATCCGAATTCCCCATGATCTCTGCGGCGGAAGCTCAGCCGGTCTTGCAGGCACTCTTCGAGTTGCGGATCGCTCAGCCCGAACCACTTGGCGAGCATGAGGCACTTGAGCATGGTGAGCGCGGGCCAGGCCGGGCGTCCGCCCTTGTTCTCCGCGTGCTTGGCCGGGCCGCGGTACTCGGGCAACGCCGCGATGGGCTTCACCAGCGCTGTCCACGCCACGGCCCGGTCCAGCCGCGAGAGCAACGCCCCCGTCCGCGGCCCGCCCAACTCCGCCGTCTACGCATCCACCAGCCGGTGTTCCGCGTTGGTCCGCTCCGCGATGATCAGCCCTCCGTTGGGCGGGTCATTCACGCCGCGAACCTATACGATACTTGAACGCGAGCGGTTGCGCGGGGGTTGTTCAGAGGTCCCCAAGGTGTCCCCCGTGACTTGCCACCGAGAGAGGATCAGCGAGCGAGTTTGAGGGATCGGACGTCACAAAGCGATGTTACGCGAGTGCACGACCAACACGGGCGAGCATAGCGTTCAAGCACCGCCTGCCACTCCTCTTCCAGCCGGATCTGCGTGACCCACTTCTCGATGTACACCCGATCAAGCTTCGGCCCAGCGACTCGCATCACGCCGACAATGTCGCGAATGAGCTTGTCCGATCCGCCCTGCTGGTAGAAATCCAGCTTGTTCACAATCAAGTCCTCTCGACTCAGGACGATCGCGGTGCCGTCATTGAACGTCTCTCGCCGCGCCCGTTCAAAGCACCCATCCGTGAAGCCGCCGCTGCGGGGCGCAATGATGTCGGCCTTCAGCGCCTTGGTCGCCCAGACGATGTTGAACTGTCCGCCTCTGCGTGCCGTCTCTTCTGCACTCTGCGGGTCAGCGTAATAATCCGGCGGTTGAAAGGGCTCACAGATCGCGCCGGCGTCGTGCTTTGGCATTCGCACCACGACATCCACATCGTACGTGTTCCGCCCTTCACCGTGAATCAAGCACGCGGCCGACCCGGTCACAAAGTACGGCCAGCCAAGCTGGTCGCACCGTTCGGTGACACGGAGCATCAACTCTTCAAAGCCGAATGCCAAGCATCCTCCAGACCACTTCCCGCTGCACATTCCGATCATCAAGGCCCGGCTGTTCTTTCCGCACCTGCTTCTCCGCGACGGCACGGGCGAACTCCTGGCACTCTCCAGCAAGGTCGATGCGCTGCGCAGGAGTCATCGCGGCAAAGAGACCGGCCATTTGCCAATCAACAACCTCAATAGTCTGAATGCGGCGTGCGCGTTCCATCGAGGAAGTATACGGCGGAATCACCCCCGGCCCCCCTCACTCCACCGTCACACTCTTCGCCAGATTCCGCGGCTTGTCGACATCGTGCCCACGCAGAACCGCGGCGTGATACGCCATCAACTGCAGCGGGATGACCGTCAGCATCGGCGAGAGCGGCTCGGCGATGTCGGGGACGTAGAACACATCGTGGGCGTGCTTGGCGATCTGCGTGTCGCCCTCGGTGGCGACGGCGATCACGTGCCCGCCGCGGGCCTTGACCTCGGAGATGTTGCTCATCACCTTGTCGTACTGGCGGCCGCGGTTGGCGATGAACACGGCCGGCATTCCCTCGTTGATAAGGGCGATCGGCCCGTGCTTCATCTCCGCCGCGGGCATGCCCTCGGCGTGGATGTATGAGATTTCCTTGAGCTTGAGCGCACCCTCGAGCGCGGTGGGATAGTTGTACCCGCGCCCCAGAAACAGCCAGTTCTCGCGCTCGATGTACTTCTCGGTGACCTTCTTGATGAGCTGGTCCTGCTCGAGGATCCGCTCGATCTTCGCGGGAACGGTCTCGAGTTCTTTGAGTAGTTCGCCGCATTGATCAGCAGACATCTGCCGGCGGCGGGCGAGCCAGAGTGTCAGCAGCGTCAGCACGGCAACCTGTCCGACAAACGCCTTGGTGCTGGCGACGCCGATCTCGGGGCCGACGCGCAGGTACACACCCGCATCGGTCTCGCGGGCGATGGTCGAGCCGACGACGTTGATCGCGCCCAGCGCGAGAGCGCCGCGTTCCTTGGCTTCCATCAACGCGGCCAGCGTATCGGCGGTCTCGCCCGACTGCGACACGGCGATGGCGACGGTGCCGTCTTCGATGATCGGGTTGCGATAGCGGAACTCGCTGGCATACTCGGCGACAGCGCTGACCTTCGCCAGGTCCTCAAGCATGTACTCACCGATCATCGATGCGTGCAGCGCGGTGCCCTGACCGAGCAGAATCACGCGCCGGGTCTTGGTGAGCTCCTTCGCCAGCGACGCAACGCCGCCAAGCACGACCTTGCCATCGCGCGAGTCGATGCGGCCGCGGAAGGTGTTCGCGAGCGCCTTGGGCTGCTCGAAGATCTCCTTCTGCATGAAGTGGGTGAACGCGCCAAGCTCGATCTCTTCGAGCTCGATCTCAAGCTGCTGCACCTTCGGGGTGACCGGGATGTTGTGAATCGTGCTGGTGCGGAAGCCCTTG
Source organism: Phycisphaerales bacterium (assembly GCA_038247555.1). Taxonomy (GTDB): domain Bacteria; phylum Planctomycetota; class Phycisphaerae; order Phycisphaerales; family UBA1924; genus JAHBXL01. The sequence goes on along the minus strand of JBBRUT010000149.1, from coordinate 4,607 downwards.
GGCGTCACCTTGACGACCTGGTAATCTTCCAGCGTGAATGCCTGCGATGTGTGCGAGACAATCGCCGCGCCGTCGGAGGCGATGATGAACTCGCCATCCCCCACGCCGACCATCAGCGGGCTGCCCTTGCGCGCCGCCACCAGCGTGTCGGGTTCGCGCTCGCACATCACCACGATGCCATACGCGCCCGTCACCTCACGCAGCGCGGCCTGAACCGCCGCCTCCAGATCACCGTCATACAACTCGCCGATGAGCATCGCGAGCACTTCGGTGTCGGTCTCGCTGGTGAACTTGTGCCCCTTCTCCTGCAGATACGTCTTCAACGAGACATAGTTTTCGATGATGCCGTTGTGGATCAGGCAGATGCCGGACTTGTCATCGGTGTGCGGGTGCGCGTTGAAGTCCGTCACGCCGCCGTGCGTCGCCCAGCGCGTGTGGCACATACCGATGGTGCCACGAACGCCGCCAACCTCTTCAAGCTTCTCTTCCAGATTCGTCACCCGGCCAATGGTCTTGACGACGCGGATCCGTCCCCCCTCGATGGTGGCAATGCCCGCCGAGTCGTACCCGCGATACTCAAGCCGCTTCAGGCCCTCGAGCATCAGACTCTGGCAGTTCTTCGAACCGGTGTAGGCGACGATTCCGCACATCTTCAAGACTCCACGGGCGAGGGGATCCGGGCAAGGAGAGATACGGACATTGTTCGGGCATCAGTCGCCCATCAGTGTTGGGGATCGTAAAGGGAGGCGCGGCAGTTGAGCCCAAGCACGCGGGGACCGACAAGCCGATGCCTACCGGACGTTGCACCCGGACAAAGATCGGTCGCTCCGCATCTACGACGCGAGCCGGGGCGGGTTCGCCGGACGCTCACCCAGCTTTGGCGATCTGGGCCTTCATCCAGTCCCTCACCAGTTCCAGCACGGCCGGGTCGACCGTGGTCTCGATCTTCTCGTACTCCGCGACGCTCCCCGTCGTGCACGGCTGGAACATGTGGTTGACACCGGGAATCACCCGAATAGTCGCACGCGTGTTCCCCGCCGCCTGAAGCGCGGCTTCAACCGAAGGCACATTCTGCACCGGAACCACCTGCACATCCCGCTCGCCGAAGATCGCCAAGACTGGAACGGTCACTTTGCGGAGGTCGGCCGCCGGGTCGTGTCGAATGAACTCGCGGAACCACGGCTGCTCCAGCCCCATCATGGCCTGACTGGCGGCCTGTTGAACATCAGCGTCGGCAGCGACTTTGCCTGTCTGCGCGAGGACGAGTTCGGTCATCCTCGCGCGAATGGTGTCCATATCGGCGGACTTGGCGATCGCCTCAAACACCGCCCGCGCTGCCGCGGCGATCTTCTCGGCCGTTTCGGGCGTTGCGCCGCTGGCAATCGCAATCGAGCGATTCTGTTCGACCAGCACCTCTGCCCCGCTCACGCCCGTGCCGGCGAGCATGACGATGAACGCGACATCAGGGTTTCTCGCGGCGACCATCGGCGCGATGATGCCGCCCTCGCTGTGGCCCATGATGCCGACGGTGCTGACTTCGGGACGGGCCTTGAGGAAACCCACCCAGCTCTCCGCATCCGTCCCGAGAATGGTGGTGGTCGCAACCGCGTGAACACCAGTCGATTCCCCCACGCCGCGATCGTCATACCGCAGCACCGCAATGCCGTTCCGGCTGAGGTGATCCGCCCAGACTGCAAAGGGCCGGTGCTCAAAGATCTCCTCATCGCGGTTCTGTGGTCCACTTCCGCTGACGAGAATCACGGCGGGGAAAGGCCCCTTCCCCTGCGGGATCGTCAACGTGCCAGCGAGCGTGACATTGCCATTGGCAACCGAGACTTTTTCTTCCGAGTATGGTAAAGGCGGCACCGGGTTCTGCGGGCGCTTGGCCTTGGCCAGTGCGCCCCGCGAAAGCTGAAATGCGAAAACCTGGCCTCCCTGCGTAAAGTTCCCGGTAATCTTGTCGGCCCCATCGCGCGCGCCTCGGAACGTCGGCTCACCGGGGATGTTGGCGATCTGGAACGAAAGCGTCTCGCCGTCGACCGTGATCTTCTGAAGCGGCAGCCCCTTGGCTCCTTGCATCGGGATGTCAATCTTGCCGGTCCATGCACCAGCATCGCCCGCGAAGGAAACCTCGATCTTCAGCTCCATGCCGGGAAGCTGGATGCCGCCGGACCAGTCACCCGCGAGTGATTGCCCCGCCGCCGCGGCAACCACCGAATCCGGCTGCAAGGGCGGTGCGACAGGCTGCTGCGCCGTCGCAATAGAAGTGATTCCACACGCAAATGAGCACGCGCCAGCGAGGAGGTAAACGAGCATGGATCCGGCTCCCTGAATCGTCAACACCCCCATTCACCATGTTATTGGCCAACCACGCCGCACGCTTTCGCACCGTGTTAATTCCGATAAGACCCGTGCAGACAGAGCCCCGGAGTCTACGGACTACCCTGTTCTTTCGCGGCTCAGCGGGACGGAGCGGCTCTTCGTGTTCATTGTTCAGGCCCACTCGTTCACACAACAGGCACGGCTTGCGATCACGCTGGCGTGGGTGGCTGGCTATACGAACATCGTCGCGCTCCTCACATGCGGCCACGTCACGTCCCACGTATCCGGAACCGCCTCGGACCTCGGCCGCGGCGTCGCAACCGCCGCCTGGGGCTTGGTCGGGTTCTCGCTCTGGCTTCTCGTGTCGTTCTTCCTCGGCGCAGCCCTGTCCGGATTGTCGACAGAGTTTGGCCGGCGGCGGAACTGGGAATCGATCTACGTGTTCCCCATGGCGCTCGAAGCACTGCTCCTGGCGATGTTCGCGCTGGGCGTAGAGCTGCACGAGTTCGGCACCACCGAGCGTGGCCTGAAGCTCTACCTGATGACCGGAACGGCATCGCTGGCGATGGGCCTGCAGAACGCGACGATCACGCGTATCTCCAATGGCGTGGTGCGAACCACACACGTCACCGGCGTGCTCACGGACCTCGGCCTCGAGATGGCCCATTTCCTGCTCTGGCTCAAGGACCGGCGCCGCGGCGTGCTCCCTGCCTCGGTGGAGTCCTTCGTGCACAGCGCACAGCACCACCCAACCGCGATGCGCCTGGTGCTCCTGCTCTCGATCGTCGGTTCCTTCGCCCTGGGCGCGGGGCTCGGGATGGCCGGATACGCGTTTGTGCCGCGGCTTGCGATGGTGCCGCCCGTGCTCTTCCTCGCTTGGATCATCTACCAGGATGTGCGGCGACCCATTGCCGAGATCGAGCCCTCGACGCTGGTCGGAAACGGCGGATTGAATCTCGACCCCCGGCTGGCGGTGTTTCACCTCCGCCGAGATACCGGGCGACAAGGCCTGGTACACCGGATGCCCAACCTGCAGGCATGGGCGGAGCGGCTGCCACCCGCCGCGGATGTCGTCGTGCTGGACCTCGAACAGGTGAACCAGATCGACGCCAACTCGGTGCTGGAGCTCCGCGCGGTCCTCGGCCGCATGAAGTCGCAGAACCGCCACCTCATCCTGGCCGGCCTGAGCCACGAGCAGGTGGAACAACTTCGCCGTGCCGGGACGGGCGATGCGCTGAACCCGAGGGATGTCTGCCCGGACCTCGAGCTTGCCATCGCCAAAGGGCTGAACCTGCTCGATGAACGCCGGTAGCGGGATTTGGATGCGCAGATTTCCAGAAGTCCGTCGGGAATCGCGCTATTCTTCCGGAGTTTGCGCCCACTGTCCCCGTCCCGCACATCGCCGCCCATCGCGGCGGTGCCCGAAGGCTCGCCGCGGAGCGACGCGCCGGGTGACAGGTCAGCGCAAACCGGAGAGCCGGCCGCGATGCCCAAACGCACGGATATCAAAACCATCCTGATCATCGGTTCCGGCCCCATTGTCATCGGACAGGGCTGCGAGTTTGACTACTCCGGCACGCAGGCCTGCAAAACCCTGCGCGCTGAGGGCTACCGCGTCATCCTCGTGAACTCCAACCCCGCGACGATCATGACCGATCCGGAGTTCAGCGACCGCACCTACATCGAGCCGATCACGGCCGAATCCGTCCGCAAGATCCTCGCCGAGCAAAAACGCCTCGGCGACCCCATCCACGCCCTTCTTCCCACCCTCGGCGGCCAGACCGCCCTCAACTGCGCCTGCGCACTCTTCGACAACGGCACGCTCAAAGAGTTCAACGTCGAGATGATCGGCGCCGACCGCCACGTCATCCACCGCGCGGAAGACCGCAAAGCCTTCATGGAAGTCGTCAAGGAGTGCGGCCTCAAGATGCCGCTCTGCCTCACCGTCACAACACTCGAAGAAGCCCACGACTTCCTCGAACACATCGGCCTCCCCGCCATCATCCGCCCCGCCTTCACCCTCGGCGGCTCCGGCGGCGGAATCGCCTACAACCGCGAGGAGTTCGACGACATCGTCGCCCGCGGCCTGCGCGCAAGCATGATCGGCCAGGTCCAGCTCGATCAATCCGTGCTTGGGTGGAAGGAGTACGAACTCGAAGTTGTCCGCGACAAAAAGGACAACTGCATCATCGTCTGCTCGATCGAGAACATCGACCCGATGGGTGTGCACACCGGCGACTCGGTCACCATCGCCCCCGCGCTGACGCTGACCGACAAAGAATATC
>JBBRUT010000148.1:0-8456 GCA_038247555.1 Phycisphaerales bacterium | reverse complement strand
GTTGATCCCAAGCACTGTTGCGCCCTTGAAGATTACGTGGTTGGTGAGGTCGAAGCTGATCGGCCGCGACGGGATGCCCAGCAGCGCGGCGGTGCCGCCCATCCGCAGGCACTTGAACCCGTCGTCGATCGCCATCGGGTTTCCCGACATCTCGAGCAGCGCATCGGGGCCATCGCCGCGGGTGAGCTTGCGGACTTTCTCGATCCAGTTGGGGTCGTTGGCCTTGTAGGCCTCCGCCGCGCCGAGCTTCCTCGCCAGCGCGAGGCGTTTCTCATCAAGGTCGGTGACGAAGATGCGCGAGGCGCCCGCGGCCTTGGCCACCGTCACGGCCATCAGGCCGATGATCCCTACGCCCGTGATGAGCACCGTCTTGGCGCTGACGTTCGCGGCCATCACGGTGTGCACCGCGTTGCCCAGGGGGTCGAGGATCGCCGCGACGTGGTCGGGGATGCTCGGGTGCACCGGCCAGACATTCTCCTCGGGCACGCAGACATACTCGGCGAAGCACCCGTCGCGATCGACGCCGAGGATCTTGGTGTCGCGCGCGATGTGCGCGTTCCCGGTGCGCGCGTTGTAGTCGCTCCACGAGCAGATGTGGCCCTCTGCGCTGACGCGCAGCCCGGGGGCGTACTTGGTGACGGCCGAGCCGACGCGCTCGATGATGCCGACAAACTCGTGCCCGGTGGTGATGCCCACGGGGATGCGGCCCGCGGCCCAGGCGTCCCACTCCCAGATGTGGCGGTCGGTCCCGCAGATGCCGGCCTTGAGGACGCGGATGAGCACGTCCCGCGGCCCGGGTTCGGGCACCGCGCGCGTGCTCTGCAGCTCGAGTTCGGGTCCGGCACGATGCTTGACGAGTGCGCGCATGGTCTTGGCGATCAAAGAGGGCGACCCTCCGGCGCGAGGCGCAGCAGGAGAGGAGGGGGCGGTGGAGGGGGCGTTCACGACGCGGGGAACGCCATTGGTCGGTGTGTTCATCGTGAAGATTGTTGGGGGGGAGGGGGGGAGGGAATCAATGCCGCTGCGAGTGGGCCCATTGTTCGGCCTCGCTCCCCTGGCAACCGCTCTCCCGCGGCCGCGGTATCACCACCGTCCAGCCTGCCCGGCCGTGGAACGTCGGGTTTCCCATGCGGATTCGGTGGGGCCTCACCCCACTGAAGCCACACTGGACACCGGATTAGGGTGTTTTTTGGTCGTTTGGCGGTTCCTTGGCGCGTGTCCAAGGCCGCTTGGCGACCTTTGTTCACGCGCTCAGGCGGACCTTCCACCCGTTCGCGGCCGATAGAGTTTGTCCATGACGGCTTTCAGCCATTCATCCTCGTTTGTGTATGTCGCGGTGCGGCCCGGCGGCGGACGGAAGTTCGGCATCCGGCAGGCCGGCAGCATCCCAGCTCTTGCGCAGTCCCTGCGCACCGAGAACAAGATGCTTGTCCGCAGCTGGAAGCTGCCGGGCTGGGCATCGCCTTCGAGCGATCTCAACGTCAAGGACCAGGCCACGCTCAACGAGCAGCTTGGCCAGTTGCTTTCCCGCGGCGTGCCGCTGGTCGAGGCTCTTGAAGTTGTCGCCGCGACGGTGCGCCCGGTAGCGCGTCCGCGCATTCAGAAGATGCGGGACCTGGTGGCCGCGGGCTCCAGCTTCGCCGATGCGTGCAAGCAGGTCGGCGGGTTCGACAATGTCACCATCGCTGTTTATCGCGGAGCCGAGCGCTCCGGCGACCTGGCGGGCGCGGCCAAGGAACTCAACGTCACGCTCCGCCGCCGGCTGGCTGTCTCGGGCAAGGCCGCGACGCTGATGGTGTATCCCGCGATTGTGCTCTCGATCTCGGCGATCGTGTCGATGCTGATGCTGATCCTGATTGTTCCCAAGCTCTCCGAAGCGTTAATGGAGTCGGATATCGAGCTGCCCGCGTTTTCCCGGCTGGTCATGGGCACCGGCGTGTGGATGCGCGACCACGTACCGCTGCTGATGATCATGTTCGCCTCCGCCGCGGGGCTCATTCTTGTGGGGCGCGGCTCGGTGATGAAGCTCGTGCAGTGGCTGATGCGGAAGCTGCCCCTGCTGCGTGACGTTGTGCTTGCGCAGGAATCCGCCCGCTTCTTCAGCGTCATGGCGGCGATGACCCGCACCGGCGTTCCGTTTGGCGATGCCCTGGCGGTTTCCAATCAGGCGGTCAAGCACCCGGAGATGCGCGGCCAGCTCGAGCGCCTCCGCACCCGGCTCATTGGCGGCGGCATCCTCCGCACCCTTATCGACGAGGTCACCACCCTGCCCCTGGCCACCCGGCGTCTGCTCATCGCCGCGGAGCGTTCGGGCGACCTTGAACACGCCTTCGCCACGCTGGCTCAGGACATGACCGACGAGGTCGACAAGAAGTCCAGCCGGGCCCTGGCGGCGATGGAGCCGCTGCTGATCGTGGTTATGTTCCTGATTATCGGCACGCTCTTGATGTCCATTCTGCTCCCCATGCTCACCCTCAGCAGCAGCATGAAGGTCTGAGGCCCCGTGAAGATGTTCAGAGATTGCCCCGAGCAGAGGGGCCAGAAGCGCAAACAACTCCAAGTGGTGCGGACAACATCCGCACCGTCTGAAAGGAAGGATCGAAGCATGAAGTCCTACACCCAACTCGCTTCCCGCCGCGGCTTCACGCTGCTGGAAATGATGCTTGTCGTTCTGATCATCGGGATGCTCGCCGCGGCCGTGGCGTGGAACTTTGCCGGTCAGGGTGACAAGGCCCGCATTGGCACCACCAAGGCGAACCTCAAGACCCTGCAGAACATGGTGGTGAACTACCAGATCGACACGGGCCAGTACCCGCCGTCGCTGCAGGCGCTGGTCCCGGCGTACACCGCGAAGATCGGCGTCGACGGCTGGAAGCACGACTTTGTGTATTACACGCCGTCCCCCGATGGCCGGCCCTACGCCCTGTTCAGCATGGGTGGCGACGGCACCACGGGCGGACCGGATGACATCAGCATCTGGACCATGGACGATGTCGTCCCCACGAACTGATCGCCGTGCCGCGGCACGCGGCGCTGCGCGGAGCGCACCATGAATGCCCGGAGGGCGGACAACTTCAAGCACGGAGCGTCGGCAGTGCGGCGCTCGCCGCGCTGCGCGCCAGCGCTCTCGCTGCTTGAAGTGATCCTCTCCGTGGTCATGCTCACGGGCGTCACGACCTCGATCATGTCGGCCATCGCGTATGTCGAGCGGGCCGATGCGCGCGACAAGCGCCGCCTGGCCGCGCACGAGATCGGCAACCGCCTGATTCTTCAGTGGCTTGATGACAGCAAGTCGATGCCCGAGCCGCGGCTCCCGATTGCGTATGGCGACCGGTACGAGTTCTTCTTCGAGCTCTCCGTCACGCCGGTGATGATGGAGCTCAACGAGCGGCAGACCCGCGGGGAGACCGCCCTGCAGGCGCTGGATCGCTACCGCCTCGTCGCGGTACGGGTCTTTGATTCCGATGAACCCGAACTGGGACAGGCGGTCCCCGGCGAGGAGCTCGCGCTGCTCTGGCGGCTGTATGACCCCGCCGCGGCGAGGAACCCTGATGCTATTTCACGCTTCGGTGAGAACGACGAGAACATCGTCGACCTGATCAACCTGATCCTGGGCGGCGGTCGGCGTTCTGAAGAGGGCGGTCAGCGGAGCCCGCTGGAGCGGGAAGGGGGGCGGCTCCGATGACCAAGCGCCCCGCGACCCGCCGCGCCTTCACGCTGCTGGAGCTCATGCTCGCGCTGTCGCTCGCGTCGATCGTGGCGCTCTCGGCTTACGGGCTGTTTGAGGTCATTCGTCGCAGCGAGCGTCGGCAGTTTGTCCGCATGGGCGAGACCGATGAGATCGCGCGGACCTACAAGGCGCTTGAGCGGGTGTTCCGCACGCTGGTCACGAGCGACGCCGCGAGGCCGGGCGAGGAGAAGATCCTTGCCGAGCGGATGCGGGCGTTTGAGCGCGCTGTTGACAACGAGGAACCCGATCCTCCGCTGGAGAGTGGTGAGCCCGAGCCGCGGTTGATCCTCCGTTCCGACCCGACCAGTCCCTTCTTTGAGATGAGGCTTGACGGCCGCAGCACGCGGATGAAGGCACAGGTTCTGGAGGTGGCGCTGCGTGCCCCGCCGGTGCTTGGCGCTCGTCCGGATTCCCGGATCTTCGAGCGCGGCTACCTGGCCGGACGCCGCGAACCAGAGCGCACCTCGCGATCGCAGGCCCGGCGCGACCGCGAGAAAGAGGGCGAAACGCTCCCTGCTTCCGACGAGGAAGAGGAGTCGGTCAGGTACGCGCCTGGCGTCCGCGGCGTGTTCGAGCTCATCCCCGATGGCATCGACCCGCTCGGTTCCCTCGGGCCCTCCGCCGGACTCCAGGATTGGACACCCCGCGAATCGACCGGCCAGGGGTACACGCTGTGGTGGCGAGAGCTTCCGCCACCGCCGGAAGAGGATAACTCTGAGGCAGACGAGAACGAGGATGCGCCGCGGCGCTCGCTTGAGGAGATCGAGTCAGAGCAGCTCCTGCTTCTTGCATCCGCGCGGCGCGTCCCGTTGATCACCGGGCTCAAGTGGCTGCGCTGGGAGGTGTATCGCGGCAAACGCTTCGACACCCGGACCCGCGCAACCTGGCTTGAGGAGCTTCCTGGCTACGCCAAGGTGATCTTCGAAACGGTTGAGGGCCGCAAAGAGAACTGGATGTTCGAGATCGGCTGGATGGATGGACCCGAGCCGGGCACCAAGCTCAACAACGCCTCCGCGCCCGGCCGTACTTCGCCCGGACTCGATCCGCGCACCAACCCCGGCGGCGTCCGCACCAATCGTCCTGCGACGATGCGCGGCCGCAACGTGACAGACACGGGGGGGGGCGGAAAATGACCCCTTCACGGCCGCAAACCATCCGTGCACAGGCTCGCGCATCGGCATCCGGCCGCTCGCGGCGCGGCTTTGCGCTCCCGCTGGTGGTGATGCTCACGTTTGTCGCATCGATCTCGCTGGTGCTCATCCTTGAGCGGCGCACCGTCGCCCACCGGACGGTGCAGCGGCAGATCCAGACCTACACGGGGCACCATCGCGCCGCGGGTATAAAGGAGTGCGTAGGCCGCTGGCTCACCACTACCCGTGTCCGCGGCCAGCAATCTCTCAGTGAAACCGGCCGCGCTTTCCGGATGGCGCTTCCCTCTGGTGAGGGGATCGATGTCCGGTTTGAGGATGGACAGGGGACCGCTCTCACCGATGACACCAACCTCGGGAGCGAGCGGCGGCAGATTGTCCGCCGGATGCGCGACTATCTCGAGCAGCTCCCCCCGGAACTCACGCACCGCACCATGCGCGGCTTTGGGCCACCGGAGATCAGCTTGCGGTCCGCCCCCGCCATCGTGATCGAGGCTCTCGTGATCGCTGTTGTCGAGCAGCCCAGCCGGCAGGTGCGCGCGGTCGAGGCGATCCTCAGCCGCCGGAACGCGGGAGTGCTTTCGCGCGAGGAGCTTCCTCGCGCCCTGAGCGATGTCGGGCTCAGCGATGAGGAGCGCGACCTGATGCTCGCAATGCTGGTCGAAACACCGACATTGTGGCACGTTGTTGCCGACATCACCGATTCGCGGGGTGTGTTGCTGTCCCGAAGCGGGGGATTGATGGACTGGCGTCCGGAAGCCCGATCTGATCAGTTCACCCAGACCGGGATGTTTTTGACGTGGGAAGACCTGCCTGTGGAGGAAGAGGCGCTGGGACTGCCTGTTTCGGGGGCATATGCTGGAACCCGCTAAGGGTCCAGGAGGGAATGTGGATGTCGAGTCACCGGTCAATCATCAAGCGCAAAGCACTCATGTGGCAGGGCGCAACCGTTCTGCTCGCCCTTGGCGCGGTCAGTCTGTTCGTGCTCCCCATCGGGAACCTCATCCGTCCTGCCAGCGCCAACTGGGATCCGGCAGCGCCCAAGCCTGCCGGCGCGGGCGATGCGGCGGGTTCATCGGCGATGCTCAGCTATGCGGAAGCGGGCAGCATCGGCGACATCCTGCTCAGCCTGCAGCCTCCAAAGGGTGAGACGGCGCCGCCGGACATCATCGAGCCGACCGACGATGCGATCGCGGGCTTTGAGAACGCCGAACCCGTTGAGCCCATCACTCCGCCTGCGCCCGCGGCCGCGGCCAGGGCGAACTGGGTGTATCTGGGTTCGGCGATCACCCCGCGTGCCAGCCGCGCGCTGGTTCGCATCGATCAGAGCCAGAAGTTCATCCGGCAGGGCACCGAGCTTGACGGCGTGAAGCTCGTCGAGGTGCACGATGACCACATTCTGATTGAAGAGTCCGGCCAGCAGCGCCGCGTCGAGCGTGCGCCACTTATCGCCACCGCGATGCTGACCCCCGGACGGCCCCCGGGAAGCGCCGCGCCTGCTGGCGGCGCGGCGGGCAAGTTCAACGGCGCGGGACCGAACCAGCCCAACGCCAATCCCAGTGCGGCCGCCGCGGCCGCGCTCGCCGCGGCACAGGGCGCTCACGGCCGGCAGAAGACCGGAGGGCCCAACGCGCCCGGCGCGCTCGTTGCCCGGGTTAACCAGCTGAGCCCGGAGCAGCGCGCGCAGGCCTACACCACGATGACCAATCCGCTGGCGAGCGATGAGGAGAAGATCAAGGTCATCTCGGAGCTTGGCTTTGACCCGGGCGGATTGATCGAAGCCCGGCTTGAAGCCGCCCGCGCCCTGGGGCTCAACCCCGATGACCCGGATGTGCGCCGCATTCTTGAACACGAAATGAACGGCGCAGCGAGGGACCAACGTTGAGCGGAATGGTCTGCTATCTCGAACGCGGGCCCGGCGGGTCCACGCTGCGGCGCATCCGCCTTGTTGGCGCGGCGTTCGACCGGTCGTGGTCCGCACCCGTCGCAGGAGAGATCGGCTCTGGTTCCGGCGGCTCCGAGGGCGCGGCGGCGGTTTCCGCTGTGCGCTCCGGCGCCAAGTGGGTCGCCGACACACTCAAAGGTCTGGGCACTTCGCGGCTCGATATTCTTTGCCTTGATGCGGAGGGGGGCATCTGCACCTGGCTCAGCGCGCCCAGCGCCGACCCCGGCATCGTCAGCGCCACCATCCAGCAGTCCGTGCTTTCGGGCGGCGAGGGTGCGGGGGGCGCGGCGGGGCGATTGATCGCAACCGGCATTGCTTCTTCTGCCGAGGGCGGCGGCGGGGGACTCGAGTCCGATGTTTCCGTGCAGGCTCTGGCCGTCGCGGATGAGGAACCCCGCAAGGGCTTCAAGCTGTCGCTCCCTGGCCGGACGCCCGATCTTGGTTCTGCGCGCGAGCGATTCGCCGTGCTGGCGATGCGCGATGCGCCTGTCCGCGTCTTTCTTGATGAGCTTGATTCCCGCGGGATCGAAGTTATCTCGGTCGAGAGCATCTGGCACGCGCTGGCCGCGACGTGGGACCCCGGCGCGCCTCAGCAGGGCGAGCCCGCTTCAACCCGCGCCACGCTCTCTGCGGTCATCCTGACCGATCCGGCGGGGCGATTGGTCTGGGCGTGGTCTGTCGCGGGCGAGCTTATGGCCGCGGGCCAGGTCCGGCTTCGGCACGTCATCCGGCGTGATGACCGCCCGGCGATCCGCGAGGCGGGCCCCGGCGGGAGCGCGGAGCTGGCGGTAAGCGATGCCACCACCGCGCGCCGCGTTGATGATGAGGTGGATGAAGTTTCCGGCCTCGAGTGCACCGGCGCGGAGGTTGGCCGCATCGTGATGGACTGGCTGGCGTGGAGCGCGCAGCTCGGGCGCGTGCCTGACCGCATTCTGTGCTTCGGCCCCATCACGCTCCCTGACCCCGGCAACGGCGCAGCACAGTGGATGGGCGGGCCGACCCCCGCGACGCTGGCCGAGGGACTTGGCCGGGCATGGGTCGGCTCCGACGGGACCGGGGGCGGGAGCCATGTGCAGATCGATGCCGCGGCGCACGAAGACCCCATCGGCGCGACGCTCGCGCGGCTGGCGGGCGTAGGTCCGCTTGGCGCTCGGCCCGCGGGCGCACCGGGTGCGGATATCGATGATCCACGCCGCGAACTGCTGAACCTGAGCTCGCGCCCGGGGCGCGCTGACAAGTGGATGTACCGCTCCATGGCTGTTGGGTTTGTCGCCGCGGCGTTGCTTGTCGCGGCGGTGGGCTGGCAACTGCATCGGGCTGCGGGCGGCGGGAGCGAGGCGATCGCCGCTGCCCGGAAGGTCCGTATGGATGCGCTGGTGTCAATGGAGCCGTTCTACCCCAACGTTTCGAAGAACGAAGACCAGGGGCTGGGCATTCTTGCCGGCAAGGCCGTCGAGCTTGAGCAGATGAACAAGTCGCTCAAGGCGCAGCGCCCGATTCTGCAGGAAGTGGCCCGTGTGCTTCGCGCGATCGACGGCGCAGAGAACACCCGCATCAAAGAGATGACCATCAACGCCGCGGCGGGCTCTGTCCGGCTTGTTGTGCCCGACAACGAAACCGGTCCCGCCATCTT
>JBBRUT010000147.1:0-8475 GCA_038247555.1 Phycisphaerales bacterium | reverse complement strand
GCCGATGCCCTCGCCCTCGCCGCATTAACCTTCGATGAACTCCGCGCCGCCCGCCTCCGCCTCACCGAAGCCCAGACCGGCGTCGACAGCCTCCGCAAGCTCATCAACGATCACCTCGCCGCCGCCAGTGCCAGCGATGATCCCCAGCTCGTGCAGTGGCAGGCCGCTCTCCCCCTCGCGCAGCAGGCCGTCGCCGCCGAGATCGCCATCGCCGCTCCCCTCGAGATCGCCTATGAGAGCCAGCGCATTGCCGCGGCCTCCTCAAGCGTCACCGCCGCCGAAGTCCGCCGCGCACTCTCGCTCTCCAACCGTCCCGTCCGCCTCGTCGGAAAGGACAAGAAGCCCGTGGAGCTTGAAAGCCCCCGTGCCCGCGCCCTCAGCGAGATCCGCACGCTGCACCCCGATGATGCCACCGCCAAGTCCCTCGACTCAGCCATCGCCGAGTGGAACACCTACGAGCTGAACCGCCGCACGCTGGATGACCCCGCCGACCTCATCCGAATGCTCAAGGGTGCAGGCGTCCTCTCCTTCCGTATTGCCATCGCCCCCGGCACCTACCCCGATGAACAGGAAGCCCGCAACCAGCTCCGCATCGGCGGACCCTCACGCTACCGCTCCGGCGATGCGCAGTGGTTCAAGATCAATAAGATCGAGAGCTGGGTCGACACCGCCGAGAACCTCGAGACGCTCAAAAACCCCGACCTCGTCCCTGCATATTTCGCCTCCCGCTACGGCGCCGTCGTTGAGGCGTACCGCGGCGAGTTCTACATGCTCAACTGGGACCGACGCGGCCTCCGCCTCACTCAGGATGACGGCGAGTGGAGCGTCAGCCAGGCCTTCCAGGATGCCGACAGCTTCGGGCGTCCCGCTATCGCCTTCCGAATGGACGCCCGCGGCGGAGCCAAGCTCGGCGCCCTCACCGAGAAAAACGTCAACAACAAGATGTCCGTGCTCCTCGATGACGAGGTCTACACCTCCCCCAACCTCCAGAGCCGAATCTCCGACTCCGGTCAGATCTCCGGAAACTTCTCCCAAACCGAACTCAGCTACATCATCCGCGTCCTCTCCGCAGGCTCTCTCGCCGCCAAGCTCAGCCCCGAGCCCATCAGCCAGAACACCCTCGGGCCCCAGCTCGGCGCAGACAACCTCCAGCGCGGCCTCAACGCCGGCCTCATCTCCCTGGCCATCACCGCCGGCTTCATGATCGTCTACTACTTCGGCTACGGCATGGTCGCCGTCATCGCCCTGCTCCTCAACTCCCTGCTCATCATGGGAGCGATGGCCCTCAACCAGGCCGCGTTCACGCTCCCCGGCATCGCCGGTGTCATCCTCACCTTCGGCATGGCGGTCGACGCCAACGTCCTCGTCTACGAGCGCATGCGCGAAGAACTCCTCAAGGGCGAGGACCTCCGCACCGCCGTCCGTCTCGGCTACGAGAAGGCCCTGTCCGCCATCGTCGACGGCAACGTCACCACCCTCATCGTCTGCGTCGTCCTCGGCTTCACCGGAACGCCCGAAATCAAAGGCTTCGCCCTCACCCTCGGCATCGGCCTTGTCACCACCCTCTTCTCCCAGCTCTTCGTCACACGCTGGATCTTCACCATCCTCGTCGAGAAGGTCCGTATCCGCAAGATGTCCATGCTCCCCATGGCCGTCCCCGCCGTCCAGAAGCTCTTCGACCTTCACATCGACTGGATGCGCCTCCGAGGCTTCTTCTACGTCCTCTCCTTCTGCTTCGTCGGTCTCGGAATCTTCTTCATCGTCGTCGAAGGCCGCAACCTCCTCGCCGCAGAGTTCCGCGGCGGCACATCCGTCACCATCGTGACCAAGTCAGAGGGCGGACAAAGCGTCACGCTCACCCGCGCCCAGGTCGCCGAACGCATCAAGGCCATCGCCGATGCAGCCCCCGCAGATGCCCCCCTCAAGCAGTTCTCCACCGCCGAGATCGCCGTCGTCAACCCGCAGAGCGATGGCGTCACTTCCAATACCTTCACCATCAAGACCCTGCTCACCAGCGCCGAACTCGTTCAGACCGCCGTCGCCACCGCGTTCGCGGATGTGCTCGATGTCCGTGTCCCCATCGGCTTTACCGGTGCCGACGGTAACCTCACGCCCGGCCGCGGCGCACCCGTCTTCGCCCTCGTCGGCGGCAGCCTTGGCGAAGCCATCGACCGTCCCGAAGTCACCGACCGCATCCCGCCGGATTTCGAAGGCGCAGTCGCCATCGTTCTGACGGACATCCAGCCCCCGATCTCTACCGCCGAACTCTCCGACCGCATCATGCTCGCCCGCTCGCGGCCGGAGTTCACAGAAGCCGCCGGCCGTCAGCAGCGCGTCGTCGTGATCGAAGGCACCGAGGCCGCCGCGACCTCCGCCGTCGTCATGGTCCAGGATTCCCGGATCGATCACTTCGACGAGGAAGCCCGCTGGAACGTCCAGGTCCGTGACCTCGAATGGACCCTCGCCCGCGCCGCCCTCACCGAGTCCCAGACCCTCGCCAGCGTCCAGAGCTTCGGCTCCGCCATCGCCGCAACCTTCCGTGCCCAGGCCATCATCGCGCTGCTGATCAGCTCCCTCCTCGTCGTCGTCTACATCTGGGTCCGCTTCGGCTCGATCCGCTACGCATTCGCTGCGATGGCCACGACCGCGCATGATTGCTTCGTCTCCATCGGAATGGTCGGCGCCGCCGCATGGGTCTATCACGAGTACCCCTCGCTCGCCAACTCCCTCAACCTCCTCCCCTTCAAGATCGACCTCAACGTCATCGCCGCAATCCTCACCATCCTCGGCTACTCCCTCAATGACACCGTCGTCGTGATGGACCGCGTGCGAGAGAACCGCGGCAAGCTCCCCTACGCCAGCCGCGCCGTCATCAACGCCTCTATCAACCAGACCCTCAGCCGAACCGTCATCACCGGCGGCACTACCTTCGTCTCCTGCATCGTCCTCTACAGCATCGGTGGCGAGGGCGTGCGTGTCTTCGCTTTCACCATGATCGTCGGCATCCTCGTCGGCACCTTCTCCTCGATCGCCGTCGCTGCGCCGCTCGTCTGGTCCCGCGAAGCCGATCCCCACGCCGATGAGGATCCGCGGAACCTCTCCGCCTGATTGTGGCCTCCGGAGTTTCATCAATGGGTGACTCCACCTCCCGGTTGTTCGCGGTTCTCGGCCTGATCATCGCCGTCTGGGTCATCGTGTTCTGGGTGTACGAGCCCTCCTCGCGCCGCCGAATCATTCTCGATGATCGTCCCCCGCAGGATGCCCCCGCGCCCGCGCCCAACCTCCCCGAGCCTCCCTCCCTCCCGCAAGCCCAGCCCGCGCGCCAGCCCACCCGCCAGCTTGTCCAGCCGCCAGAGTCAGCGCCACCGCCTCCCGCCGAGCCCGTCCCCGCGCTCCCTCCCGCGCCCATCCCCGGCCCCGGCGAGGTCCTCCTGCCCCCAGAGTTCGACGACTACACCGTGCGTCGCGGCGAAACTTTCCGCGACATCGCCCGCGCCCGCTACAGCGACCCGGCGCGCTGGGTCGCCATCGCGCACGCCAATCCGCTCCTCCCGCCCGACAAGCTCAAGCCCGGCGTCACCGTCCTCCGCCTCCCGCGCGACCCCGACAACATCCGCGGCAAGGTCATCAAGGTCGCGCCCCTGCCCGGCGCTCCCCTTTCCACGCCCCCGCACACCCCCGCATCCGAAGCTGCGCGCCCTGCGCTCGCCGCCGATGCATGGCGCACCTACACCGTCCAGGAGAATGACACCCTCTGGGGCATCGCCAAGAAGCTCTACAACCGCCCCTCGCTCTCCAGTCTCATCGCCGAGGCCAACACCGATGTCCTCCCCGATCCCGACCGTCTCAAGGCCGGCATCACCCTGAAGATCCCCCCGGCCCCTCCCGCGGATTGAGCCAGGTGGTTCCACCCTCCGCGCCAGCCATGTTCAACGCTTCCTGCTGGCCCATCTCTGCCCAGGCCGGCCCGCGGAACTTTGAGCTTTGAGCTTTCCCCGCCCGCTCCTTCCGCCGATCTCTCTCTCCCTACAGTCCGGCCCCGGCCGCACCCCTGCAAGAGACTTATCGGAGGTATCGACGTGGCGACGAGCAAGCGAATCCTGGTCACCGGCGGCGCCGGCTTTCTCGGCTCCCACCTCTGCGACCGCCTCGTCGCCCAGGGCCACGACGTCATCTGCGTCGACAACTTCTTCACCAGCCAGAAGATCAACATCGCCCACCTGATCGGCAAGCCCAACTTCGAGCTCATCCGCCACGATGTCACTCATCCCCTCTGGCTCGAGGTCGATGAAATTTACAACGCCGCCTGCCCCGCCGCCCCCGGCCACTACCAATACAACCCCATCAAGACCATGAAGACCTCCGTCATGGGCGCGATCAACATCCTCGGCATGGCCAAGCGATGCCGCGCCAAAGTCCTCCAGTTCTCAACCTCCGAGGTCTACGGCGACCCCGAGATCCACCCCCAGCCCGAGAGCTACCGCGGCAGCGTCAACCCCATCGGCCCCCGCGCCTGCTACGACGAGGGCAAGCGCGCCGCCGAGACTCTCTTCTTCGACTACCACCGCTCCAACAAGGTCAACATCCGCGTCGTCCGCATCTTCAACACCTACGGCCCGCGCATGCACCCATACGACGGCCGCGTCGTCAGCAACTTCATCCGCCAGGCGCTCACCGGCGAGGACATCACCATCTACGGCGACGGAACCCAGTCGCGTTCCTTCTGCTTCGTGTCCGATCTCATCGAGGTCATCAACCGCATGATGAACGGCCCGGACACGTTCATCGGCCCCGTCAACATCGGCAACCCCGTCGAGTTCACCATGCTCGAGCTCGCCCAGCAGGTCATCGAGCTCTCCGGCAGCAAATCGAAGATCGTCCACAAGCCCCTCCCCGCCGATGACCCGACCCAGCGTCAGCCTGACATCACCCTCGCCAAGAAGCACCTGGGCTGGGAACCAACCGTCCCCCTGCGCGACGGCCTCAAGAAGACCATCGACTGGTTCAAGTCGATCGACATGAACTCCTACCGCGCCCCGACACCGAACTACTGAGTGTCTTCAGGTGGCCCGGCTCTCCGTGCCGGCTTCCTTGCGACGCCGACGCCGGGGCTGAGGCTCTGCGAAGCCCCGGGTTGATGGTGTCACACATCCGGTTGCCGCTCTTCTCCCCGCCCGCAGGGCGCACCGACGTTGCCCCGAGCGCAAGCGAGCGATGGGCCGGATGCATAGTCCTCGATGTTGCTCCGCCGCACCAACGCTCCGTTTGCGACCAATCACGACCGTTGACTCCTCCAACCGGTAGCACTTCCCCGCCCGCAGGGCGCACCGACGTTGCCACGGGCGCAGCGAGCGAAGCGAGCCTGCCCGTGGATACCGGCCAACCGGTGCTCCGCCCCTTGGGCGGACGATCGCGAGTCCCACTTCCCACTTCACCCCAGCTCCGCCCTCCCCACCTCCCTGTGCTCCGCCCCGCCCGGCCTCAACACACTCTCCATCAGCTTCACAACTCCCACCTCAAACGCCGGCAACTCCACCTCTCGCCCCTCCACCCGCCACACCCTCGCCCCGTTCGCAAACCTGCACACCGTCAAATGCGGCAGAAATCCCTGCCGTTCCCGCGCTGGCCTCGCCAGCTTCTTCGCAAGCCGACGCTGAATCTCCAGCAAGCCCGCCGGCGCATCCGTCTCCACCGCAACCAGCCGCGGCTCGCCGCGATCCGGCAAACACATCAGCCGCCGCGGCGTCAACGCAAACGCCTCCACGCCCGCCGCCGCCCGCTCCACCGACTCCATCACATCTTCAAGCTGTCGCTTGTCCGTGTCCCCGACAAAGTGCAGCGTCATGTGCACCTGCTCCGGCGGCACCAGCCGCTGCTCCGGCAACTCCACCCCGCGCAGAAGCTCCAGCATCGCCGCGGCCGCCTCCACCGGCGGATACACCGCGACAAACAACCGCATCACCGGCCGCCGCCCGCTCATCGCTCCGACTCTCCTCCCCCGGAGGGGGAGGTGTCGCCGAAGGCGACGGAGGGGGCTCCTGCCTTGTCTATCTCTTCTACTTCCTCTCTGCCTTCGCTTCCTTCTTTCGAACTCCCATTTCCCACATCCCCCATCCCACATCGTTCCACCACCATCCCCACCGTCACCCGCTCCATCATCTCCCGTCCGCGTTCTTCATCCTTGTGATCGAACGCATCCCCCTCGCGCACCACCTGCACCACCTGATGCGAACGCCCGTACGGCCCCACGCGCAGCACTTCCGTCGGCCCATAAATCGCTACGATCGGCCGATCAAACCCCACCGCCATGTGCACCGCGGCAGAGTCGTTCGCCACAACCAGCGATGACGCCTCGATCACCGCCATCAGTCGCGCAATGCTTGTACCGCCGACGAGATCCACCACCCGCCCATCGCGCGATGCAAGCTCCAGCAATGCCCCGACCTGTTCACGCTCGGACTTCGCACCCACAACCGCGACCGCATCGAAGCGCGAAGCGCCGCCATCACGCTCTGCAAGCAGCCACTTCGCGACCTCCGCATACCGCTCCGCCGGCCACAGCTTCCCCGGCCATCGGCTGGTCGGCGCAATCACCGCAATCCGCTTCCCGGCCAGCCGCGCATCCGCCGCGACCGCCTCCCGCTCCGCCGCGGCCGAATACAGCCGCAAATCTTGCACCGGCTCGAACCCGGTCGCCTCGCCCGCCAACCTCAACATCCGATCAACCGTGTGCTCCGTCATCGGCGCATCAACGCGTTCGTTCAGCCCGATCCACCCCAGTTCCTCCGCGTTCGCATACCCGATCCGCCGCACGGCCCCCGTCACTCGCGCAAAGATCCCCGACCGCAGAAGCCCCTGGCAATCCAGCACCAGGTCATACCGTTCGCGCCGCAAGCTGCCCATCCAACGCATCAACGCTGCGAAGGCAGTGGGGGACCTCCACCACGGATCAAACTGCGCACGCGGAAACGGCACGATGCGCCCCAGGTCCGGATGGCAGTCGATCGCCGCCGTGAACGAATCCTGCACCACCCAATCCACCCGCGCCCGCGGCCACCTTCGCTTCAGGCTGACCAGCACCGGCACTGTCCGGCACACATCCCCCAGCGCGCTCGGCCGGATGATCAGTATGCGCTCGGGTTCATGTGCGGCAATCGTCATGCTCTCGCAATCCTAGGGAACAACGATCATCGACCATCACCGGTACACTCCACGAACCGGAGCCTCCGCATGCTCATTCGTTCCCTGCTCGCCTTCACTCTGCTCATCGCCTGGCCCTTCGCCGGCCACGCGCCCGCGCTCAGCGAGTCCAGCGCCTCCGCCGCGGCGGAGCCCGTCGCACTCCTTTCCCTCTGGCTTGATCCGCGGCCGCTCCCCCCGGCATCAGACCCCGCCGCCGAAGCCCGTGTCTTTGAACAAACCCTTGTTCGCGCAGTCGAACTCTTCCTCCCTGTCCCGGATTCCTCCCGCACCAACATCGCCCTTGCCGCCGCCGCGTTCTCGAGTCGAAAGCCCCTCCTCCTCCACGTCTCCGGTTTCGAATCCGGCTCGCCGATCATCGAGTTCGTCGCCGATACCGCGCAGCCCGAAACCGCGGCCGCCATCCCGCACCGCCGGTGGGCCGCATCGCAGCGCGGCGCTGAGGCCGGGCTTCCCGTCTTCGAACTCTTCGCGGACATCAACGCCCTCCGCCTCACTTTCGAATCCAGCTTCGCCTCCGGGCGCGCCGGCCGTTTCATCCACGCCCTGGGCGCCCCAAACGCCCGCTCGCTCATGCTTCATGGTCGCTGGATCACGCCCGACAAGGTCGCGCTCTTTGATCCCGCCCTGCCCATGTCTCCCGCCGCGCGGCGCATCGGCGAGTATGCCAAGCTCAACGGCCCGCCCCTCATCCGTCTCGACCAGAGCTGGAACTCCCGCGCCGATGAGCCCTCAACCATCCGCGGCCTCAACATCGCCGCGGGCCACTGGCCCAGCGCGCAGCTGAAGATGAGCCCGCCCGCCGCGCCCTTCTTCTGTCTCTTCCGCGCCGACTTCCGCGCATGGCTCGGCAACGCGTTGAAGGTCCGCGGGGCATGGCTCGACCCCGAATCCGCCGCGGCGTTCGAGCAGTCCTGCGCGGCCTGGCTCCGCGCAAGCCGTCCATCCATCGACCGTATCAGCGGTTCCATTTCCTCTTGGCTGCTGCTCCGCCCAAGTGCTCTCCATCCTGACCTGCTCATCGTGCAGACACCGCCCAAGTCAGACGGGTTCAAGGCCGAAGCGGTTGTCGGTGAGTTCGATCAACTGATGCGTAAGCAGTTCCCCGGCCGCATCGAAGTCATCCCCGATGGCGGCTCGCGACTCCCCTCTCCAGCAGACTGGCCCCTGAGCGTGATCTTCTGGAACCCCAATCCGGCCACGCCATCTCCCACTGTCCAACTCCGCATCCTGCTCCGCGGCGGCTCAAACGATCTCGCGAAATGAAAAAGGGGC
>JBBRUT010000146.1:0-8492 GCA_038247555.1 Phycisphaerales bacterium | reverse complement strand
GCGGTCCCCCTCGTTCCAATCCTCAATGCGCAGCGTCGCCATCGACACGCACAGCGGGCCAAGCAGCGGGCCGTATCCCGCCTCATCGATTCCACAGACAATCAGCGGCACGCTGGCATGGTAACGCCGCTGTGGTGGCACCGCTCTCCAGAGCGGTGTTGTGCCACGCGGTTCACGTCACCCAAAGTCCGAACCCCGGAATCCGGAATCCTCTTCTCCTGCTTCCCTCCTACTGACACCCGAAGTAACAACTCAGGAACGCAAATATATCCGGCACCGCGTTCGCCCCATTGCTGTCAAAGTCGCCGCGGCCCGCGAACCAGTCGGTCAGGAACTGGAAGAGGTCGGTGGCCTCTGTCACCCCGGACACATCCCAATCGCAGGGGCACGCATCATCGGCCCGCCACAGGAACAGCTCGCGCCCGTTGTGATTGTCATCCGCCGCGAAGAGCACGCCGCCCGCCAACGCCGTCAACTGCCCCGGCGCGCTATTCAGCTCACCCGGCGCGATGTCCGAAACTCGCTTGGTGCCCGCCGTGGTGCCGTCGCTGGTCCAGAGCTCGGTGCCGTGCGCGGGCGTAATCGCCATGAACGCGACCAGGCTATCGCGAACCTTGGTGATCTGAGTCGGCCATCCCGACTCCGCACCCGGAACGATGTCTGCCACGCGCCGTGTCCCCGCCGGCGTCCCGTCCGTGAGCCACAGTTCGCGTCCGAACTCCGCATCCTCCGCCGCGAAGAACCACGTGTCCCCCGCGTTCACGAGGAACCTGGGAATGCTGGGTGCCTCCCCCGGGGCAATGTCTGCGAGGTTGATCGTCCCATCCTCTGTTCCGTCGGTGAACCACACTTCCTGGCCCAGCCCCGGCGTTGTCGCGACAAACACCATTCCCCCGTCAAGCCCCGGCGACAACTGGCCCGGGCTCGATCCCGTCGTGCCCGGCACGACATCGACCAGCCGCATCGTCCCTGCCTCAGCGCCATCGGTGAACCAGATCTCGCGCCCGCCCGGACCCGTCGCGGCGAATGCAAGCCCACCGCCAAAGGGCACAAAGCCGGCAGGGTTTCCCGATGCTGCACCGGTACTGATGTCTTTCACCAGCATCGTCCCCCCCTCCGTCCCATCGCTCCGCCACAGCTCGACGCCGTTGGTGCCGTTGGTCGCTTGAAAGATCAACACGCCGTTGAGTTCGGTAAGCTGCGCAGGAACCGATGCGTTCGCGCCCGCGCGGATGTCCTTGACGCGCATCGTCCCCGCCGTTGTACCGTCCGTCTTCCACAGCTCGATGCCGCTCGTTCCGTCATCGGCGCGGAAGAATAACGTGTTGCCGATCGTCAGGAACGACTCTGGGTTCGAGTCGCCGCCCGCGCGGATGTCCTTAACGAGTGATGAGCCCGTCGGCGAGCCCGCATCAAGACGGTACAGCTCGGTGCCGGTCGAACCGTCGCTGGCCGTGAACACGGTGATCCCATTCACCCTGCCCGCGGTTCGCGGATTCGTCGAGATGACGGCGGCGGTCTGTCCGCTAGCGCCCGCAAGTGTGTCCGCTGCGCGACGCGTTCCGGCGCGCGTGCCGTCGGTCTCCCACAGCTCGCGCCCGGTGAGCCCGTCGCTGGCGCGAAAGAGCACGCGTGGGCCGTCATCACCGGCAACCATCACCGGCGCCGTCGGGAGTGCGCTGCCGGTCGTCCGCAGCGGACGAATCTCCTTGACGCGGTAAGTCCCGGCAGTCGTGCCATTACTCCTCCAAAGCTCCAGCCCGCTGAGCCCGTCATCGGCGGTGAAGAGCAGGACGCCGCTCACATCGTGGAAGCTGGGGTGATAGATCTGCCCGTTCGCGGCATCGAACTGCTTCACCAGCACAGTCCCGGCGCTGGTGCCGTCGGTGAGATACAGCGCGCGGCCCGAGCCGGTGTTGGCGCTGAAGAAGACCCTGGACCCGATCCCCGTCATCTCGATCGGCTGCGAGCCTGCGCTCCCGGGCAGGAGATCGCGGATGCGCTGGGTCCCACCGAAAGTACCGTCAGATCGCCAGGGCTCGTTGCCCGCACTGCCATCGTTTGCGGGAAAATAGATCGAGTTGCCCAGCACACCCGGGCCTTCCGACGAGTACGAGAACCACATGTCCACCGTGCGCACCAGCGTTGTCCCCGCGAACGTCCCGTCGCTGCGGTACAGCCCGGGCGCGTTGTTGGCGTCGGTGCCGCGGAAGTACAACACTCCCCCCGCCGCGGCCATGAACTGCGGTGAAATGCCGCCGGTGCCCGGCAGCAGGTCGCGAGCCATGAACGTGCCCGCCGCCGTTCCGTCCGTCCGCCACAGTTCGTTCCCGACGCCCTCGCCGTGCCCGACGTAGAACACCAGCGGGCCGGTGCTCACCAGCCCCGATGCCACGCCCCACGTTCCAGGCCAGACCTCCGGCAAGGGAACGGTGCCGCCCGGCGTCCCGTCGCTCGTCCACACCTCCGCGCCCGCGATGTTGCTGTAGGCGTGAAAGATCGCCCTGTTGCCCGCCGCGGCGATGGCGGGCGTGAACCCGCCAAGGCCGATGTTTTCCGCGGCAAAATCCCGCACCAGCACCGTACCCTCGGTGGTCCCATCGGACTTCCAGAGGGTTCGCTGCGTCGATCCACCGGAATCACTCCCTGCGAAGAAGAGCGTGCCGTTGACGTCGGTCAGGTGCATGGGCGTGCCGCTTACAGACCCCGGCACAAGGTCCCTGACCATGCGCGTGCCTTCCCGCGTTCCGTCCGTCGCCCACAGCTCCAACCCATGCACGCCGTCATCGGCCGAGAACAAAACAAGGTCGCCCGATCGGCAGATCGCGCCCGTCAAGGTGTTGCCCGTGCCAGGGTTGATGTCCCCAAGCACAATCGTCCCCTCCTCTGTCCCGTCGCTCGACCAGACTTCCGTCCCGTTGATCCCGTCGCTCGCTGTGAAGATCAACCGCCCGTTGATGACCGCCGATCGCGTGCCCTGCGCCTGGGGTGAGGAGCCAGCGGGGAGATCCGGCCGGGCGTTGATCTGCCCCAGCGGCCGCGGCGGCGCGGCGGGTGCCCAAACCGTCGCCATTCCGATCGCGCCACCCACGGCCGCGAACAAGATTCCGATGTTACCACTTGGCATTGCAACGCTCCCTTGAACCCAGTCACACTTGTCCCCAACCCGCCTTGCGCTTCCCGTCCCCACAGTCCATACGAGTCCGGGATCGTGTCCCGGCCGCTAAACTTCAAGCGTGAGCGATTCCCGGACCTTGAAAAGGCAGCAACGAATCGTGCTCCGGGGTCGCCTCGCGGCACTTTCGACTCAGGAAGCGGCAGAACTGTCGCGCCGGGTCGTTGAACAAATCTTGACTCTCCCCGAGTTCATCGCGGCCCGGACGGTCCTGCTGTTTGTACCCATGGCCTCCCGCCACGAAGTCGATCTTCGCCCGCTCATACCCCGAATCCTCGCCGCCCGAAAGTCCGCCGCGCTTCCAAGGGTCGATTGGCCCTCGCGCACCATCACACCCCAGGCGATTGCCAACCTCGATACGGACCTCGAGCCCGACACCCAGAACCCCGCCCCGGGCCTTCTGCAACCCCGCCAGGACTGCCCGGTCATCCCCGTTAGCCAGATCGATCTCCTGCTGGTGCCAGGGCTTGGTTTTGATGAACACGGCGGGCGCATCGGGCACGGCGCAGGGTTCTATGATCGGTTCCTGGCTCAACCCTCGGTCAGGGGGGTCGTGTGCGGTGTGGGGTTGGATATCCAGGTGATTGGGCCGGGACAGAGGCTGCCCTGCGATCTTCACGACCGCCCCGTGAAGATGCTTGTCACCGAGTCTCGGGTGCTCCGGTTTGACAGGTTCAGCCCTGCTGGACATGCCGCACCGGGTTAACCGAAGAAAGCAGACGCGGCCGAGCCGGGAATCATCTCGACGGCCTAAGCGTCAGACAACTTGATTTGCTCCCACGGGAAGAACGGAAGCTCTCCATGGCCCTTGCATCGCAGAACGCGCGCGGACAGCGCATCCCCAGTTCATCCGTTGCCGTCTATCGCGCCAAGCGGCGGGCCAAAGCCCGCGTGGTACTCGGCGTCGCCGCGCTGGTGGTGCTCGGTGGAGGCGGGCTGCTCTGGGCTCTTTGGAGCCGCGACAGCGGCAACGCCATCGTGGGTCCGCAGAACGCCAGCGCGCAGACCGCCGCCGACCCGCTCGCCACAGAGTCGGCGCCCACACCCAGGCCCCCCGAACCCGCTCCCGAGCGCACTCCCGACCCCCGCCCGCAGCCCGCCGAGTTCACCATGGGTGCGCCGCGGACGCTCGCTCCCGCACCAACGCTCACCCAGCCTCTCCCCACCGCACCGCCCCAGTCGCTTCCCGCGGTAGGCGCGCCCGCGACCCAACCCCAGGACACGGTGCGCGATCCGCTCATCTCTACACCGCCCGCCGGCACGGCCGAGCAGCCCGCCACCGCACGCAGCGGGCTCCCCGCCGACCTTGCCAACCTTGTCGACGCCGCGGAACGGGCCCAGCGCGAGGGCAAACTCGTTGAGTGCCGCACCCAGCTCAACCGCGTTCTGCTCGATCAACGCACCCCGGAGTCAGAACGGCCCGCGCTGCGCCGGTGGATGAGCGAACTCAGCGATGTACTGGTGTTCTCCGCCACCGCCGCGCCCGGCGATCCGTTCTCACAGGTCTATACCGTTGTCAGCGGCGACAGCCTCCCGGTCATCAACCGCAAGCTCGGCCTGACGACCGAGTACATGCTCATCGCGCGGCTCAACAAGCTCGCCGACCCCAGCCGCATCCGTATCGATCAGAAGCTCAAGGTCGCCAACGGGCCCTTCCATGCCGTGGTGAGCAAATCCGCATTCCGCATGGACATCTACATGGGCGACCCACCCTCCCCGAGCACGGTCGGAACTTCCAAACTCGCCAGCGGCGCGGAACCGGGGTGGGTCTACGTCCGCTCATTCATGGTGGGCCTGGGCGCCGAAGATGGCACACCGATCGCCAACTTTGTCGTCCGCAACAACAGCAAGCTCGTGAACCCCTCCTGGGTGAATCCGCGCACCGGCGATCGCTTCGGCGCGGATGACCCGAAGAACCCCATCGGCGAGCGTTGGGTCGGACTCGATGGCTTCGATGACGCCAGCAAGGCCCACACCGGCTTTGGCGTCCACGGCACCGTGGAGCCCGATTCGATCGGCCGCAGCATGTCCATGGGGTGTATCCGCCTGAGCACCCAGGACGTCGATATGGTCTACGAACTCCTGGCTCCCAAGGTGAGCGTGGTGAAGGTCGTCCCCTGACCCAATGTCGGATGTCGTAAATGGGATGGCGAACGCTTCGCGAGGATGACGGTAACTGCCCGATTCCACGGATGTTGCGCTCGTAGCGCCAGCAATGTGTGCAACCTGACGGTCGGCGTGGGAAACTCCAGCGAAGTCTCTGCGACCTGACCGCGATCCTCGTACGCTCCGTTCCTCATGAGTTCCTTCCCCGGCACCTCCCCATCCTCTTCCGGCGACCCCCAGCAGCGCGATCAGCGCGGCAACTGGGGACGTGGCGGCCGCGGCGGCTCGTCGGGGGGGGCGGCGTTCGAGCGCGTCTCGCTGGAGAAGATGTTCGAGAAGCCGCCGCCGCACTCCCCCGAAGCCGAGATGGCCCTGCTCGGCGCGATGATCCTCGACCCATCGATCATCCACGAGGTCGTGCCGATCCTCAAATCGCCCGATGCGTTCTACCTCGAATCGCACGCGGCAATCTACGAAGCGATCGTCCGGCTCTACGACCAGAAGCAATCCGGCGACCTGCTCCTCCTGCACGAGGAACTGCGCGACCGCGAACAACTCAAGGATGTCGGCGGCGCGGCCTATCTCCAGCAGCTCGCGCAGGAAACACCCGGCCCCGCCTCCGCCGCGCACTTCGCCAAGATCATCGCCGACAAATCCAAGCTGCGCAAGCTGATCAACGCCGGCGGCAAAATCCTCTACGACGCGTATAACGCGGGCACCCTCGGCGCCGATGGAGCGCGCGAAGTGGTCGACTCCGCCGAGTCGCTGATCTTCGAGATCGCCCAGCAGGAAGAAACTTCCGCCGCGGAGCGCCTCAACGTCCTGCTCGACCGCGAAGTCGAACGGCTCGAATCGCTCCAGGGCAAGGGCATCTGCGGCATCGCCACCGGCTACCCCGATCTCGATGAGCTGATGAGCGGACTGCAGCAGGGCGAGATGATTATCGTCGCGGCCAGACCGAGCATGGGCAAAACAGCGCTCGCTCTGAACCTCGCCGAACAGGTGGCATTCGGCGGCTCATCGCACGGGCCGCGCGACGGCAAGCAGGTCCCCGTCGCGTTCTTCAGCATGGAAATGAGCAAGAGCTCGATCGCCCAGCGCATGCTGTCCGCGCGGTCGGGCCTGTCGAGCCACGACATGCGCTCCGGTCGCCTCAACGAAGACGGCTACCGCCGGCTGGCAGACGCCGCGATCGAACTCGAGCACGCGCCCATCTTCATCGACGATTCACCGGGCCTCTCCGTGCTCGGCCTGCGCACCCGCGCGCGCCGCCTTGTTGCGCAGCACGGCGTCAAGGCCATCTTTGTCGACTATCTCCAGCTCATGTCCGCACCCGGCGCACAAAAAGACGGCCGCCAGAACGAGGTCGGCGCAATCAGCCGCGGCATCAAGGCCCTGGCGCGCGAACTCAATGTCCCCGTCGTCTGCCTCGCGCAGCTCAACCGCGGCCCGGAAACCCGCGGCGAGAACCGCCCCCGCATGAGCGACCTCCGCGAATCCGGATCGATCGAGCAGGATGCCGACGTCGTCGCGCTCCTGCACCGCGAGGCGTACTACCACGTCGGCGACCGCGACTGGGAGATGGAGAACGCCGACAAGCTCAACGTCGCCGAGATCATCATCGCCAAGCAGCGTAACGGCCCGACCGATGTTGTGAAGCTCACGTGGGACGCCAAGAGCACACGCTTCAAGAGCTACGGCGCATACGCCGGCGGCACCGGTCTCTCAAAAACCTACACATCGCCGCAGTCCGCGCCGGGCGGCAACCGCGGCGGCGGTGGCGGTGTCGAGCCGCCACCGTTCGACGATCCGTTCCGCGTGCCGGTGGTCAGCTTCTCGCCCGGCAAAAAGACCGGCCCCGTCGGCAGCTTCCGCGATGGCGGCGGACCAGATAAGGACGATGACCTGCCGGTGTGACCCGTGCCACCGAGATCGGCTTCGAGATCTCGGTGCTCCCTTGTTGACTCAAAGGCTGGTCCACAGAGATCACCGAGTCGGACACGGAGAACGCGGAGAAGAGGACCGTGTTGCGTATTCCGCCGCGGCACGTCACAATCTGAGTCGTGAAGATCCGCAGGCCATTCCGCGCAGCCGTTTACGTGGCGGTGATTGTCGCGGCCGTGGGTTTTGTCGTGTTCAGTGCATGGCGGTTGCCAGCTTCCATTGACACGCCAGTCGCAAATGTAACTGCGCCTCTCTTTGGTAGAAATCAACAGCTTCCGACGGGGGTCCGCTTGTGGTCAGCTCATGCTGTTCAGGTCGATGACCGCTGGACAACCCAGCCGCCCCGCTCAAGCTCGCGCAGAGGTGCCCCGGCTGGACGACCCGGCGCCGGCACGACCGAGCACGGAAGCCTGGTGCGCGTTCATCACGATGTGAGCCATGTGCAGCGTGGCCTCTGGCACGCGAGCTTCGAGATCCGAACGGATGAGGTGTCGTTCGGACCTGACGATCGGATCACAAGCGAGCTGAGTCGTGTTCAACTTCTTGAGGATCTCAATCCAGAACTCGGTCGTGTGGCCATCCCGATGGACCGCATACCCGAATATGTGTCCGGCCCAGTCGTAAAGCACCGCATCCTCTGGCTCGGTGTCCTCGGCGACCTCTCCATCCTCGCGGCATTCGCGGCCATCATCTTCTCGCTCGTGAAACTCCGCCGCGAGATTCGGCGGCGCAGACCGGGCCATTGCGCCAAGTGCGACTACGACCTCGCCGGGCTGCGCACGGGCAAGTGCCCCGAGTGCGGCGCGGCGGTTGACATCGCCTCCAAGTCGTGAGTGCTCCCGCGACACCCGTCGCTCGCGCTCCGGGCTCTGACACCCTTCGCTCTTCGCGCCTTTCGCGGCCTTCGCGTTGAACTCCGCTCCCACCCCTTCTCTGCGCTCTCTGCGCATTCTCTGAATCCTCTGCGTACCTGCCTTGACGTTGGTCGCTACGCCCCCCGCTCACCCCGCAGCGACTGCGCGATCGACACCTCGTGCAGCCGCATGCTCAGCTTGTCCAGCGCTTCCTTGCCGCGCTGCAGCTCGTTGGCATCAACCGCGCGCCAGTCCCCCTCCGCCGCGGCTATCTGCGCTTTGAGCTTTGAGATGTGAGCCTTCAGTTCTTCCAGATACTCCGCATCGAGCTGTGATCCTGCCGCCGCGCTCCCACCACCGCCCGCCGCTTTCTCCACTCCCCCTACCCGCGCAAGTGCCTGCTCGATCCAGTG
>JBBRUT010000145.1:0-8520 GCA_038247555.1 Phycisphaerales bacterium | reverse complement strand
CATCGGCGCGTTCAACAGCCAGAACAACCTGCTCTTCTGGGCCTTCGGCCTTTCGCTCTCGGCGATGGTCGTCTCCGGCGTTCTTTCCGGCACCATGCTCATGGGTATCGAGATCGAACGCCGCGCACTCGCCGATGCCCGTGCCGGCGACAAGCTCGCCCTCGCCTACACCATCCGCAACCGCAATCGCTGGGTCCCCGCCTTCGCCATGCGGCTGGAGGAAGTTCCACCTTCGCGAACGTGGTGGCCCCGCCGCCCCGGCTCAATAGGCGGCAGTGGGGGAGGCGAGGCCAAAGCCGAGCCTTGGACCGCCCATATCCAGCGCCCCGCGGTCTTCGTCCCCCACGTCGCGCCCGGCGAGGCGGTCACCGCCCGCGTCGACATCCCCACGCTCCGCCGCGGCCGCGTCCGCCTCATCGGTGTGCGTCTCATCTCCACCTTCCCCTTCGGCCTCATCCGCAAAACGGTCGAGTTCCTCGTCCCGGAAGAAGCGGTCATCACCCCCGCGCTCATTCCGCCGCCTGGCAACGCCGCCGACCTTCTCGGCCGCACCGGCGATGCCGCGATCGCCTCGCGCCGCCAGGGCCCGGGCGATGAGTTCTTCGCGCTCCGCGAGTACATCCCCGGCGACAGTCTGCGCAGCATCGCGTGGCGTGCCTCGGCCAAACGTATGCACATGGACACGCCCGAGTCCCAATCGGGCGAAGGCGGCGGCTGGGGAGGAGGTGGTGGAGGGGGTGGCTCCCTGCTCGTCAAGCAGAATGCCTCGCCCGCGCCCGCGCGCCTCTGGATCGTTCTCCGGCTCATCCCCGGCAAGTCTGCTGCTGTCGACAATGAGCTGGCAATCTCGCTTGCCGTCGGTCTCGCCGCCCAAAGTCTTGAGCAGGGGCTCAGTGTCGCCATCGCCGTGCCGCGCGCCTCGGTCATGCTCCGCCCCATGCCCGGCCCTGCCCACATGCTCACCATCGCCCGCGAACTCGGCGTGCTCGACCTTTCCGCGCTCGATGCGCATCCCGAAGCCGGCAGATTTCCCGCCGCGGCCGCGGCCCCCGGGTCGATCATCGCCGCGATCCATGCCGGCGCGGCAGATCGTTCCTATGGCCCGGGCAGCGACCGGGTGGTCCACCTCACCACGATCGGGCTTGAGTCTCCGCCCACGCAGCAGGTGACCGCATGATCATCACCGCGCGGGTCAACCTGATCATCTGCCTGACCATCGCCGTGGGCATCTTCTCCTTCACCATCGCGGATGAGGCCTGGGGGCTGCTGGCCCTGGGCATGATCGGTTCCCTGATCGGCTACATCGCAGGACGCCCCGATCCTGAGAAGTTTGCCCAGAGTCCCCGGCCCTGGGCACTCCCTCGCGCGGCAGTGAACATCCTCGTCTTCCTTGCGATCCTCAACGCTTTCCTGCAGGCTTCGATCTTCCGTGATGGCCAGCGTCCGCTGGTCTCGACACTGGGCACGTTCCTCGTACACGTCCAGCTCGTCAAGCTCGTGGACCGCCGCACCGCGCGCGATGAGGCCCAACTCCTCGGTCTGAGCCTCTTCGGGGTCATCGCCGCGATCCTCACGAGCAACTCGCTGCCGCTGGGCATCGCCCTCACGGTCTACACCCCGCTCATTGTCACCTCCGCAATGCTCACGGAGATCAACAGCGCAAGCACCACCGGCATCGCCCACGCCGCCATCACCGCGCGCACCCTCTTCCATCAGCTTCGGCGCGTCGTGGGTATGAGCGTGCTTGCCGCGTGCGCACTCGCCGCCGGGGTCTTCATTCTCACGCCCCGCGGCATCGGCAGCGACCTCCTCGGTGCGCTCGGCAAGCCCGGGCAGGCCCAGATCGGCTTCACCGATGACGCTCGTCTTGGCGCAAGCGGCTTCCTCAACGAATCGCAGATACCGGTGCTCGATCTCAGCGTGACCGATGGCGACGGGCTCAACATCGGCGACTCATCCCGCCCTGTCTACCTGCGCGGTGCGGTTCGAGACCTCTATCTCGATCGCGGACAATGGGTCAGCGAGCTCGATATCAGCGTAGTGCGAACCGAATCCGTTTCAGCCGGGGAACAAGTCGCGCTCGGGCCCGGAGTGACGGATCGCACCTTGACGATTCAGCACATCATTCCCCGGGGCGCTCGTCGCGAGGGAGAGGACTATTTCTTCCATGTTTGGCGTCCCGTCTGGATTTCCTCCGCCTCAGAAAGCGGGTTGAAGCGTTCACCCATCGACCTCTCCATGCGGCGCGCCGGCAAAAACCGGTCCGCCGGTCGCGGCGAGTACACCGTGGCTTCGCTGCCCAACGATCTCAGCTCCGCCGGATATGAGCCGCGCGTGCCCACCACGTTCCGGCAGGGCCCGATCGCCGACTTTACTCGCACCCTTCTCGATGACCTCGCCGCCACCGGTTCGGAGCCGGATGAGCAGCTCGATGAGGCTCAGCGCTCTTTCCGACGAAGGCGCGATGCCACGCAGATCCGCGACCACCTTCAGCGGAACTTCGCCTACACACTCGAGATGGTTGCGCCCAAAGAGGGCCAGGACCCGATCCAGATGTTCCTGTTTGACACCAAGCGCGGCCACTGCGAGTACTTCGCCTCCGCGATGGTCGCCATGTGCCAGAGCGCAGACATCCCGGCCAGACTTGTTCTGGGCTACGTGGCGACTGACTTCAGCCCCTTCACCAGCCAGTACACCGTTCGTGAGTCAAACGCGCACGCATGGGTGGAAGTCTGCGTGGGACAGGGCCGATGGATCACGCTCGATCCATCGCCCCCGGGTGATATCGAGCGGATCCACCGCCCCCCGACCGGCCTGCTCAGCCGAATCCGTTCACTCTACGAGCTGCTTGAGTTCAACTGGAACGAGTCGATCATCGGGTTTGATCGTTCCCGGCAAACCCGGATGCTCGGCGGTGAAGCACAAAACCGTCGCGGCTTCTCCGAGTTCGCTGCCAGCCTCCAGGACGCGTGGGTGCAACTCTGGCGGTTCATCGGGATGCCCGGTGAGATGGGCGTTGGGGCCGAGTTCTTCCGACTCGTGAGCTGGTGGGTTGGCCTCACAGTCTTGATCACCCTCACGATCTGGATCATCTGGCGCAAGCGCCGTTCCGTGCTCTTCCGCCGGCTCGCCCACGGCGACCTGGATCCGGAGCTGCGAGGGCTTCTGTCGCAATCCGGCTTCTACCGCCGCGCGCTCAAAGTCATGCGCCGCGCCGGGGCAGAGAAACCGCGCTCCCGCTCACCGCTCGATCATGCGCGCTCTATCCGCCGACGAAACCCCGAGATCGCCGCTTCCTTCGCCACCATCGCCCGGCACTATTACACCCTGCGCTTTGCCCGTCGCAAGCTATCGGACGCCGATCTTGCCGATGCCGCAGCCGCCCTCCGCGTCATCGAGACAGTTTCCGTCCGCAAATCCCCCACAACCGCACCAGGCCCAACCGGCGATCGCTGACCTCGCTCACCAGCCGGGCAACCGCAACCGATTCTCTCTTGGTTCCTGTGCCTGCGCCACGGTCGCGTCGGCTTTCGGGAAGGCTCCACCCCCACGGATCCAACGTTCGGGTGCGATGGCCATACAAATCCAACGCCGCATGTGCGGCAGAGATCCTTCGACCAGAAGACCGATCCGAGAGGACCTATCTGTGCCGGCCTCACGATCACGTACCGAGCAGTGGAAAGACCAGCTTTACAAGCTGTACGAGCGCGGCGGTGCGCTGGAGATTTCCATCCGTCCCGCCCCCGATGCTGCTCCGGCCGCTGAACCCGGTAGTGATATCGTCTGGCGCGTCAAGATCGTCGGAATCAACGACGACGCGATCGCTATCGAATCCCCCGCGGCGTTCGGGGATGCAGTCCCCCTCCGTCCCGGCATTGAACTCGTCGGCGCGATGACCATTGGCCAGAACCGCTGGATGTTCCTCACCCGGACAATCGCTGCGAAGCCCGGGCCCGCAGGGCATCCCAGCCAGCTCATTCTCACCATGCCCGACAAGGTCGAGCGCTGCACCCGCCGGAGCTTCTTCCGCATCTCTACGGCGGAACTCCATCTGCCCCAGGTCCAGTCGTGGCCGCTCTTTGATCCGCTGAGTGTTGTCGCCGCGGAGACCGCGAATCGTGTCCGGATCGTCGACGCCATGGAGGGCGGTTCTGCCCCTCGTACCGAGGGCGACCTGCCCCAATCTCTCATCCTTCCGGAGGTCGGCCCGGCGTTTACCGGCAGTCTGCTGAACATTTCCGGTGGCGGTTTGGGACTCATGATCAAGCACGAGGACATTCAGACCGCCACCAGCCGGGCATTCCTCTGGCTCCGGATGGACCTGAGGCCGATCATCCCTGAACCGGTGGCTGTAACGGGCAGAATCGCCCATACCCACATGGATTCGAGCCAATCTCTCTACCTTGGCGTCGCCTTCGATTTCGCCGCAAACCCGGCACATCGCCAGTTTGTTGCGGAACTGTTCGCCCAGTACATGGACGAAATCCAGCGTCGCCAGGCAAGATCATCCGTCCGAGTCGCTTGACCGTTCGGCAACGATCTGGTTAAATCATGCTTATCCCGGCGGTCATGCCGCCGGGCTTGTTCACTGTCGGTTGGCTCCGGAGTTTCCGGGGGACCATCCGGCTGTTCAGCGCGGCCCCCAGTGGTCCCTCCCGCGCGGCCCTTTCAGTGGCCGCACGGTCGGATTGCCAGGGGCTTCGCCCGGATTGTGCGACCCCTCGTGGGCGTGCCGTCCGGCATAGATCGAGATTGCTCAGCGTGATTCGTGATTCACACCTTGCCGCAGATCAGAGGGCCCCTGAAGTTCAGACCGCAACGACCAAACCTGCATCTCATCTGCATGCGCGATCGTCCTTTGCGGCGTTCAACCTGATCCAACCCGCGGACTGAGCATCCCGATCTGCTGCCGAGCAGCCAGAGCCCGTCGCCCTCACCGGCCACGGGTCTTCGGTCTCCACTTCCCGTGCCAGCCGACCCACACCGACGCGCCGGCATGATCGCCGCGCGTCCGAAAGGACGGTCGCATGGACGGTTCACTCTCCCTCACACTCGCCGAGCTCGGCACCGGTGCCGTCGCTGGCATCGCCGCCGGTGCACTCGTCCTCGGGTTCATCGTTGGCTTTTTCATCCTCGGCGCGATGCGCGGACAAACCCTCGCCGCTGCGCGCGAGCAGGCCCGCCAGACCGAGGACAAGGCGAAGGATGAGGCGCGGGCAATAGTTGAGCGTTCGCGAGTCGAAGCCGAGAAGCTGTCGCTCGACAAGCGAGCCGCGCTGGATGCGGAACTTGAGGAAGGGCGGAAGGAGCTCCGCGAGGGCGAGAAGCGCTTGACCAAGCGCGAGGACCTGCTCGACAAGAAGCTCGACACTCTCACGGCCAAGGAAGAGCATCTCACCAAGCAGCAGGAACAGCTCAAGGAACGAGATGCCCTCCTCGGCAAACGGAACGAGGAGGTCGAGGTCGTCCTCCAGCAGCAGAAGGACAAGCTTCTGCACCTCGCAGGGATGTCCGTCGATGAGGCCCGCCGCGAGTTGCTGGTCCGTGTCGAGGATGAGTCCCGCCTCGAGATGGCCAAGGTCGTGCACAAGATCGTCGAAGAGGCGCAGCTCGAAGCCAAGACCAAGGCCCAGGAAATCACCCTGATGGCCGTCCAGCGTTACGCCACCGAGCACACCGCCGAGGCCACCGTCCGCGCTGTCCCCATCCCGTCAGATGACATGAAGGGCCGCATCATCGGTCGCGAGGGTCGCAACATCCGGGCCATCGAGAAGGCCACCGGCGTCGACATCATCGTCGACGACACGCCCGGCGTCATCGTCGTCTCCTGCTTCGACAAGATCCGCCAGGCAATCGCCGTCGAGTCTCTCAACCGCCTCATCGCCGACGGCCGCATGCACCCCTCCCGCATCGAGGAAGTCGTCGAGAAGGTCAAGAGCGAGATGAACGAGCGCGTCCTCAAGGCGGGCAAAGATGCTGTCCTCGAAGTCAACCTCCGCGGCCTGCATCCCAAAGTCGTCGAAGCGATGGGCAAGCTCAGCTTCCGAACCTCGTACGGCCAGAACGTCCTGCGCCACTCGATGGAAGTCGCCTACCTCTCGCAGATCATCGCCGAGCAACTCGGGCTCGATGGCAACATCGCCCGCCGCGCCGGTTTTCTCCACGACATCGGCAAGGCCATGGACCACGAGATGGAAGGCGGCCACCCGAAGATCGGCATGGACTTCGCCAAGCAGTACGGCGAGAAGGAGCCGATCCTCAACGTCATCGGCGGCCACCATGCCGACATCCCCTCGACGACGTTCTACACGCCCATCATCATGGCGGCGGATGCTGTCTCCTCCGCTCGCCCCGGCGCACGCCGCGAGAGCATGGAGAAGTACATCCAGCGCCTCAACGAGCTCCAGGACATCGCTCTCAAGCAGCCCGGCGTGACCGAGGCCTTCGCCATCCAGGCCGGCCGCGAGGTCCGAGTGATGGTCGATGCCAAGCGCGTCGGCGATGATGAGGCCCAGCTCATCGCTTTCAACATTGCCAAGCGCGTCAGCGAGGAGATGACCTTCCCCGGCGAGATCCGCGTCACGGTGCTCCGCGAGACGCGAGCGGTTGAGTTTGCGAGGTAAGCAGATCTCGCGCAGAGGCGCAGAGGCGCGAAGAACTGCCGCCTCGATCCAAATCCCTTCCGTCATCTCCCAACTCTGGTCGGCGCCTCTGCGCGAGGCTCCTCCTCCCTATCCTCACACCATGACCACCACCACCGCCAAGACCCGCACCGAAAAAGACACCATGGGCCCCATGGAGGTCCCCGCCTCCGCGCTCTTCGGCGCCTCCACCCAGCGCGCGGTGTTGAACTTTCCCATGTCCGGCCGGCCCGTCTCCGAGGGGATCATCAAGGCGTATGGCCTGCTCAAGGCCGCGTGCGCCACCGTCAACAACAAGCTCGGCCGCCTCGATCTCGCCCGCACCAACGCGATCATCGAAGCATGCCGCGAGATTCAGGACGGCCTCCCCGCCTTCGGCGGACTTGCGACGCATTTTCCGGTCGACATCTTCCAGACCGGCTCGGGCACCTCCACCAACATGAACGCCAACGAGGTCATCGCCAACCTCGTCTGTGTCCGCGCCCACCAGCCCATTGGCCGCTCGAAAGATCCTGAATGGATCAAACTCGGCGGCGTCCACCCCAACGACCACGTCAACATGGGTCAGTCTTCCAACGACACCTTCCCCACCGCGATGCACCTCGCCGCGGCCATCAGCATCCACAACGACCTCCTCCCCGCCGTCAAGAAGATCGCCGAATCCCTCGAGCGCAAAGCCGAGCAGTGGGACAAGGTCGTCAAGATCGGCCGCACCCACCTCGCCGATGCCACGCCCATTCGTCTCGGGCAGGAGTTCTCCGGCTACGCCTCGCAGATGCGCCACGCCGAGGAGCGCCTCCACCGCGCCCTGCACACGCTGTCCGAGCTCGCCCTCGGCGGCACCGCCGTCGGCACCGGCATCAACGCCCACGAGCAGTTCGGCTCGCTCGTCGCGGCGGAACTCACGCAGCGAACCGGCATCCACTTCCGCGAGGCCGTCAACCACTTCGAGGCCCAGCACGCCAAGGACGCCTTCGTCGAAGCCTCCGCCCATCTCCGCACCATCGCCGTCAGCCTGACCAAGATCGCCAACGACATCCGCTGGCTCGGCTCCGGTCCGCGCTGCGGCATCGGCGAACTGGTGCTCCCCGCCGTGCAGCCCGGCTCCTCGATCATGCCCGGCAAGGTGAACCCCGTCATCTGCGAGGCCGTCATCATGGCCGCGTGCCAGGTCATCGGTAACGACACGGCCGTCTTCCTTGGCGGCATGGGCGGCATTGGTTCATTGCTCGACCTCAACGTCGCCATGCCGATGATGGCCGCGAACCTGCTCGACTCCGCGCACCTGCTCGCGCGTTCCTGCCACGTCTTCACCGACAATCTCCTCGATGGCCCCGAAGGAACCGGCGGTCTCACGCCCGACCTCGAGCGGTGCAAGGGCCTGATCGAAGGCTCGCTGGCGATGTGTACCAGCCTGGTTCCGGTCATCGGTTACGACAAGTCCGCAGCCCTCGCCAAGGACGCCTTCAAGGAAGGCAAGACGGTCCGCCAGCTCGCCTACGAAACCGTCGTCGGCACGAAAGATGTCAGTGGCAAGTCGATCACCCGCGAGGACATCGACACCTACCTCAACCCCTGGTCGATGACGCTGCCGGGCGGTGAGGGCAGCGCGGGCGGCTGAGTTCGACTTCGGGTACGTTCCGCGCATGGCCCGAAAAGTTCTTGGCGGTGTCGGTCTTGCTGCTGCGTGCGCTGTGCTGCTCATCCTCACCGGTTGGGCCGCGCTGATGCTGCACTACTCCAATCTGCCGTGGGGCTGGCTGCGGAATGCCGCCGCGGCGGCGTCGGGGTCGGGTGGTGAAGCGGAGTTGGTCCCCTCGAAGAACATGGGGACAGTATGGCTTATGGACGGGTGATTGTCAAGGGATTTGTTTGGGAT
>JBBRUT010000144.1:0-8632 GCA_038247555.1 Phycisphaerales bacterium | reverse complement strand
CTCGGATCAATCATGGTGCTGCCGGCCGGACACCCAGAAGACGCGAAGGTGCACTTGTAGCCAGTCACGGTCCAAGCAACCGTATTCCCGGTGCCATAGTCGACATCGACATAAACATCGACGTACGCAGAAGCACTGGAGCAGCAAACAAGAACGCCGACGAGAGAGCGATTGGTCTATAGTATCATTTTGATACCTCCTCAAACGCAGTCTACTTGATCACACTGTCGTGTCAAGGCATATTGAGCCAGCTAGGATCCCCGAACGGGTGTCTTGGTACGATCGGCGCGCTTATAGTTTGATATGCGAGTCCGAATGCGAGCGTACAGCGAGCGTCAGACGACCGCGCTCGGGCGAGCGATGGGGAGCCTGCTGCGCGCGGGGGATGTGGTCGCGCTGGAGGGCGAGCTTGGCGCGGGGAAGACGCGTTTTGTCCGCGGCGTGTGTGAGGGGATGGGGCTTGATGCGGCGCAGGTGAGCAGCCCGACGTTCGTATTTGTGAATGAGTATGCGGAGCGAGCGGCAGACGGTGCGCGCGTGGAGCAGCCTGCCGTGCTGCGACATGTAGATGCGTATCGGTTGTCCGGCGGGAGCGATGAGGAGCTGGAGAGCATCGGGTGGGACCGCGTGGTCGATGGAAGCGCGGTGGTGGTGATCGAGTGGGCATCGCGGCTGGGGGCGGGGCTCGATGCGGAACCGTCGCTGGCGCGGGTGCGGATCGAGAGCGGGGAACGGGAAGGCGGGGACGCAAGCGAGGGGATGGCGCATCTGGAGGCCGAGGCGGAAGGCCGCGGCGAGCGGCGGCTGGAGTTGACGGTGCCCGATGCGTGGGCATCGCGGCCCGAATGGGACGGGTTTGCCGCGGCGTGGGGCGCAAGGGGGAAGCTGCCCGATGAGTGGGCGCGGTGTCCGACGACGGGGAAGGCGGTCCCGCCGGATTCGCCGACATTCCCGTTTGTCGATGCGAAGGCGCGGATGGCCGACCTGGGCAAGTGGATGACCGGGAACTACTTGATCAGCCGGGAGATCAAGCCGGAGGATGTGGGGGAGGAAGGGTGAGGGGGCGGCGCATGCGGCGCGGACTCACTAGAATGGCGACAATGACACCACGACTGATACAGATTGCTTCCCGCCGCAGACTCTGGATGCGGCTCACGGTTTTGCTGGCGGTTGCGTGCACGCTGGTGTTCGCGTTTGCGGGCGCGGCGATGGCGCAGGGGGCAGGCGCACCACCATCGGCGGTGCCTGCCGCGAATGGCGCGGCGGAGGCGGCGGGCGGGCGGATCTCGTTGTGGGAACTGTTCAGTCAGTCGTTCGACTTGTTCACGGTGCTGCTGGTGATCGGCTCGCTGGCGGGGTGGACGATCATCATCATCTGCATGATCGAGATCCGGAAAGCGAACATCGCGCCCGATGAGCCTGTGCAGATCATTACGGGGCTGGCAAAGGCGGGCCGTTGGAACGACCTGAGGGCGTTTGTCGATGAAGATGATGCGATGGTGAGCCGCGTGGTTCGGGCGGGGATGAACGTGCCGACGGACGACAAGGATTCTGTACGTGAGGCGGCAGAGCTTGCGGCCAGCGAGGAGTCGGCCCGATGGTTCCGGAAGGTGGAGCCGCTGAATGTAATCGGAAACCTGGGGCCGCTGCTGGGGCTGTCGGGGACGGTGTGGGGCATGATCATCGCGTTCGCGGCGCTCGGGCAGTCGGGCGGGCAGGCGTCGCCGGCAAACCTGTCGCTGGGCATTTCGAAGGCGCTGTTTCACACGCTGCTGGGGCTGCTGCTGGCGGTGCCGTGCCTGACGGTCTACGGGTTCTATCGCTCGCTGATCGACAAGCTGTGCACGCGGGCGATGGTGGCGGCGAGCGATCTGGTGGAGATGCTGCCGCGGGAGGCGCGGCTGCGGAATGGGGATGGGAAGGCCGCGGGATCGAAGTGAGGTCAACGTCAGGGCCCGCAGCGCAAGCGACGGGTAACGCCGTTCGCAACGGGTTGCTCATCGTTCACATAGCGCGGGCTTGTACCGACCCCCAGCGTCCTGCATTTCGAGGACGTATCGGATTGCAGGGAGCACATCGCTCTCGTGCCAGATGTACCGGGTACTGCCGTGCTCGGACAAAACCACTTGATCTTCCGAGAGCATGCTTGCTTCGCGGATGCGGCGAGTCGCCCATGCTTTGAACTGCACGAGCACTGGTTCCGGAGGTCGGCCCGGAGAGCGAACGATGGTGTGGGCGTGCGTTGTGCGCACGTCTACTGCTTCGAGCGTCCAACCGCGGTGAATGCAGTGGTCTTCGATTGTCCGTGTAACGATGGCACGCGCATCGATTGAGAGCGTAATGCCTGGGTGCCCGAGCTTTGCTGCCGCGAACTTGACGTAGGCAGGAGATGGCGCAGCGGCTCGGTGCCGAACTCGGCGCGGCGACGGTGAACAGTGCCCCGAGGGTCGCCGGGAAGCCGCCGTCCGTAGCAACTCCAAGTCAGAAAATAGGCTCGGGCTCGGACATGGTTCGGAGATTATCAGGATCGCTTTGTTGGTGGAAGACACATGATGGTCACTGCATAGCCCGTCGCGTGAGATCCGGGTGCGGATCGGCCGAAGTGGTTGGTCCTGCGGGCCTCGTGTAACCCGTCGCTTGCGCTCCGGGCTCCTATCATCGATAAAGGAGTCGCCCTGATGGCCACCGCTGTTGCCCCGTCTTCTGCCCTCTCTGCCGCCGCGAAGCCCCTTCCCGAGAATCCGGGTCTTGCCATCAACGGCGGAACGCCGGTGAGCAAGGCGGTTGTGCCGTTTATGCAGACAGCGCTGGCGGAGAAGGACATTGACGCGGCGGTGGCGGTGCTGAAGTCCGGCATGCTGCGGGCGTGGAAGAAATGCGATGAGCTCGAGCTGCGGATCGCGCAGATGAGCGGCGCGAAGCACGCGATGACTTGCGCCAATGGCACATGCGCGCTGCAGCTTGCGTATGAGCCGCTGTTTGAACGCGGCGATGATGTGCTGGTGCCGGCGTGGACGTACATCGCGACCGTGTCGATGGTGGTGGCGCGGGGCGGGAACCCGATCTTCGTGGATGCACTGCCCGACACGATGCAGATCGATATGGCGGATGCCGCGAAGAAGATCACGTCCAGGACGCGGGCGATCGCCGCGACGCACCTGTACGGCTGCCCGGTGGATATCGATGCGGTGCAGGCGCTGGCTGGGAAGCACAAACTGAAAGTGATCTATGACGCGGCGCAGGCGCACCTTGCGACGTACAAGGGGAAGGGAATCGGCGCGTTCGGCGATGCGGTGACGTATTCGTTCTATGCGACCAAAAACCTGGCGACGGGCGAGGGCGGGATGATCACGTGCAACGACGATGCGCTGGCGCGGCAGATCAAGCTGCTGCGGAGCCACGGCGAGACCGACAAGTACCTCCACGAGCAGGTGGGGTACAACTACCGGATGAACGACATCACCGGCGCGATCGGCTGCTCGCGGCTGGATCGGCTGGAGGCCGAGACGCAGAAGCGGCAGGAGGCCGCAGCGCGGTACGACAAGATTGTGTCGTCGATTCCCGGCCTGATCACGCCCAGGACGACGCCGGGCGCGGTGAGCGCGTATCACCTGTACATCGCGCGAATCGATCCGAGCAAGTTTGTGTGCACGCGGGACCAGTTCTGCGATGCGATGAAGGCCGAGGGCGTGCCGACTGCGGTGCACTATCCGCGTCCGCTGACGCGGCAGCCGGCGTTCAGCCAGTTTGTGAAGGATGGCGGGGCCTCGAACCCGGTGGCGGAGAAGCTGTGCCAGCAGGTGTTCGCGCTGCCGATGCACCACGGCCTGACCGAAGAACACTTCAAGACTGTTGAGGATGCACTGCGGAAGGTGGCGGACGCGTACCGAGCGTGAGGCAGGCCTCGCTGCTCAAACGAGCGATGTTGAAGAAACTGGGTCAGTGCATTCCGCGCGGGATGGCGCTGCCGCAACCGCAGCGAAGCCCATCGCGAACGCACAGTTTGCAAGGGTGGAAACTCGCCAATCATCTACAGAGTACAGTCCGGCAGAGAAGCCGCAGCCGCAGGGAGCGGGCAGCGTGGGCGGGTTACTGACCAGCCAGGCACTATATGCAGTAAAGCCACAGAAAGCCAAGGCAAGAGTTATGTAAGCTTCCGCCCGCCGGTGCCGGAGCAAGAACCAGATCGCTATTGCCCCGAGTGTCAGTTGAGCGGCAGCGATCGCCGCAGGCACCCACTCAGAGACTTGTTCCGTCATTGCGTGCTGGCGCTGCAGGGCATCAGCGAAGGCAGGTAGATCTGCCAGCTTCAGTCCTGCGGCGACGAGAAGCGTCAATCCGGTGCCGAGGGCAATCATGCACACAAGGACGCGGAGCAGTTCATGGAGCTTTAGTCGCCGCGGCGTCTCCACCATGCGAATCCTCCAACAAGGACCACTACAACCCCCGCTACGAGGAACGCAGGGCCGTACCGTTTCTCCGGTGCTGCGCGGATCGGCCCGCCAGGAAAAGCCTCGCCGGGCGCAAGGCTAGGTTGAACTGTTGCATTTTCTTTTGATCTTGCGATTCGAAGTTCTGCTTCCCGTGATCGAACATGGTTAACAAGTTCTTCTATATCCTTCAGCCTGAACGCGGGAGCGATTGCCGTGCCGGGAGGTTTGACGGTGGCCGCATCAATTGTCACTGCTACAGGCAGCCCCTTGAGAAATCCGATCGCGTAACCCTCCGGAGCACCATCTGGATAGAAAAGGAGATCGGGCGATCCGACAATTCCGACCGCCGTGACGTTGCCAGCAGAATCGAGTTCGATTGCGATCGCTTCACCACCTGCTCGCTCGGGAGAGCTAACGACTAGCTTCCACCTGTCACCATCCCGTTGGGCACTCACCACCGACTCGGGTCGATCGAGAACTCGTCTCATCAGTATGAACGGAAAGATCATGTGCTCGACAACAGGGTCCCGGTCAGCGCCAGGTGATGGAGTCAGCTTCGAACCCGCTTGGCCAGAAAAGGTTCCAACGCCGGGAATGTGACCCCAAGCACGTCCGTCGAGGTAGCGGTACCATGCGCCGCTTCCCATATCGTATCCTGCCGCG
Source organism: Phycisphaerales bacterium (assembly GCA_038247555.1). Lineage (GTDB taxonomy): Bacteria > Planctomycetota > Phycisphaerae > Phycisphaerales > UBA1924 > JAHBXL01. The sequence continues at coordinate 3,536 of JBBRUT010000144.1, read as the reverse complement.
TTCAAATTAGTGGCACCGACTTGAAATACCGTCTCAACGAAAGCTGGTTGTGGAAGGCTAGACTCGACACGAAGTTGCCAGTCTTGGTAGGTGATTGGAGATAGCGCGATTGCGCAGCCAAGCCACAATCCCGCCTGCAAGTTGGTCGAGAGCAGGTTCATCGGGTAGCTGTGCAGGGTTCTGACTCGCTGCAAAAAAAGTACTCGATTCCCGAGCCATAGGACGTAACATGCGTCTCGCAAAAGCAGCACTGCTGAGGACCAGTCGAGCTTTGACAATTAAGATTGGTGTAGCCACCCGGAGTGCTCGAACAGCCTCCCGCTGCGCAATTTGAATAAACATGACACTGGCCCTCGGCCTTGAATTGGCTGGTACACGTGATGCCGTCGCCAGAAACAGGGGCGAGACCGGCGGAACACACAGTCGTGGAGCCGTTACAGAACGTGCCGCCAGCATATGAACAGTTGTTCTTAGTGCCTTCGCACGCAGCCCACGCTGCGCAAGCAGCGGCACACGTTCCGGCAAGTGCAGCAAACAGTGTAATGCGAGTCATGCTACCTCCGCGTTGAATAAGTGTGAATAGATCTACTGCTTGTCTCGCCCCCGTACTCCGCCCCACGTCGATGAAACCGGTAAACCAATACCATTCTCGAAGTAGAGTCCGCTCTTCGGAAGCAAGTCTTTCCAGTATTGAACTGATGCACTTCCATCCGCGAATGCGACAGGACCTTTGGGGACGCCTTCAACGCAGCACCAAAGAGTTTCGATCTTGCCATCATTCACGGTAATGGTTCGAAAGAGCCCCTTCAGAGACGGAAACGTCACATCTGTCGACCGGACTGGCGATGGCCTCTGCTGCTCCTCAGGTTCTGTTCGCCCAGGATGCATTCGATTGTGATCATAGAACATACATTTCGAGAGGCCAATGTTAAGCCTGCCGTACCTTTTGAACCCATCCGGGTCGGCATCTTCCGATCGTAAAAGCAAGCCTGCCCGGACCATATTCTCAGGCCAAAGTGACGTAAGGAGCAAGTCTGCCTCGGGTAGCGGGTACGTGTCTCGATAGGCAGTGCAGTACATTTCAGTCAGCGCCGCAGCCTGCTGGATCGCTGCAAGGACGCGGGTTTGCCGTCCCGCCGCCATTGATCGCCCGATCGCCGGCAAAACCAAGCCAATCAGGATCATCAGGATCCCGATAATCATCACGAGTTCGATGAGAGAAAAGCCGCGGCGAGCAATCGCCGGAAGGGAAACACATCGAGCGGGATTGGGGTTGCGCTTGAGCACGGACCCTCCTCGACGAGTTCGACCAAAGCAAATCTAGCATACTCCCCTACCCCCCCCTGTCAAGCGAAAACCCCAAGTGCTGTTCAGACCCCAGAACCAGCCCATCATGCGCAAGCTGCATCCCGTCGGGGAGCTCGGCGTTGGTGGCCTCGTGCGCGAGGTCGTGGGACATGTGGATGAAGTAGGTGTGCGCTGCTTCGACGCGCTGGGCGACGTTGATGGCCTGGTCGAGTGTGAAGTGGGTGGGGTGGTGGCGCGGGCGGAGGGCATCGAGGACCAGGGTTTTGACGCCTCGGAAGAGCCGCCAGGATTCGGGCGGTATGGCGGAGACGTCGGTGCAGTAGGCGAGGGGGAACGGTCCCGTGTCCTGGGACCCTGCGTCCTGGGGTTCGATACGGAAGCCCAGCACCGGTAGCCGCCCGTGCAACAGCCGGATCGGTGTGAACCGCACACCAAACAAATCCAGCGGCTTGTCGGGATTGAGTTCGTGTACGATCAGTGTCGCGACAAACGACTGGTTGACGTTGTGCGCGGCCTCGAAGATGTGCTGGTACACGCGGCGGAGGTGGCCGAGCGTGTGCGCTTCGGCATAGACATCGATCGGCGCGTTCTGTGCAGCGTTGAAGCGGCGGACATCATCGAGGCCGAAGGTGTGATCGACGTGGTTGTGGGTATAAAGGATCGCATCGCAGCGCGTGAGGCCTGCGCGGAGCGCCTGCTGGCGCAGGTCGGGGGTGGTGTCGATGAGGATCGTGCGTTCGCGCCCGCCGGCGTCCGTGAACTGCAGGCATGCGCCGGTGCGGAGACGCTTGTCGCGCGGGTCGGCGGAGGTGCAGACCGCGCAGGAGCAGGCGATGAGGGGGACGCCCGCGCTGGTGCCTGTGCCGAGGAAGGTGAAACGCACGGGGGAGCGTACGGAGGGAAGTGGCGGAGTGGCGGGGGGGTGTCAATACCACCAGCTTGAGTGGTGGAACGAGTGGCCGGAGTGGCGGTGTCCGCCGCGATGGTCGGTCGAGGGGAAGTAGTAGATGAACGTGCTTTCGCTGTCGCGGACGCGGATGCTGCGGCTTCGGGAGAGGTCCGCGCGGGGGGCTTCGGGCCAGTCACTCAGGGCGGTGAGGGGCTCATTGCCGCGGGGATTCAGAGAGGCATCGCGGCGGGCGTATTCGGGGCCATCCGCGTGCGCGGCCACGCTGGGAGATTGAAAGAGAAGTTCCCACGAGCCGCCCTGCGAGGGAGCGGAACTGCGCGCGGCGGTAGCTTTGGAGGTGTGGGTACCTTCGCCGCCCCATGCGTCGGCGCGGCGCTCGACGGATGAGGAGCAGCCCGTGGCGATGATGGCCAGCGCGGCAAGCGCGAGCGGCAGGGCAGCGCGCACAGCGGCTGTGCGGTGGCCGCGGCGTTGAAAGGACGCGTGGAGACGTGAACAGATCTTCATTGTGTGAACCTTTGCTTGAGTCAAAGGTGCCACCGAAGGTGGCCGGGGCCACGCAAGCGCGTGGAATGCGAGGGGGATTCACTGTGTTGTATGGTGGGCAGGCGGCATGGGTTGCCTAGATTCACAGCTCGCAGAGGATGTTGACTCGCGCAACGATGGGCAACCCTTGTGGCAGACGACCGCCAAGTAATGTGTTGGCTGGGAGCGCATTACTTGTTCATGAGCGTCGGCAATCGCCATGCTGAGCCGCATTCCGGGCAGATGGTGCAACGATCATCGGCGGGGTCGAGGCCGGTGAGTGCATAGCCGCATACGGCACAGAATCCGTGCTTGATGATGATGCGCGCGATGCGGTGGCGACCGGCGCGGATCATGAAGTAGATGAGCAGTGGCAGCGGGAGAGAGGGCAGGACGCCCATCAGCAGGCCTTTGAAGAGCGGCGGGGCGGTGACCCAGTGGATCATGCGTGGCGCGAAGATGACACACATTGTGGCCCAGAGGAAGAGGAAGAGCAGGCCGATGACAATCGAAATCAGGACATCGCGGGACCACTGGACTTCTTGACGTTCCGCGTACATGCGGTGGCGTGCATCCATGGGGATAGGGCTCGGGATGCCGGGGAGCACACCAAGCTTGCGGTGGGAGAGGAGTTTGACGCGGCGGCCGCGGTCGTCGGTGACGTGCATGGCGGGTGCAGTCTACGGCCTCTGCGGGTTACGACGAGACTTGCGAATACAGAATGCGGTGGCGCTCAAGCGCCGGCCCGGCTTGAAGTCAGCAAGACATCCGGCTCATACGGATCCGCGACCAT
>JBBRUT010000143.1:0-8862 GCA_038247555.1 Phycisphaerales bacterium | reverse complement strand
TGACCGACCCCACCGACACCGGCGGCCAGCCCCGCGGCAAGCAATGGCTCTCGCCGCGCGGCATCTGGTACACCCCCACCAGCGGCATCTGGCAGACGGTGTGGCTCGAGCCTGTGCCAACCGCGAGCTTCAGCGGCCTTCAACTTCGAGCCGACCGTCGCAACCAGACCGTGGAGATCACTCCGGAGACCTTCACATGGAAGTCCGGCTTGCACCATCCGTGGAAAGTCGAGGTGCTCGCCGATGGTCAGGTGGTCGGCACCGCTCGCGCCGACAAGCCGGGCACGGTGCAGGTTCGCGTTCCCAATGTGCGAGCCTGGACACCAGATGATCCGTTCCTCTACACGGTGCGGGCGACAATCGGCGACCAGGTGCCGCTCGACACAGTCACTTCTTACTTCGGCTTCCGCGACATCGACATCACCCACGACTCGAACGGCACCAACCGCATCCGCCTCAATGGCCAGCCACTCTTCCAGTTCGGCCCGCTCGACCAGGGCTTCTGGCCCGATGGGCTGTACACGCCGCCGACGGAAGAGGCGATGATCTTCGACATCCTCGCCGCCAAGAAGATGGGCGCGAACATGCTGCGCAAGCATGTGAAGGTCGAATCGCAGCGGTTCTACCACGCCTGCGACACACTCGGCATTCTTGTGTGGCAGGACATCCCAAGCCCGTTCTACTTCGACGCCAAGAGCGACCCTTCCAACAAGTTCAACCAGCCGATGCTCTCTGATGAATGGAAGCAGAACTTCGAGCACGAGATGCGCGCGATCATCAGCGCGTTCAACCAGCACCCATCCATCGTCATGTGGGTGCCTTGGAACGAAGGCTGGGGACAGAACGACCTGACGTGGTCGAAGGCCATGGTCGATCTCTGCAAGAAACTCGATCCCTCGCGCCTCGTCAACAACGCGAGCGGCTGGACAGACATGGGCAACGGCGATGTCAACGACATCCACGTCTATCCCGGACCCGCGACACCGGTGCCGGAGCTGCCGCGGGACTCCTCGCGCGCGATGGTGCTTGGTGAGTTCGGCGGGCTGGGCCTGCCTGTCGAGGGGCACACATGGCTCGACAAGGACAACTGGGGATACAAGAGCTTCAGCGACAAGGAGTCGCTGACGAACGCGTACATCGATCTCATCGGGCAGTTGCCGATGCAGATTGCCCGTGGGCTGGCCGCGGCGGTGTATACGCAGACGACCGATGTCGAGATCGAAGTCAACGGATGGCTGACGTATGACCGCGAGGTCTGGAAGATCGACCCGGAGCGCGTCGCCGAGGCCACCCGCGCGCTCTACCTCGGCATCCCGCAGATCTCGACGGTTGTGCCCGATGCGCAGCTCCGCGCGCAGACATGGCGCTACTCCTTCACGAAGCCCGCCGACGGCTGGGAGAAGCCAGGCTTCGACGACGCCGCGTGGCAAGCCGGCAAGGCCGGCTTTGGCACCAAGGGCACGCCGGGGGCGATCGTGGAGACGGAGTGGAGCACTTCCGACATCTGGATCCGGCAAGTGGTGAATCTGAGCAAGCCGTTGACCGCTCCCGCGCTGAGCATTCATCACGATGAGGATTGCGAGGTGTATATCAACGGCGAGCTGGCGATGAAGCGCTCCGATTACACCAGCGGGTATGTCTATCTACCGCTCTCCGAGAATGCCGCGAAGCTGCTGCGGGTGGGGGAGAACACGATTGCGGTGCACTGCAAGCAGACGCGGGGCGGGCAGTACATCGATGTGGGGATTGTGGATGTGATAGCGGGGAAGTGAAGGAAGTAGAGGATCGGAATCTCGCGCAGAGTCGCGGAGGCGCAGAGAAGAGTGAACCACCGAGATCACGGAAGCCACGGAGAGAGGCATCCAAGGCAGGCCACAGATAAACACTGATGGCCACGGATGAGGAGTGACGAATCAAGTTCAGGAATATCGAACGGGCGAGGTGGATCGCGGCATGAGCATTCACTGGATCGGGTTCGTGCTTGCGTGGACTTCCGCAGAATCAGTTCTTCGGGCGATTCATCTGTACCGATCCGTGAGCATCTGTGCTCATTTGCGTTCCGTCTTCCAGTTGCTGCCTCCGTGCCTTCCTTAGTCTCCTTGGTTCAATCTCCCTGCATGCTCCGCGTTGCCGCGGTGAGCCCCTTTGAGAGTCAACCATGATCAGCACCTTCGCTCTTACGGCGGTTCTCGCACCCATCCTCGCTGCGCAGCCCGTTGCGGCGGACAAATCCATGGCCGTCCAGCGCATCGAGCCCGTTTCTTACCGGGACGTAGCCATTGAGGGGCCTTTCTGGTCGGGGCGGATGGAGGCGATCCGACGTGGCACGCTGGCCGCGAATCGACATCAGTGTGACATCACCGGGCGGGTGGCGAACTTTGACAACGCGGGGAAGAAGCTGCGGGGCGAGAAAGACGTCGGCGCATTTGAGGGGCTGCTGTTCAATGACTCGGATGTGTACAAGATGATCGAGGGGTGGTGCTATGTGCTGGGAACGGAGAAGGATGAAGAACAGCGGAAGCGGCTTGATGTCGATCTTGATGCGCTGATTGTGCGCATCGCCGCGGCCCAGCACCCCGACGGATACATCAACACCTACTACACCCTCAAGGCCGACATCAAGAACCGCTTCACGCGCGAAGAGTGGGACCACGAAACCTACTGCATCGGCCACCTTATCGAAGCAGGTATCGCGCACTTCGAAGCCACAGGAAAGCGCTCCCTCCTCGATGTCGCGATCCGCGCGGCCGACTTCCTCGACAAGCTCTACGGCCCCGACAAGTTCACCGCGCCCCCGGGCCATCAGGAAGTCGAGCTCGCCCTCATCCGCCTCGGCGATGCGATCCGCAGCGGCGATCCCCCGAAGGACAGCCCGCTCGGCGGTGTAACCGTGTCCCGCCTCGACAAGTACACCAGGCTCGCGCACTTCCTCGTCGAGCAACGCGGCACGCCGCATCGTAAGCTCGACGGCACCATGTACGGCCCCTGGGGCGACTATGCGCAGGACCACCTGCCCGCCGCCGAGCAGACCGAGGCCGCGGGGCACGCCGTCCGCGCCGCATACTTCTACTGCGCAATGACCGACCTTGCCGCGCGCGGGATTGGGAACTACCGACCCGCGCTCGATTCGCTCTGGACCGACATCACCCAGCGCCGCGTCTTCGTCACCGGCGGCATCGGGCCAAGCGGACACAACGAGGGGTTCACGACGCCGTACGACATCCCGACGCATACGGCGTATCAGGAGACGTGCGCATCGATCGGCCTGTGCATGTGGGCACACCGGATGTTCCTGCTCACCGGCGAAGCGGAGTACATGGAGCAGTTCGAGCGGACGCTCTACAACGCGGTGCTCGCGGGCGTTGGGCTCGATGGCGAGTCGTTCTTCTACGTCAACCCCCTCGCTTCCCGCGGCGGGCACCACCGTAGCGCGTGGTTTGCGTGCGCCTGCTGCCCGCCCAACGTGCTGCGGTTTGTCGGCGGGCTGAGTCAGTATGTCTATGCCACGCGCGGGAGCACCATCTACTTGAATCTGTATGCCGGGGGCAGCGCGAAGGTCACGGTGAACGGACATGTTGTCACCATCGATCAGGAAACGTCCTACCCGTTTGACGGGCACGTCAAGCTGACTGTGAAGCACGATGCGCCGGTCCCGATCTTTCTGGCGTACCGCATGCCGCGGAGTGCAGAGATCGATGCCGGTGTCTTCGCCGATGGGTACGTGCGTCGCACGCTTGATCGGGGCACGACCGAGCACGAGTTCATCGTGCCCCTGCCCGTCCGCCGCGTGGTCGCCGACCCGCGCGTGAAGGCCGCGGTGGGCCGCGTTGCGCTGATGCGCGGGCCGCTGGTGTATGCCGCGGAATCGATCGACAACCCAGGCGCGGGAGGCTCAGTCGCGGGGTTGATTCTGCCGCCGGATGCGGAGCTCGAAGAGCGGATCGCGGCGGATGGCACGCCGGAGATTCTCGCGAAGGCGATCCGGGTTGCGTCGACGGGCGGGGCGGAGACGGCTACCGAGGTTCTGTACCGCGATGCCCCATCCACCACGCCTGTGGTGGTTGTATTACGGCCTTACTTCATGTGGGCCAACCGCGGGCCATCGGAAATGTCGGTGTGGCTGCCGGAGACTGCGCACCTGGGCGAGCCGCTGCCTGCACCGGGCATCAGCGCATCGGCTTCGTTCATCGGTCACGGCGATGGTGTGCCTGCGCTGTTTGACCGCATTGAGCCCGCCGCGAGCAACGATCACGATGTGGCGCGGTTCACCTTCTGGAGCCACAAGGGGACGGCCGAGTGGGTGCGATATGAGTTCGCGCGGCCGCGGACAGTGTCGGCGGTGGAGGTGTATTGGTTCGACGATACGGGCAGGGGGGAATGCCGCGTGCCGGCGGGGTGGACGGTTGAGTATCTGGATGGGGAAGAGTGGAAGCCGGTGGCGAATGCAAGCCCGGCGAGCCCTGTGGTGAACGGTGTCGCAAAGGACCGGTTCAACGTGTGCGGGTTTGCGCCGGTGGTGACGGGCTCGGTGCGGGTGAATGTGCAGCAGGAGGAGAGGTTCTCGTCGGGGATTCTGGAGATGCGGGTGAGGTGAGCCTCGCGCAACGGCGCAGAGTGCAAGGCATGAAGAACTGAACCAAGGAGATCGCTGAGAGCACGGAGGGGATCGAGGCTGACTGTGCTGGAGACGTAACGTCGTCTCTGTATTTTCGCGTTGACTCTGAAGACTGCGGACATGGTGTCAGGCATCACAAAGATTCGGATGTCTCTCTGTGTCCTGCGTGATCTCCGTGGTTCATTTACTCTGCGCCATCGCGTCTCTGCGCGAGGCACGCCCTTCTGCTCACTTTGAGTTCTCGCCACCGCCCCGCAGGCGCTTTACTTCTTCGAGTCGTTCTTTGAGCAGCTTCTCCGCGCCGAACTCGGTGGGCTGGTAGTAGCTCTTCGCGACGCCGAGGTAGTCCTGCGTGCCGACGATCCCGACGCCGCGGTCGCTGGTGCGGATGCCGTCGGTGTGCGCGTACGCGTACCGCTCACCCTTCTGCGCGCCGGCGGATTTCTGCCCGGCCTTCCGCACGTTGCCGTCCTTGATGTGCATGGGCACGGCGATGGTGCGCCCTTCTTTCACATCTTCCATGGCCGCGTTGATGGCGTTGTATGCCGCGTTGCTCTTGGGCGCGAGCGCGAGATACGTGGCGCACTGCGCCAGAATGATCCGTGCTTCGGGCATGCCGACGCGCTCGACCAGCTCCCAGCACGCCGCGGCAACCATGATGCCGCGGGGATCGGCGTTACCGATGTCTTCGCTGGCGAGGATTGCGAGGCGGCGGGCGATGAAACGGACATCCTCGCCTGCATCGAGCATCATGGCGATCCAGTAGATCGCCGCATCGGGATCGCTGCCGCGGACACTCTTGATCATCGCGCTCGCGGCGTCGTAGTGGCCGTCGCCGGTGTGGTCGTAGACTGCGGCCTTCTGCTGGATGGAGTCTTCGGCATCCTGGCGGGTGATTGTGATCGATTGCGCGACTCTGGTCTCCCTCTCCCTCGCTGTCGCCGATCCTGCTTCTTCCGCTCCCTGCGGCCCCTGATCCTTCTCTCCCTTGAACCCTGACTCCCTGGGTCCCTCGGTCCCTTCCGCGCTCAGCACCGCCACTTCCAGCGCGGTGAGCGCCCGGCGGGCATCTCCATCGCACTTGATTGCCCAGACATGCATCGCTTCATCATCGACGTGGAGGCCGATCCTGCCGTACCCGCGGTCGGGATCGGCGATCGCGCGGCGGAGGACTTCGATGATCTCTTGTTCGGTGAGGGCTTCGAGGCGGAAGAGTGTTGAGCGCGAGACCAGCGCCGAGTTCACCGCAAACAGCGGGTTCTCCGTGGTTGCGCCGATGAGTGTCAAGACGCCGCGTTCGACATCAGCGAGCAGGACATCCTGCTGGGCCCGGCTGAAGCGGTGGATCTCATCGAGGAAGAGCACGGTGCGCTTGCCGCCCCCCGCGCTATCGAGGAGCCGCTTCCGCGCCAGTTCGCTGATCTCGCGGATCCGGGCGACGCCGACGGAAGCCGCGTTCTCACGCTCAAAGTGCCGGTTCGTGTGCCGCGCTATCAGTTCCGCCAGCGTCGTCTTCCCCGTACCCGGCGGCCCGTGCAAAATGATGCTCGTCAGCGCGCCGCGACCGGCACCGGCCTTCTCCGCCTGAAGCATCCGCCACAGCAGCTTCCCGGGCGCGAGGATGTGCTTCTGCCCGGCAAACTCTTCGATCGTCCGCGGGCGCATCCGAACCGCCAGCGGCTCCACGCCCCGGATCGCCTTCTCACGCTTTTCAGCCCAGAGGTCGGTCACAGTGGAGAGTAGGGGATCGTGCCGAGCGATTCATGGGTATCGCCCTGCGCGCGGAGTAGCCCGATCAGGTTTCGGGGTCCGGGTCTCGGGTTCCGATGAAGGAAACCCCGCCGAGGGGTTGCGGAACCCCGATCCCGAAACCCGGCTCCCGATCCCCGGCTTGTGCCCGCTAACATCCGCCCCGTGACGATTACTTCCGCAGTCACTATCGCCGCGATCATCTGGCTTTTCTGGGCCGCAGTTGCGCACGCGCTTGCGGCGATGTCGCCGCGGCAGGGGGACATCAATATTTCGCTCGCGGTCCTGTTCGCGCGGCTGCATGCCCGCTTCATGCAGCGGCTTCGGATTGAGGGGCGTGAGCACATCCCCACATCGCGCGAACCGGGCCCGCTCGTGATCGTCGCCAACCACACCTCCGGCCTCGACCCGATGCTCATTCAGACGGTCTGTCCTTTTGAGATCAAGTGGATGATGGCCAAGGACATGCAGCACCCGCGCTTCGCGTGGCTGTGGGAACTTGCGGATGTCATCTCGGTCAGCCGCGTGAAAGTCGCGGGGGAGAACGGCAAGACGATTCAACGGGGCAACGACTCGGCCGCCGCGCGCATCGCGATTAATCATCTGAAGTCGGGTGGTGTCGTGGGGGTGTATCCCGAGGGCCGCATTGCGCCGCCGGGGCGCATTGTCTCGTTTGCGCCGGGCGTGGGCCTGCTGATATCGCGCGGCAGCGCCCGCGTGCTGCAGATTGTCATCGACGGCACCGCGCGCACCGAATCCATCTCCGCCGCGCTTCTTGTTCCTGCTCATGCACGGCTGCGCTTCCTGCCGATGCGCGATTATGCGGGGATGTCCGCGGCGGAGATCGCGGGTGACCTTGAGCAGCGCCTGATCGCGGAGACGGGCTGGCGGCTGGAATCCGTGGGGGACTGAGACGGTTCATCCAGTTCGGCGTTCGGCGTCTGGTCACTTCGGCACGCTCCCTCAACGCCCGGCGATGCGCTCGAGTTCGACTGCGGCGGCCGCCGCGCCGTCTTCATCGCGCAGGCGTAAACCGACTTCCGCCGCACGGGACGCGTATGCCGGATTCTCCAGCACTTCGCGCAGGGCGGCTTCCAGCCGCGGGGCGGTCGCGCGCGTCGCGTTCACCGTGACCGAGCACCCGAGCCGCTTGGCACGCAGGGCGTTGTCGAACTGGTCATACGCGTGCGGCACGCAGACTGTCGGTCTCCCGCTGCGCCAGGCCTGGGCCGTTGTGCCGACGCCGCAGTGATGCACTACGCACGCGCTCCGCGGCAGGAGCCAGCCGAAGGGCGCGTAATCGAACGCCCGCACGCGCTCGCTGAGCTCGCCTGCGGGCGGCGCGTACTCTGGCCGGTTGGTGAGCAGAATGGCGCGGCGTCCGAGCTTACGGGCGGCGCGTGCGGCTTCGACATAGAACCCGCTGCCCGCGTGTACAACCGCGGTGCCGAGCGTAAAGACGATCGGCGGCTCACCGGCGCGCTCGCACTCCTCGACGAATCGTTCGAGCTCGCCGCTCGCGCTCTCGAACCGCGCAAAGCGGTCGTGCCAGGCGAAGCCGCAGATCCGCGCGGCAGGAGGATCGCCGGGAAGTGATCCGCGGATCGTCGGCGACCAGAGCCCGATCGATGCGTTGCCGGAAGCGGCCTCGCTGAAGACCATGTCGCGCGAGGGTGGGAGGCCGAGCTCGCGCCGGGTCGCGTTCAGCGGCTGGTCGAACTGCCAGCGCATAATCATTCTGCCGAGCCACAGGCCGAAGCGGGAGAACCGCTCGCTTGGGTTCTCCGGCGACCACGGGTGGTAGCGTGACGGGTCGCGCGGGTTGAACCACATCGCCGGGGACAGGACGCCCGTGGCCCATGGCACGCCGCGGCGGGCGCAGGCCCACGAGGTGCCCGTGCAGATGTGGTGGGAGAAGACGACATCGGGCTTGAAGGAAGTCAGGAGCTCATCGGTGCGGTGGTAGATGGTTTTGACGTGCGGGAAGACCAGCTCTCGCAGGATGACCAGTGACCCGCGCGTGGGATGCACCGCGTTGGGCAGTTGGGCGAGGATGCGGAAGTCGATTTCTTCGCCGAGCGGCTCCATCGCCAGGCCGGCCTGGAGGACCGCGGATTCGAAGAAGGGATTGACGAGCATGCGGACTTCGTGGCCGCGGGCCGCCAGCGCTCGCCCTACGGCGATGAAAGGGTTGACATCCCCAGAAGATCCGACTGTGGCGATGAGCACGCGCATGGGTAAGCAGGGTAGTGGCGGCGCGCCCCACAAGGGCCCTTCCTCCGGCTTACTACGATTGGCGTCTTGGCCAGTCCTTTCCTGATTCCAGTTCTTTCGCCTCGCTGCCTTACTCCTCTCCCGTGTTGGCGGCTGCCTTTCTTCTCCGTGCCCTCTGCGTCTCCTCTGTGACCTCTGTGTACCTGCCTTCCTTTGCATTTGCGTGACCAGCCACCCGCCCATCATCCTCGACCACAACGCCACAACGCGTCCCGCGCCCGAGG
>JBBRUT010000142.1:0-8883 GCA_038247555.1 Phycisphaerales bacterium | reverse complement strand
GGATCGACGCACATTCGCAATGCATCGGCTGACCATTCTACAATGGTACGACCCTGAATGTTCTCTCATACACGAATGAGCCACCATTCGGGCCTCGCCACCTGGCACGAGCTTATCTGAGATATGTCCACGCGTGTCATGAGAAGTTACTCATGTTCGCGGGCAACCGTTTCTTCGCAGTTCGCGCTGCGCGGGGCGGATGCGTGCGCTCAGGCGGGGGTGTACTTCACCTGCTTGACGAACTTGCGCTGCCACTTCATCGGGATGTGGATGCGAGTGTCGAGGTCTCCGCTCCAGGCAGGTTTGAGGCCCTGCTTGCGCAGCGCCTTGACGACGACCTTGCCGATGTCGACGCTGCCGGCGTCATCGAGGTGGGGGCCGCCGTAGTCGAGATGGAGGCCGTGTCCGAAGACGGCCATGTCGGAATCCTGCTCGTGAAAGAATGTGTAGCCGCGGAGTTTCTTGCCGCGTTTGATGCCGCGTTCGACTTCCTCGGTGATTGCGACACCGCCGCAGTTGCTGCAGCACCAGTAGTTCTGCCGCGCGAGGATACCCTGGGCTTCGAGGTCTGCGAAGGCGAGGTCGAGCCGGGTGTTGTCGGTGACTTTGGGCCAGTCGCGCTGCTCGAGCTTGTGGGCTGCCCGCGCGGCGGCGAGCATGGGCGCGGCCATCTTCTTGAGCTTCGCCTTGGCGGTGAGGTCGCAGTAGAGGTCGGCGGCGAGCTTGGTGATGGTGGCATCATCGAAGTAGCCGGCGGCGACCTCCTCGGTGATGAACTCCTGCACCTGCTCCTCGACGGTGGGCTCCGCCGCGGCGGGCGGGGGGGCAGGCTTGAACATATCGAGCTCGACCCAGCCCTTGGGGGGCGGAGGAGCCTTGCGGCCGGAGGCCTTCTTCTTGCCGGTGGCCTTCTTGGCAGCGGGCTGCTTGGCGGGGGCGCGCTTGGCGGGGGGCTGCTTGCGGGCGGTGGAAGACTTCGAGGACTTGGCCGTGGGTTTCTTGCTCATGTGGAGAGAGTGTAGAGGGATGAGGCACCAGGCATGAGGCACCAGGCATCAGGAAGAAGAAGGCGGGAGGAAGGACGACCACGAGGCTCGCGTGGTGCGTGCGAACAAGACGGCCCTTTGGCATTCAGTCTTGTTTCTTCTTGCGGGGCATTCGCGCAGAAGTCGCGGCGGGAGAGGAAGCCGGTGAAGACTTGGGAAGTTCCTTGATCACGCGATCGAAATCCGCATCAACCGGCCGCGGCCTGGAATCAAGCGCCTTGCGATAGCGGCCATACTCCTGCTCGGCCCTGGCCCTGGCCTCTTCGGTTGACACTTTGCCCGCGTGATCGAGAAGTTCGCGGCCGGAAAGCCTGAGAAAGTCGTCGAGCTTGACGATCCAATCACTCATGGTCATGGGCTTGCGATTCAGGGCTTGCAGCTCGGCGAACTCGATGTACGCGCTCACGATGCGGTTGAGGGTGTTGAGCTCTTCCTCGTTCAGGTAGTTCTTGGCGATGGAGACATCGTCTTTGCGGATGCCGCCGGATTCGATGCTGCGGCTGGTCGATTTGAGACCCATCATCGCCTTGGAGGCGTCGGCCCGCTGGTGGATGACCTCCGCGGCGGTGTGCCCGTGGCTGGCCCAGTGCACCTTGTTCTGGACGGTTGCGAAGAAGCGCTGGGAGGCATCGGTGTTGGGCGTGTAATCGACGCTGGTTGCGTAGATGTCGAGGATCTTCTGATAGAAGCGACGCTCGGAGGAGCGGATGTCGCGGATGCGTTCGAGGAGCTGTTCGAAGTAGTCGCGCTGCCCCGGACCGGGCGGGTTCTTGAGCCGCTCATCGTCCATGGTGAAGCCCTTCACCAGGAACTCGGAGAGGCGGGCGGTGGCCCACTGGCGGAACTGCGTGCCGCGGTGGCTTCGGACGCGGTAGCCGACGGCGATGATGGCGGGGAGGGAGTAGTGCTGGACCTGTCGAGAAACCTCGCGAGACCCCTCCCGGCGAACCTGTAAGTACTCCTTACAGGTTGCCCTCACATCGATCTCGCCCTCCTCGTACAAGGCCTTGAGATGAATGGTGATGTTCTGCGGTGTGGTCTGGAACAACTCAGCCATCAGGGCCTGCGAGAGCCACAGGGTCTCGCCCTCGAAGCGGCATTCGATGCGGGTCCGGCCATCCTCGGTCTGATAGAGGATGATGCCAGAGTCCTGTGGATTGGGAGCGGGGTCGGCCATGCTGCGCGTAGCTTACCAGCGACGACGGCACATTGGAGCGAGCCGGGTGGAGGATGCGCGGGCCACTTGCGCTCGGGCCTCGAATGACGCTCCGCGCCCTCTGCGCTCCTCTGTGTGCTCTGCGTACCCGCCTTGAGATGCGCCGGCAGCGATTCCCGCACTACATCCGCTCAACAGCCTTGATGCCCAGGATCGCAAGGCCATCGGCCATCACGCGGTCTGTCAGCGCGCAAAGCCGCAGGCGGCTGTCGCGCAGCGCTTCGGTCTCGGCGGTCAGCACCTGGCAGTTGGTGACGAAGGTGCTGAAGGTCTGCGCGAGGTCGAAGAGGAACTGGCAGAGGCGGTGTGGTTCGAGGGCTTCGGAGACGCCGCGGATCGCGTTGGGATAGCGCAGCAGCGCGAGGGCGAGCTGGCGCTCTTCGGGGGTGTTGAGGTCGAACGCGGCGCCTCCCCCACTCTTTCCCGCCGCGGCGGAGACAACCGGAGCGCCGAAACGCTCGGTGGCCTTGCGGAAGATGCTGCGGATGCGGACGAGCGCATACAGCAGGTACGGCCCCGTGTTCCCCTCGAAGGCGAGCATGCGGTCGAAGGAGAAGACGTAGTCCTTGGCCCGGTCGTTGGAGAGATCGGTGTACTTGATCGCGGCCATGGCGACGGATTCTGAGACGTTCGCGGCCTCATCGCCGACGAGGTCGGGGTTCTTCTCGTGGACGGCCGCGGCGGCGCGGGAGATGGCCTCATCGAGCAGGTCGGCGAGCTTGACGTTCTCGCCCGAGCGGGTTTTGAAGGGCTTGTTGTCTGGGCCGAGGACCATGCCGAAGGCGGCGTGCTCGAGGCGCGAGGGCGTTGATGCGCCCACCTTGGTCGCGAAGCCCGCGCGGGTTGCGCTGGCGAAGACCTGCTTGAAGTGCAGACCCTGGCGCGCATCGACGCAGTAGATGACGCGATCGGCGCCTCCCCCCAGCTTCTGGACGCGCCGGCGGATCGCGGCCATATCGGTGGTGGCGTAGAGGAAGCCGCCGCCGCCCTTGGGGGACTTGCGGATGATGGTGGGCTCTTGGATGCCCTCGTTGCGGATGATGAGCGCGCCTTCAGATTCTTCGGCGATGCCGCGGCGGATGAGCTCATCGACCATCGGCGCGAGCTCTTCGGCATACGACGATTCGCCGGCGGAGTGCTCAGCGGTGACGTTCGCACCGAGGCGCGCGCAGACGGCGAGGCACTCGGCCATCGTCACATCGGCGATGCGCTGCCAGACGGCGAAGGTCTCGGGCTCGCTCGACTGCAGGGCGACGAGCGTGGCCTTGGCGCGGGCGAGGGATTCGCTCGCCCCCCCCACTTGCTCTTCGAGCTCGGCCAGGGCCTTCGGGCCCAGGCCATACTTGCGGGCCGCAGCGAGGCCGCGATCGTCGGCCGCGGCTTCGCGCTGGGCGTCCTTATAGAGCTTTTCGATCTCGTCGAGGCTGAGCGCGGCGATGTTCTTCCCCGCATGCTGGAGGGCGAGCAGTCGCGCGGTGACCATCGCGATGGGGAGGCCCCAGTCGCCGACGTGGTTCTGGCGGAAGACCTTGTTGCCGGTGCGCTCGAAGGTGCGGGCGAGCGAGTCGCCGATGACGACGGCGCGAAGGTGGCCGACGTGCATCTGCTTGGCGAGATTGACGCCGCAGAGATCGACGACGACGGTCTGCGGCGGCGCGGCGCGCTCGATCCCGAGCGCCGGGGTATCGAAGGTCGAGAGGAGGTCGGCGAGTGCATCGGGGCGGAGGGCGATATTGATGAAGCCCGGCCCGGCGATGCTGGCCGGCGTGAGGGGCATCGCGATGTCATCGACCTTGACGGCGTCGATGATGGCCTGGGCGACCTCGCGCGGGGGCTTGCCCACGGCCTTGGCCAGCGACATCGCGGCGTTGCACTGGAAGTCGCCGAACTTGGGGTTCTGTGTGGTCTTGATGAGCGGGTCACCCCCCCATCCCGCACCGGCATCGGGGAATGCGGCGGCGATGGCGGCGGCGAAGCGGTCGTGGAGGAGCTGGATGGGATCAAAGGGCATGGGGCGGATGGTAGGGAATGTGGGAGAGATTCAAAGGCATACGCAGAGGTCGCCGAGGCGCACGCGGAGGACACAGAGAAAGTCGGAATGGGATGATCGGGTTCCGGGTTCGGATGAGGGGGGATTGGGATTGAACGGGCAAAAAGCGAACCGCCCGAGCCAAGAAGGCCCGGGCGGTCCGTGCACAGCGATCGGGAAGAAGAAGCGGGGACGAGAGAGTGTGCGTCAGTCGGCCAGCGCGGTGGTGGTGGGGAGCTGGGCGTTGACGAGTTCGAGGGTGGTCTCGATGCGGAAGTTGGACTGGGTGGTGTGGCGCTCGCAGAAGAAGAACTTCAGGCTGTAACGCTGTCCATCCTGCAGCCAGGTGCAACGGTCGAGGTTGATGGTCTGGCTGACAGCGGCGTGGACGCCGCCGAGATCGATCACGCACTTGCCATCGACGAAGACCCACACGTCGTCGTCACCGGTGAAGGTGAAGACCTGGCCCGCGCCGTGGCGGTAGACGAAGGTGGTGTCGAGCTCGTAGGTGAAGTGGAAGTTCTTATCAGGGTTGGTGAGGCCGGAGTTGCCCCAGAGCTCGCCGTTGACAGGGAAGAACCCGCCGAGCGAGGAGAAGGCTGGGTCGTTCCGGTCGTCAAAGACATAGACGCTGGAGTTCGATTGCTTGCGAAGCGTGAGGGAGAGGGGCCTGGAGAGGTTCACCCCGTCGGTGTTGCGGAACCAGTTGCGGAAGTTGTCCGCGGTGGTGAGCGCGCCGCCGGTGGAGGTGGCGCGAGAGCCGTTGACATCGCCGCTCAAGGCCCCAACATGCGGGCGGGGCGGCATGATGTTGCGGCCCTGCGCATCCCTCCACTGGGTGTTGACCTTGTAGCCGGTGGAGGAGAAGAGGGGCTTGCCGTCGGCGTCGAGGGTGTCGGCAACCTGATAGGAGTAATGAGCAAAGCCGCTCGTGGGCTGGCGCTGGAAGTCGGGGTGACCGCCGGAGGCGTTCCGGGCCTTGAAGTCGCGGACGACACCGGTGAGCTGGATGGTCGCCGGGAGCGAAGATTGGCCCTGCGCGACGACATCGGCGGTTGCGCTCTGGGGCGTGCCGCCGGTGGTGGCCAGGCCCGCCAAGAGCATCGCGGCGGTGAGGCCGGCTGCGCCGAGAGAGCCTTTGGTGATTGTGCTGGCGTTCATAGGTTTCCTTCACTTTCCCGCGGGAGTTTCCCGCACGTACACCGCTTCCCTGCCGGCTCCCGATGCTGTGTGCCGCGGCTTCTTGCCGCGACTCGGACGCTTCCTACGCGGAAGCACTCGGCTCAACATGGAAGTTCCAATTCACGGCAAGCCATGCACGCAATCAGGGGGTGTAAGTTCATGCCGGCGTGAGGTTTATGACGGCGTGGAAGAGCGTGCGAGTTGGAGGGGGCTGGGGAAGGCCCGCGACTACGGGAAATGGGGCGTGCGGGCCGATCCTTATTGAGTTGCGGTTCGCTATCCTGCACCCCCAGTTGCCAGAGCGTCGGTTATCAGACGGGCAAACCCTGTTCTGGTGGCTCGACCTTGGCCCGCCCGGAGAGAGAGATCCATGGATCAGTTTGTCATCAGCGGCGGCGCTCGTCTGAATGGTCGTCTGACGATCAAGGGCTCGAAGAACGCGGCATTGCCGCTGATGGCGGCCGCGCTGCTGACAGACAAGCCGCTGCTGCTGAACGATGTGCCGGATCTTGCGGACATCCGCAACATGGTGAGGCTGCTGGAGCAGCTTGGCTGTCAAGTGGACTTTGCCCCCCCGCCCGATGCGAGCTTTGCGGGCGGGAAGATGGTGATTCACTCACAGGATGAGTCGGCGAGCCATGCCAAGTACGACATCGTGAAGACGATGCGGGCGAGCATCTGCACGCTGGGCCCGATGCTTGCGCGGCGCGGGTTTGCGCGGGTGTCGATGCCGGGCGGGTGCGCGATCGGCGACCGGCCTGTCGATCTGCATCTGCACGGGCTGCGCGGCCTGGGCGCGGAGATTCAACTGCACCAGGGCGACATCGTCGCCCGAGTTCCCGGCGGCAAGGGCGGACGGCTCAAGGGCGGGCGGATCTTCCTCGGAGGGCCGTTTGGTTCGACGGTGCTCGGCACGGCCAACGTGATGTCCGCCGCGACGCTGGCCGAAGGCCAGACGATGATCGAGTGCGCGGCGTGCGAGCCGGAGATTGTCGACCTTGCCAAGATGCTCAACGCGATGGGGGCGCGGATCCGCGGCGCGGGCTCACCTCGCATCATCATCGATGGGGTCGAGACGTTGAAGGGCACCGAGCACGCGGTGATTCCGGACCGGATCGAGGCAGGGACGTACATGATCGCCGCGGCGGCGACCAACGGGGATGTAACGCTCGACAACTGCCCGATGGATGCGATGATCGCGACGTGCGATGCGCTGAGCCGGGTGGGCGTGATCCTGAGCGAAGAGAAGAGCGCGCCGACCGCGGGGCGGGATTTGATGCGGACAACGGTTCGCGTCACATGCTCGCGGCTGCTGCGGCCGATCGAGGTGACGACGCAGCCGCACCCGGGCTTCCCGACGGATGTGCAGGCGCAGCTTGTCGCGCTGCTGACGATGGCCGAGGGGAACTCGGTCGTCACGGAGCGGATTTATCCGGAGCGGTTCCTGCATGTGGCGGAGCTTGGGCGCATGGGCGCAAAGGTTCTGCGGCAGGGACCCACGGCGATCATCACCGGCGTGAAGCGGCTGGTGGGCGCGCCGGTAATGGCGAGCGACCTGCGCGCTTCGGCGTGCCTGATCATCGCGGGTCTCGCGGCGGAAGGAACAACCACTGTGAGCCGGGTGTACCACCTCGACCGCGGGTATGAGCGGATGGAGGAGCGGCTGCGGATGCTGGGCGCGGACATTCAGCGCGTAAGCGAGAAGCAGGCGGCCCCGAGCGAAGCGGTTGCGGTGTGAAGTAGGCACTCGGCACTCCACAGACAGGACCGTGCGTGGCGGATGCGTCAACATGCCCACTGTGCGCGCGGCTACATGATCCCGCCGCGCCACTCCGCATCACTGAGCTGCGCGAGTCGGTCATCTTTCTGCATGAGCATCAGGCCTATCCCGGCTGGTGCGTGCTGGTATTGAAAGAACACGCCGAGCAACTGCACGCGCTCCCACTTTCGCGGCAGCTTCGATTGTGGGAAGATGTGGCGCAGGTGGCGGGGGCAATCACGCAGGCGTTCTCGCCGCGGCGGCTGAACTATGAGTGTCTGGGGAATGTCGCCGGGCATGTGCACTGGCACGTGATTCCGCGGTATGCCGCGCCGGTCGACCCGGAGCCGGGGGCGACGGTGTGGGTGCGGCCCGCGGCGGAGCGGGACTGCGGGGTGAGCGCGGAGCGGGCGGCAGAGTTGATTGGGAGGCTGCGCTCGGTGCTCGACCATGCCGATTCGACACCGGGACACTCGTCACTTTAAGCTCGGGCTTGACAGCGGGGGGGGGGGAGTACGCTGCGTTACGCAATGAATCCACATTCGGGAGGGCCTCATGTTCATTCTTGCACCGTTGCTTGTCGCGACAGTCGTTTCACAGCCTGTACCGCCGTGCACGCCTCCTGCGCCGACCGGTTGCGATGCGTGGCAGCACTCTTCACGAGATTATGACGTCATTGTCAAACAATGGACGAGCGCGATCACCCGTACGACTCGTCAGGGCTCCTGGTGCACTATGCCCGCGTGCTATTGCACTTGGTACCCCTGCGGCGAGAGGCCGCATAACTGCAATCCCATCACTTGCAACTACTCCATCCAGAATAAGACTTGCTGGACGGTCTCATTGTCGGTCGCCCAGACGTTGGGCGGACAGATTGGCCTTGACTTGGTGGTTCGCCTGCTCGCCGTACTGCAAACTACCTACACAGGCAATGGGCAGCTACAGTGGTGCTACGCGTATACGCAAGGTGCGGTGATCACTCCCCACTGGAGCGATTGCTGGAAGCACTTCGCCCGTGATGTGTGGACCGAAGCCAAAGTATGTGGTTTTGATGACGTGGCGTTGGTTGCCGATTACTGGGAATGTCAACTACCTAATGGCCTGATTGTGACTGTGCGGACCGAGTGCGGCGTTTCAACTTGGGCGAAGGGGGATGCCATGAATGTGGAGAGCGTCACGGTGGAGCACTCACCGTATCCCTGTCCAGTCGAGCCGCCGATCCCCGGATGGACCGGGCCAAACAGCGAGCCGTGCTGCGAAAGCCCAATGCCTGCGCCGTGTGATGGAAACAACCTGCCCGGTCAGAACCCGTGCTGCGGGTGCTACGCCGAGCAGTGACAGATGCTACGTCCTGCAATCTTGAAGGGGAACAAGTGCTCCACAGACTTCAATGCTTCACGATCGGTATCGCAGCGGCGCTCGCACCGCTGGGTCTTCTTGAATCGAACTACGCCCACGGCAATCCGCCTGGTGACCGAACGCGTGCGGACGGAGACACCGCTCTCGCGCACGCGCGCGAGATGCGGGCCGCGGGTCAGGCGGGATACGGGGATGCGTACCGCCTCGCCGCGGCGACCTTTTCTTGGGCGGGGCTGCCTATGGAAGCGGTCGCGGTCGTGGAAGAGCTTCTCACGGAGCCCGGCTCCGACTT
>JBBRUT010000141.1:0-9126 GCA_038247555.1 Phycisphaerales bacterium | reverse complement strand
GCAGCGGAACCCCCGCACCATGCGCCTGCACGAACTGTCCGTGCGCGAGTGCGTCGATGTGATCGGCGATGAAGATGCGCTGGTGCTGGAGGCGGTGCGGGCAGCACGCCCCGCGATCGCTGCGTTCATCGAGGCAGCGGAGCCCGGGTTCGTCGTGGGCGGGAGGCTGATCTATCTCGGCGCGGGAACGAGCGGGCGCCTCGGCGTGCTGGATGCATCCGAGTGTCCGCCGACGTTCTGCACGCCCCCAGAGCGAGTCGTCGGGATTATTGCGGGTGGAGATTCGGCTCTCCGGCAATCGAGCGAAGGGCGAGAGGACGACCCGGACGGCGCGCGGGAAGAACTCGCGGCGCTCAACCTGACCTCGCGCGATTCGGTGCTGGGGATCGCGGCCGGTGGGACGACGCCGTATGTGCTTGGCGCGCTGGAGATAGTGAAGAAGGGATGGAGCGACGGAGCGACGGAGCGACGAAGGGATGGCGCGCCGCTGACAGCACTTTTGAGTTGCACGCCGCTCGCGACAAAGCCCGCCGCGGTGGACCACCTGATCATCATCGCGACCGGACCCGAGGTGCTGACCGGCTCAACGCGGATGAAGGCCGGAACTGCGACCAAGCTCGCGCTCAACACGATCTCGACGACGCTGATGATCCGCTCGGGGAAGGTCTATGAGAACCTGATGGTGGACATGCGTGCAACGAACGCGAAGCTGCGCGACCGCGCAGCGCGGATCGTGGCGACCCTCACCGGCCTCTCACGCGACGAATCGTTCTCGCTCCTCGACCGCGCGGGGGGGAGCGTGAGGACGGCCGTGGTGATGCAGCGGCGAGCTGTGGACGCAGCCGCGGCGGAGAAACTGCTGGCGGAGGCGGACGGAAAGCTGGAGCGGGTACTTCCAAAGACATAAAGACCGTACACATTGCGCACGATACCACAAAGACCGGCCCTGACCTGGCCTCTTTGCCCTCTGCGTCTTCTCTGTGACCTCTGCGTACCTGCCTTTGAGAGTCAAGCCACGCCGCTCTCGGCATACCCCGCCGGCGAGTTCGCCTCGGCGATCAGCCGCTCGTGCTTGCGGAGGTACTCGATCACCGTCGTCACGACCGTCGCGTGGCTCCACGTCAGGGGGCTCACGCTCATCGCCTCGCCCGTATATGGGTGATACTGCTCGGCCAGTACACCGCTCGCCTTGGCCCGGTCGGCGGTCCACTCCAGCAGCGGCATCGCCGCGCGGAGTTCTTCGATCGTGCGGGCAAGAGCAATTCGGTGCTGCGCGTGCCAGAGCGTGCAGATGATCCACGGGTTACCGGGAACGGCCTCGGTGTTCTGCCGTTCGACCATGTGGTAGTAGTCGCGCTCGTAGCGTGCACAGCCGCCGACGGAAGTCTTCACCCACAACCGCTCCCATAGCGACTGCATCTCGCTGACGACCATCGGGTTGCCCGGTCGGAGCGCGCCGAAGGCAAACAGCGCGTAGTTGGCGCTGTCGCGCGTCATGTCGAGGCGATAGCCGGTCACCGAGCCCTCGTTGTCGGCATCCTCGATGGGTGTCGCCATCCGCGCGAAGCGGCTGGAAGATACGTCCCACAGGTGCCGCAGCAGAGCCTCACGCATGCGCTCCGCGGATTCGTTGAACCGGGCCGCGCGGTCGTGATCCCCGAAGTCCGATGCAAACAACGCCGCGGCGTGGAGCGCGCCGATCGTCGCGGCCACGGTGAACGTATGAATCCCGCGGCGTTCCTCCCAAAGGTCCCAGCTTTGCAGCGGCAGCCCGTTGTTGTCGACGTGGCTGCACATCCACTCGGCAGGCTGCGCGATGAGCGGGTTGAACAGCGGCTTGACGAACTCGACATCGCGGAAGGTGTCAAAGTGCTGCCGCAGCGCCCAGACGACCAGCGCGGTTTCATCCTGCTGGATGGGCAGCACCTGCTTGCCATTGAGAATCCACGGGTGCCAGGAGCTTGCCAGGTGCCCCGCTGGCGTGTACTTGTGAAGGAAATACCCGTTCTTGTTGATCACCTTCGCGCAGTAGCGGAAGAAGTTCCTGGACAGCTCGCTCTGGCTGGCGAGAATCAGTGCGTGCGCGACCAGCGCGCCATCGCGCGGCCAGCAATAGGCGTAATGATCGCCCGCGAAGTGTGAGATATCCGAATCCGTTGCGGCGATGATCGCGCCGCGGTTGTCGACCTGCGTGCGCAGAATGAGCTGGCTGGACATGAACAGCTCACGCACCCGCATCGGGAGCGCGGCCAGCGGGTGGGTCGCGGCGGTCGGATCGAGCGTGACCGAGGAGGCCCCCTGGATGTCCTTGCGGGTCCACAGCTTCCAGTAGGCTTCGGTGCGTGCGATCATCCGATCGACCGTCTTGCTCTGAATGACCCGGTTTAGCTCACGCACGCGCTCGTAGGAGTCGCCGCACGCAAGCCAGATGGCACCCGTCGCTTCCCCCTTGGGAGGCACGGAGAGGTTGAGCCCGACCGTGGCGTCGATCGATCCCTGCGAGATGGCATTGCGGCCCAGTTCGCCATCTTCGGCATCGCGCCACGTGCCCTCCGCGCCGCCGACGCGCTTGGTGCCGATGGCCCAGTGATCGATGCCGACCTGCTCACCGTCAACCGCGTTGACCAGGAAGTACGAATCATCCTTGTAGAAGACCAGCCCGTTGGTCTCGGGATCAAAGTCGCAGGTGTCGCCCAGCGGCGACTCCTTGATCGAAAGATCGATGTGCATGAAGATGCGGACATCGCGCGGAGGCGCTCCGCCCTCGCCGTGTCCTTCGCCGTGGTTGCCGTTGGGGCGCTGATCACGAACGGTGATCCGCCGGAGATACACCGCCTCGTGGAAGTCGACGACATCGTTGCAGATCAGTTCGAGTTCGAGATTCCGGTTGACCAGGCGGACTTCCGTGACGAGGGAGTTCTGGCGGTACGCCAGATGGCGCTCCCAGGAAGGGTCCTCGATCCAGGCGAACTGACCGTCCGCCCAGACACCAAAGCGCTGCACATGCCCGACGGTGTGGTTGTATCGGCCCACGTGCGGGTAATAAAGGTCGCGCACGCGATAGAACTCATCGAAGTTGATGAGCAGGTCGCCGTTACCAACAGGGATGTCACGGGGCATGGATGGGCAGTCCCTGAGCGGTGCGGGAATGGAGCAAAGCCGATCATCGACACAATATCAGGGTGGGTCGCGGCCAGTGGGTCAACAAAGTGCTGCGATACGCAAAGACGCAGGTCAGGCCGCGGCGGCAAGATCGCCGCTCTCTCCCGTCGGGACATCCACGCTGCGGGCGATGGCATCGGGAACTGGCGCCATGGATCCGGAGGAACCCTCGGCCCGGCCGGCAAGCGCATCGATCCGGGATCGGAGATCCCCGATGAAGGTGATCCGCAATCCGAAGTTCTCTCCGACCTTCACGGCCTGGCCGGTGCCGATCGGTTTGTTGTTGACCTGCAGGGCAAGCTCATCCTCGGCGTTCTTGGGAAGCTCGATGATCGCGCCAGGAACAAGACTGACGACCTCGGAAGTCTTCATCTGTCGCTCGCCAAGCAGCACGATGATGGGAACTTCGAGGCTAAGGATGGATCGCAAATCGGAAGCCATGGGGCTGGTATCGGCGAGTACAGGCAGATCACTGGAACGGGCGGTCGTGACCGGTCCCAGAGAGGTAAGGCCGCCCTCGGAATCAGGTATAACGACCGATAATCAGTGTCACGTTGTGCCCGCCGAAGCCGAATGTGTTGTTCATCACGTAGTCGACGCGGCGTTCCTTGGCGTGGTGGGGCACGAGCTCGAGATCGATGTCTGCATCCTGATTGTCGAGGTTGATCGTCGGGGCGATGACCCCATCACGGACAGCGTGGATGCAGGCGATGGTTTCCATCGCGCCCGAGGCGCCCAGCCCGTGCCCGTGCATGCTCTTGGTCGAGCTCATCATGAGCTTTCCGCCCTTGGATTTGCGGGCGTAGTCGCCAAAGAGGGTGGTGACGGCGAGCGTTTCGGCTTTGTCGCCCAGGGGGGTGCTGGTGCCGTGCGCGTTGACGTATCCGATCTGCTCGGGGTTGAGCCCGGCATCCTGAAGCGCCCATCGCATCGATCGCATTGCGCCGCGGCCCGCTTCATCGGGGGCAGTGATGTGGTAGGCATCGCCGGCGTTGGCGTGGCCGACAAGTTCACAGTAGATGGTGGCGCCGCGCTTCTTGGCGTGCTCCTCGGTTTCGAGGACGAACATCGCCGCGCCTTCGCCAAGCACGAAGCCGTCGCGATCCTTGTCGAACGGGCGGGAGGCCTTGGTGGGCTCATCGTTGCGGGTGGAAAGCGCCCGCATGACCATGAATGCACCAACGCAGATCGGGCTGATCGCGGCTTCGGCTCCGCCTGCGAGCACCATGTCGCACTTGCCGCTGCGGAGGAGCTCGATCGCCTCGCCGATGGCATGCCCGGAGCTGGCGCACGCGGTCGCGTGAGCCGTTGCCGGCCCCTTGAGACCGAGCATGATGGACAGATTGCCGGTCGCCGCGTTGACCATCAGCTTGGGAACGGTGAATGGGCTGAGACGATCCGGGCCGCGTTCGTGAAGGATGCCAACGCCATCTTCAATCGTGATGATGCCGCCGACACCGGAGCCAACGACCACGCCGCAGCGTTCGGGATCTTCTTTCGAGAGATCGATCCCGGAGTGCTTGATCGCCTGAACGCCGGCGACGACGCCGAACTGGCTGAAGCGGTCCATCCGCTTGGCTTCGCGGTGCTCGATGACCTCAGCCGGGGGCTTCCAGTCCTTGATCTGGCCGGCGATCTTGACGGACCACTTGCCCTCGTACTTGGCGAACTCGGGGAGTTCGATGCGGCTGATGCCGCTGCGGCCCTCGCGCATCCCCTCCCATGTGGACTGGGCGGTGAGGCCGAGATTGGTCAGCGCACCCATGCCGGTGACTACGACGCGGACGGGATGACGCGGATTCGTCATGGCGGATGCGCTTGAGGGAAACGGGGCGTGGAACGGGAAGGCCGATCAGCCTTCCTTGCCCTGGGCCTGCATGATGAAGTCGATGGCCTGGCCAACGGTTTTGATCTTCTCGGCTTGCTCATCGGGGATGTTGGTTTCGAACTCGTCCTCGAGTTCCATGACCAGCTCGACCGTGTCGAGGGAGTCGGCGTTGAGGTCCTCGACAAACGAGGTCGCCCGGCTGATCTGGGCCTTGTCGGTGCCCATCTGGTTGGCGACGATCTCGATCACCTTCGATTCAATCTCTTGCGGCGTCACTGGGCTTCTCCAAAGATGACCGACGGTAGCCGGTCCCCCACGTCGTCCCCAAACCCCGCTGGCGATGCACAACTGTCTTTCCGGACCCTCAAGATGGGAGCAACCCCTCATCCTGGGAGCAGACGTGGTGAGGGAGGGAGGTCGGACCGGCCCCTCTCCACGCGGAACTCGGGGCAAATATAGCCGAGTCGCCTCGCGAACGCCAAACGGAGGGATGAATAGGGGCCTACCCAAACCCGATCGAAGTCGGCAACATTCCTCGATTCTTTGCAGCGGATGATCGTTGCGGAAGGAGTTGACGGCACAGGTTCACTTCCCGGCCAGACTGGTCGATGGAAGAGCAGAGAGCGGCGAAAGTCTCCGTTCCGGGGCGATGCGCCGGCCGAGGAAACCCAACAGGAGGGGTGCGGCCGACGTAGAGACCGGAGAGACCGTCCGCGTCCAGGACCGATGCGCTATGGCACAAATGCCGCAAGAGCCCGAAGCCTTCGCCGAAACCGTCGCCGCGATGCTGCGCCGCCAGCAGCCTGAGCACTCCATTCAGTTGGTGGGCCCCCGGGAGATGGTGGTCGATGGTCGCCGGCTGGACCTTGAAAACCTGTTCCGGCTGGTTCGGCATGATCCGGATCGCGGCACCGAGATCGTCGAGCACTACCTCGACAACCTGTTCAACTCCGAGACGATCCAGCTCGCCGCGGCGAGCTTTGACTTTGTGCGGCCGCGGATCATGCCGCGGATCCAGCCCGAGAGCATCTTCAATCATCTTTCGCGGGAGCAGGTGGCGTATGTGCCGTTTGTGAACGGGACGGTGATTGTGTTTGTGATCGATCTGCCGCAGATGACGGTGAGCGTGACGACGGAGCAGATGGTGCGCTGGGGCGTGACGGGTGAGGAACTCGAAGAGATCGCCCGTGCGAATCTCGATCACTACCTGCCGGAGCTGAACTTTCAGGTGGTGCAGAGCAAAGAGGGCGGGAAGGCGGCGATTCTGGCGGAGCAGGATGGCTATGACGCGGCGAGAGTGCTGCTGAGCCGATTGTTCGAGAAGCTCGCCCCGCAGCTTGGCGGCGACTTTTACGTTGGGCTGCCAGCGCGGGACATGTTCGTCGCGCTGACAGGCGGCCCCGAGCCGTTCATTGACCGGCTGCGGACGCGCGTGAAGCAGGACTATCGCCGGCTGCCGTATCCGATCTCCTCGGAGCTGTTCTATGTGACGCGGGATGGCGTTGCGGGGACGGTGGCGGAGGCGGCGTGAGCCGCTTGGACGCATAAATCACTTCTGCTGCTTGCGCTCGATGTATTCCCTGGCCTTCGCTTCCAGCGCCGGGGCTTTGAGCCCGATCGCTTTGGCTTCCGCCAGCGCCTGCTCCCACGACACCCCGTCATCAAGCACGCGATACGGCAGCCACGCCGCCGCGGCACGATTCCCGCTCCGGCAGTGCATCAGCGCAGCGCCCTTGAGCCCCTTCAGCGAGGCGCGGGTTGAATCGAAGACCTCGTCGGTAAGCTCCGCCTCGTTCTGGAAGGGGATGTTGACGTAGTTCAGGCCGAGAGCCTCCGCACCGGCCTTCTCATCAAACCCCGTCCCCTCGCTCGCCTTGCGGAAGTCGATCACCGTCGTCACCCCCGCCGCCTTCGCCTCCTGGAGCGCCGCGGCATCGGGCGCGGCCCGATCAAACCGCAGCGCCTCGCCGCCGATCGTCACAATCGTCCGTCCGACCAGCCCGGCAGAATCCACCCGGGCCGTCTCTCGCCTCCCCGCCGCGGGCCCCTCGCGGACGAAATCAGAGAGGCCCGATGCGTGCGCGTGGAGAATCGAAACGACCGCCGGGTCATCGCTCGATTCACTGATGGAGACGCCCTTGTCGGTGGTGGTGACGGCGAGCTTGACCTTGTCGTGATTCTCGAACAAGTCGGCGAAGACGGGGTCCCAGAAGCGGACGGTTGCGCCCTGGTCGATGCGGACCTTCATGCGGTGGGCGTGGTCCTTGATGCGGCGTGCGACATCGGCATCATCGGACTCGGTCACGGCATCGACACCATCGGCGCGGAAGGTGACAACGCGGCGGATCTTGGTGTGGTCCGTGAGAAGGGACTGCCAGATGCCGCGGTCGTAGGCGATGGTACCTTTCTGCCCCGCGGGCTGCTCGTGGGTCTGGGCGACATCCTCGGACTTGGCATCGGTCGAAGACCGGCAACCGGCGGTCCCGGCAAGCAGCGCGAGCATGGCCGCGGCCATGCTCAATCCGGTGGCGGTCAGTTTGCGGCGAAGCGGCATGGTGTACTCCAGTCAGAAGCCTATTTATGACACACAGATCCTCAATGATAGGAGTCGTGCCGTGGCACTTTGGTTCCCGGGGTGCCGAGTACAGAGGACTAAAGGGGAAGTGGGAGGTACGGAAGGTCGAGTCGGAATCAAAAAGCTGCGCGCAAGACCACCTGTTTTTGGGTAGGTGCAGGGAGCTCGCAGCAGCGGCGGCGGCGGGCGGGGCTAGTGAAGCGGAGTTGGTCCCCTCGCAGAATATGGGGACAGGATGGCTTATGGACGGGTTGCTGTCAAGAGAGTTGTTTGGGATGTGGAAGGATGCTGCAAGTGGTTGGTGGGGAGGGGGATAGGGCGGGGGTGGGGGAATGCGCGGAGCACCTACGCCCGCTTCGCGGGCTGAAAGGCGACGAACCGGAAAGGGTTGTGAGTGCCTTCTTCCACGGGGCAAGCCCCGTGGCCCCCCCAAGCGACCTATGCCCGCGATGCTGGCTTCAAGAGCACGGGCCACGCTTCGAGGACTCAACGGGCTGCAGTAGCCGAAGGAGGAAGACACTGGCCACGCGGCACGCCGTGCCGCTTTGTCCAGTGGCACTTCAAGGCAAAGAAGAGTCGCAGGCCGTGCCACCGGCCGATCACGGCGACTGGTAACATATACCGACTCTCATAGCACCTGGTACAGATAACGGGGGCATGCCACGGTCATTCCCAAATGTTCACATCCATTCATATTCCGATCGCGCTCATAGGTACTTCGTCAACGACCTATTAACGCGAGAACCGCACTCTGGACATTTATCAAGATCACAAACTAAATATCCGCAATGTACACATTGGTTCGCATCGGCTCGACGAACTGGTAAGTCCCTCAACCAAATCAGCCGCCATAATACAAGACCAAATAGAGCGAACCATACGCACTCAAGAATACGTGAATTCCAAAGAAACGCAATTTCTACAATTAAAAGTGCGCATATAACAATGACATCTGAAGGTCTGAGATTCTTCATGTAATCACTGGGTGACAACAACCGTGCCGCCACCCGGCGCCGGATCGACGGGTGACGGCATTGGACTTACTGGGATTATCGGGATGTTGGGAATGCGCGACGGAGGAAACAGCGGGTTGTCATCCCACCCATCGCATCCCATAGGCGTGGAGGGATGGCCCCTGCAACGCTCATCACAGTAAGTCCAGCAGGCATTAGCCCGCCTTCTACAAGCCCGCCGCTCAACATCACAGTCAACGCCATACGGGGGGGTGCGCTGGCATCCTAGGAACTCGCGCTCACACCGAGTTTTCTCGCGATCATTCTGTGCGTTACACCACTTCCAACAGTTCCTTTTCGGCTTCCATTGGTCCCAGCACGTCACTTTGCAGAACTGCCGCATCGGATTCTCAAGCGCATTGCAACATGCGATGCACTCTCCACGGTTGCGCGAAGTGTTGGCACATAAAAATTTGTTATCGCACTCGCGGAAGCAGGCGATCCCTCCGTTACTCAATTGGCAACAAGCCTCACATTGTGTGTTCGTTCTCGATAGCGAAGCACAGCTGATGGTAGGTGCACCGATCTGGTAAGCGCTAGTTGCGCCG
>JBBRUT010000140.1:0-9269 GCA_038247555.1 Phycisphaerales bacterium | reverse complement strand
TCGCCCGGCTGGAGGAGGATCACCGGCTCGCTGGTGGGCGCGATGTCGACGGAGGGTCCCTTGAATGCCAGGAAGCCCCACAGGCACGCGGCCTGAAAGATCGTGACCACCGCGGCGTAGGCGATCGTTTGGCGGGTACCGGGCTGCAGGTTCATCGTGAAGTTTGCCAGAGGACGGATGGCCGCCGCGGCCGCGCCGCCGAGGCCGACTCGTGGCGAGCGGGGCTTGTCTTCAACGATTGCTGCACGGGCCGGTGCAGGTGTGGGAGTGGGGGTGGGCGCCGGGGCGGCGACTGCCGCGACAGCAACCGGCACCGGCACGGGCGCGGCGGCAACGGCGACCGGCGCACCAGGCGCGTGGGAAGGCTCGGGCGTCGCGGGTACGGCGGCCTCCTCGGCCTTCATCGCGGCTTCGGTTTGCTGGTCATCCACAACATCACCGCTGTGCGAGCTGAGCTCGGCAGCGGTCGCGGCGAGCTTTTCATCCAGCCGCGTGATCGCCTCCGGGCTTGAGAACTCCGCGGCGGACAAGTCCGCGAGTTCCTCGGCCGGGGCGGACTCTTCGGCCGGCGCGGGCACAGAGACAGCGGGCGCGCTGGGCACGGCCGGCGCGGCGGCAGCGGGCACGCGTTTCGATCTCCCCCCGACAAAATCATGAGTGCTGCCAGCGCTCGGCGCGGAAAGGCTTGTCGCGGACCATCCCGCATCTGCCTTCGCGGCGGCGGGCTGTTCTGCGGGTTGTTCGTGGGCTTGTTCTGGGGGTTGTTCAGCGAGCGCCTCGCCGGGGGGTTCGGCATCCTGCTGGTCATGCTCGGCAAGTTCGGCGGCCACCGCGGCGAGCACTTCATCCGCGCTCATCTCGCTCGACGGCGCAGCCTGGGCAACGGCGAGTTCCCGGCTCACAGCGCCGAGAACATCATCCGCGCTTTCAAACTCAAACGCTGCATCTTCGCCCGGGGGTGAGGGGATGGCGGCATCCAGCCGTCCGGCGGTCTCTTCGACATCTGCTAGCAGCTCATCGACGCGAAGGTCGAGGGCTTCCATTTCGTTGATGTCTTCCGCGCGGTCAGCCATAGGCCGTCGGTCCGTAAACATGGACTATCGACGCCGCGTGCCGCACGCTGAAGCGCGGCATGTGATACACCTCGCGCCCGCGCGCTGGTTATCGCCCCTGCCCCGCCACATTGCCCCCCGCAACAAGCCGTTTGCACCAACCCTCCATTATCCCCTGGATCGAGTTGCCTCGACGCTGGGGACATACCCCGTAAGACGGCCGCCCAGGAGGTCTTCCGCATAGTTTGTGGCGGCGCGACGCTCGGTAATGGGGCCATCCGCATCGCCCCGGAGGAACTGCCGGATGAGCTGATGATCTTCTGAGAGTGCGCTGCACTTCTCGCCGGGCAACTGCCGAAGCTGGTCAAACCACGACCGTTCCTCGATGGCTAGGACCCGGCCCTTGTCGAGCATCGCCATGCGGTCGGCGATGGTGAACGCCGAGTCCATCTCGTGAGTGACCACCACGCTGGTGACTCCGAGCTTCCGCGTGAGGCTCACGATGAGCCGGTCGATCTCGGCGCTGGTCACCGGGTCGAGGCCCGCGCTGGGCTCATCATAAAACAGGATCTTGGGATCGAGCGCGAGCGCCCGCGCCAGGCCGGCGCGTTTTTTCATCCCGCCGGAGATCTGCGCCGGGTACTTCGACGCGTGCTCGCGCAGGCCGACCAGCTCGAGCTTGATCTTCACCTGGATGTCGATGATCTCGTGGCCGAGGTCGGTGTGCTCCTCCAGCGGCAGGGCCACGTTCTCCGCGACGGTCATCGAGTTGAAGAGCGCGCCAGACTGGAACAGGATCCCAAACTTCTTGCGCACATCGTCAAGCTGGCTGTCGGTCAGCGCGTTGATCGGCTTGCCGAACAGGAACACCTGTCCCTCTTCCGGGCGGAGCGAGCCGATCATGAGCCGCAGCAGCGTGCTCTTGCCGCAGCCCGAGCCCCCCATGATCACCATGGTCTCGCCGGGATAGACATCGAGGTTGATCCCGTCGAGCACGGTG
The DNA here is from genome assembly GCA_038247555.1 of Phycisphaerales bacterium. Classification (GTDB taxonomy): domain Bacteria; phylum Planctomycetota; class Phycisphaerae; order Phycisphaerales; family UBA1924; genus JAHBXL01. Next base: position 7,217 of record JBBRUT010000140.1, on the reverse strand, counting down.
CGGCCGTCGAACCGCTTCACGATATCGCGGCACGAAATCAGAGGCTGGGGGTTCGCGTTGCTCATGTGCTCTCACCAGGGGCCTTTGCCCGGTCTTCACTGCACTCACCGCTACGGCGATTCACTCGCCGCCCGACCCCCCCGATCCTCCGGCCCCCACGGGCTCACCTTCGGGCTTCGGCTCATCGGCTGTTTCCGGTTCAGGCGTCGGGGCATCCTGCTCGGGCGGGGCCGCATCGCCCTGGCCGAGTGGTGCTGGCCCGCTGCCCGCCGCGGAGTTGTCGATCGGGACGAGGGTTCGGGGATCAAGCAGCCAGACTTCCTTACCTGGTGCGACCAGCACGCCGAGGTTGCTGAGCCGCGGCAACATGCCGCCCGTCTGAATCTGCGCCTGGCCCTGCGGAACTCCCGCGAGGATCACCGCCATGCGGGAGTCAAACGTCGCCGGCATCGGCATCTCGTTTTGCCCGCGGTAGTTCTGCATAAGCGGACCCACATCCCCGAAGAATGCGCCCACAAACTCCGAGATCGTTCCGGGCATGCTCTGGAAGGATCCGACTTCGGCCTTGTACGCGGCGACAAACTCCCCGAGCTGCTTGTCCGTCACGGCTGCATCGAGGGTTGTGTCGAAGTTCTGGCGCGCCGCTGCGTAATCCCCCTTGTCGAGCGCGGCCATCATGTTGCTTGTCGGAGCGACGAAACCTGTCTTGAACCCGCTGGTGAATGACGCCGCGGCGATGATCGCGAACAGCCAGAAAACCGTTGACACCAGCCCCAGCAATACGCCGGAGATGGCCATCCCCAGGCCCCCGAGCCGCCCGCGCGAGCCGGAGATGAACATGATCGCCGCGCCGCCGAAGATAATCGCCAGCGCGCCAGCACCAGGAATGAAGCACAGCAGCGAGAAGACCAGTGCCATGATGGCCAGCACGCTGGTGCGATGCGGGACGGGATAGCGATCCATGCCGCCGCCATCCCCCATACCCCCTCCGGGCGCGCTCCCGCCGGGGTAGGAGGGGCTTCCAAACTGTGCGTACGGGTTCTGCGTCATGCGCTAAGAGTAACGCCTTCCGCCCGCATCGGGAGGCCGTCACTTCCGCAGCCGCCACAGGGTGACGGCATCGGGCTCCCGCGCGTAGACGGGGAGCAGCAGCTCTGGCTCGATGTCGGGCAGGTTCACTGCGACAGCCAAACACGCCGCGGCCGAAAGCACCGGCGGAACCACCGCCACCCCGCACCCCGCGCAAGCCTCCCGGATCGCCTTGGGCAGGTGCGAATCGGCGATCAACACCGCTACCCCATGCTCAGCGACCAGCCCGGCGAGGTTCGCTGCCGACACAAAGCGTGCGGCGGTGGCGTCGGCTTGGCCTTCCACATAGACCCAGGCGGAATCCGTCTTGCTCGCAAGCGCGACGGCGGCCTTTGGGGAAGAGGGGGACGGCTCACCGGGGGCGACGCCCTGCCGGAAAGCACGCAGAGCGACGAGCGCGGTGGGCACGGCGACACATCGAGCGCCAACGGCTTCGGCGAGCACTTTGGCCGCGGCACACGCCACGCGGAGGCCGGTGTAGCCACCCGGCCCCACGCTGACAGCGATTCGCCCGCCGCGAAGGCCCATGGGCTTCAGGCTTGCGCGGGCGAGCAGCCGCTGAATGGCGGGGAAGAGATCATCTTCTTCTCTTCGCGGCATCGCGGGGGCGACGTGCTCGGAAGCGACAAGTGCTCCGCCGCGGCCGAGCGCGAGGGACGACGCATCGGCAGCGCCCGAGGTGGGGTTGCTCAGCTCAAAGGCCAGCGTCCAGGGCGGGGCCGTGCCGGACATGCGATCACCGTGTTTACGCGACCTGAAGCAGCTTCATCGCCGTCTCGACGATGTCCTTGGAGGTCAGGCCGCACATCTTGAGGAGCTCGGCGGGTGTGCGTGCGCTCTTGGGGATGCGGCGGACGAACATCTGCTGGAGCGTGAAGGCGTCGCCGCTCTCGGTGAGGGCATCGGCGACTGCGGAGCCCAGCCCGCCGCCGTAGTTGTCCTCGATCGTGATGACGTAGCCGCCGTTGGCGTTCGCCAGGTCGAGCAGCTTCTCGGTGTCGAAGGGGATCGAGTAGGCATCGACCAGCGTGGCGGAGATGCCGGCCTTGTCGAGCTCGTTGAGCGCCTTGTTGGCCTCGTGGACCATGTAGCCGCAGGCGACGAGGAGGACATCGCGGCCCTCGTTGAGGACCTCGAATCCGCCGAGGTTGAACACCACGTCGTCGTTGTAGAGGAACTCGGTTTCTGGGCGGATTGTCCGCATATAGCACGCGCCTTCGTACTCGGCCATCACGCCGGTGAGGGCGTAGGCGGCGAAGGCGTCGGCGGGCTGGAGGATGTAGCAGCCGGGGTTGCCACGGTGGTCGCGCATGGTTGTCCACGAGCGGAACCAGGCGACATCGGGCAGAGACATCTGGCTGGGGCCATCGGATGCGAGGCTGATGCCCGCGTGCGAGCCGATCACCTTGATGTTCGCGCCCGAGTTGATGGCCATTTCGATCTGGTCATAGCCGCGGGTCACGAACTTGGCGAAGGTCGAGCAGAAGGGGATCTTGCCGCCGGCGGAGAGCCCGGCCGCGACGGAGAACATGTTCTGCTCGGCGATCTTGCACTCGATGAAACGGGAGGCGAGCGCGGGGTCCTTGCGGAAGGTCTCGGCGAAGGTCGAGTTGGAGACATCGGCATCGAGGACGACGACGCTGTCGTTGGCGTGGCCGAGGGCGCGGAGGGCGATGCCGTAGGCCTTGCGCGGGGCCATCTTGCCCGCGTGGAGCACGCTCTCCATGTCGTACTTCTTCATGATCTGGGAGAAGGGGGGGAGCTCGGCAGCCTTGGGCGTGCGGTCTTCCGCTTCGGCCGGGGGCTGGATGGTGAAGGCGTCGGAGCTTGCCAGGGCGGTGGTCAGCTCCACCCGGCGCTCATCGAGCTCGGCCAGTGCGCGCTTGAGCTGCTCGCCCTCGGCGGGCTTGCCGTGCCAGCCGGAGCCGACCATGGACGGTGCGCCCCAACCCTTGACGGTCTTGGCGACGACCGCCATCGGCTTGCCGTCATCGGAGGTCGCGCGCTTGGCAAACTCGTCGAAGGCCGCGCGGATCTGTGCGGGGTTGTGGCCGTCGATCATCTTCACGTCGTAGCCGTAGGCCTCGAGCTTGGCCTTGATACGCTCGGGGCTCTGCTGTGCGCTGACGCGGTCGGTCTGGCCGTACTCATTACAGTTGAAGATCGGCAGCACGCTGTTGAGCTTGCGGTCGACGATGAAGTCGAGCGCCTCGGCGATCTGTCCCTCGCGGGTCTCGCCGTCGCCGATGATGCAGTAGATCCGCTTGTCGATTCCATCGAGCCGCGCGGCCTCGGCGAGGCCGGCCGCGACGGAGAGGCCCTGGCCCAGGGAGCCGGTGGCCGCATCGAAGAACGGGAACCCCTCCATGGGGTTGGGGTGGCCATCGAGCTCCGACTTCCAGTCGCGGAGGCCGGCGGCATCCTCCGGGCGGAGGCGGCGGCGGTTCTCGGGGTCCTTGCCGACCATGATCCCCAGCTTGCACGCCGCGGCGTACACGATCGGAACCGCGTGGCCTTCCGACAGCACGAGCCGGTCGGAGGTCGGGTAGTCCGGGTAGTCGGGCGAGTAGCGCATCGACGAGAACATCAGGACCGTGATGATGTGACCAAGGGAGAACGCGGTGCTCGGGTGCCCCGAGCCGGCCGCGGCCGTCATCTCAAGTGCCATCCGGTCGAGTTCGATCGCCTGAGCGTGGACTGCTGCTTCATAGGACATGAGGACCGCTCCCTCTTTGTCTGGGGTTTACTAGGGACATATCTCGACTAATAACCCGGCGAAGGCTTGTGGCCAAAGCCGGGTGAGTGGGACAATAGGCGATGGAGGTAGGGGCGGTTCGAGGGATATCGGCAAAAACGTGGTTCCGCGCGGCCGCGACGGGCGTCGGCGCGCGGTTTGCAGTGCGGCGGATGATGTCGCCTCTTGGCCCCGGCCGGGGCGAAGAGGCGGAGGCCGCGGCAGCGCAGCGGGCTGAACCAGACCGAGCTTGGGGAGCGTGTCGGGCTGTCGCAGTCTCAGATCTCGCGGCTGGAGAGCGACCCGGAGAACGCAACGCTCGGGATGCTGAGGAAAATCGCCGCGGCACTGGGCGGTTCGCGTGGCGCGGTGAAAAAGGGGAAGAAGGGCAAGCGGGCGGCATGAGTGAACACGACGCAGATGATCCGGAATGCGGAGCAGTCCAAGAGGTCTTGGTATGCGTTGATCAGCCGGGCACCAAAATCGATGCTCTGATTCGATGGTGGCCGTTGGCGATCTTTGCAGCGATGGGCGTAATCATGGTGACTGCACCGACTTGGGTGCGTTGTCCTGTGGCAACGACGGACTGGGTCTTCGTCTGCATCGGCGTGGTGCCGTTGACCGCATCGGCTTTAATTGCACGGCACATCCTCAAGGGACGGGACCGCCGGATCCAAGTGGACTTTGCGCGGCGGACGGTGACCTTCGAGAACTTCCGGATCGCGCGGGTGTTCACATCGGGACTTGTCAGAACGCCTCGCGCAGTCTTCGGCTTCGATGAAATCCTCGGCGTGCAGTTTTTTCGAAACCCCAGAGCCATGGACATCCTGTACATCATCACGCCAGCGGGTCGAGTTTCGTTGAACGAAACTGCAACGAACTTCCATGAACTGAAACGGGCTCTTGAGAAGCTCTCGGTTGGAAACCCCAAGCCGCCATTCCTCTACACGGTCGGCTACCAGTGGCTTGTCGGTATCGTGGCATTCGTCATTGCGATGATGATCTGCGCTGTTGTTGCGAGGAAGTTCGGGCTGATCTAGGGAACCGTAGCATCGAGGCCTGGCGGGTTTCGCCGCAACTTCTTTCCCTTGACGCACCACGGGCGAAGCTACTCGGGGTGTGAACTCGTGCCGTTGCTTCGTCTCTCAGGCCGAAGGCCTGCACGTAAGTAGCCGGGGGTCGAGCGAGTCTTCGAGCGACACCCCCGGACCCGTGCCCTTCAACTTCCGCAGCCTGTAAGGCTGCTCGTTGGCAAACCTCCCCCGCGACTCACCGCCTCCTCCTCCGCATCGCTGCCATCGCGCCCGCAATCACCATCACCGCCGCGGCGGAGGGCGCGGGCACCGGCACGACCGAAATGTCGTCGATCTGGAACTCCCCGGGAAAGACGGCCTGCCCGAATTCGAGGAACGAACCGGTGATGTTGGCGTGCAAGGGCACCGAGAACCGACTCCACGGCATCTCTTGGAGCGTGCCCGGCACGATGAGCACCGGCTGTCCTTCCCACCGCACCGTCACTTGCTCGCTCAGGAGGCCGGTATGCCATCTCAGCCAGAAGCTCAGCTCGTAATTTTACCCGGCCTGGGTAGGGAGAACCTGGGAGATGAACCGAAGCTGGGTGGAAGCCATTACCGCGTAGAACGTGCCCGAATGCGCCCCGCCAAATGGCACAACTTCGAAGTACTGCGGGTTCGGGTTTGGGAACCCGACATTCGGCGGCACGGACCAACCGGAGAAGCTTCCGGTCTCGAAGCCACCATTGAAAACCAGTTCACTCGCGAAGGCCGAGGAAACGGCTCCCAACAGCGCAACCGCCACGGCGCTGGCTTTCGATGTTCGGTGCATGCTCGGACCTTTCAAAATACTGAGTGAGAGCGGTTCAATCTACCACAGACCCGGCCTTTCACCGATGTCCGAGAGCGAGTTTCATGCCCTCACTTCTGAGACCATCACTTACCGCCGCCTTCTCCGCATCGCTGCCATCGCCCCGCCCATCACCAGCACCGCCGCGGCTCCAGGTGCGGGCACCGGGACGACGGAGATGTCGTCGATGTTCCACTCACCTGGAAACACCGCTTGCCCGAACTCAAGGAAAGAGTCACCAATGTTGGCGTGAATGGGGATTGTGTACTGAGTCCAAGGGAGGGTCTGAAAAGGGCCAGGCACGCTCAAGGCAAACTGGCCCTCCCACCGGACGGTCAATGGGCTGTTGGGAAGCGGGCCGGGGGTGCGGACCCAGAAGCTCAACTCATAATCCTGTCCAGCCTGAGTGGGAAGGACTTGTGAGATGAACTGCAGGTTCGTTGAGGCTAGGCCGGCCCAGTATTCGCCACCGTGAGCGTTCCCTGAACTTGAGACTCTGAAATGAGACACATTGGGAATGTTCGGCGGTACTGACCAACCGGAGAAGTTCCCTGTCTCGAAGCCTCCGTTGAAAACCAGTTCGCCGGCAAAGACCGGAGTCGCCGCGGCCGCAATCAATGACGCCGCGAGCAGGCATCGCTGCGATGTTGGAAACATGAGTTGGCCTTCGCGAGAGAGGTGAGAGAGGACAGAGCCTCAATATACCTCCCGCCTGCCCGACCGCCAACGCCCGAGAGCCACTTTCCGGCCGCGACCGGCGACTTGCATGCAACGTCCCCGCGCTCCCAAATTTACGAACCTCCCCATCCGCTCCCGACTCCCACGTCCCGTTTCCCCCAACGGTCCCCGCCGCCCGCTTCCCTGCCTTTCCCTCTTCATCCGTTCATCTCTTTTCCTGATCTGCGTTCATCTGCGTTGATCTGCGGTCCAACTTCATCCCAGCCGCCCGGTTCCCTGTCTTTGCCTCTTCACCCGTTCATCTCTTCTTCTGATCTGCGTTCATCTGCGTTGATCTGCGGCTCCTCTTCCCAGCCCGGTCTCCCCCACGCCCCGCCGCCCGCCCGCTCTTCGGCTTCCAAATCGGCACCCAAACAAACTCCTTGTAATCCCTTCCCCATGACGTAAACTCCCTTTGCCGCCGCCGCGTCTCCGCGGCAGAGCGAAGGTCTTGCAGGGGGAACCACATGTCCAACACGAGCCCATTTCCGCGGCCATTCCCGCGCGCTCCATACCCGCCCAAACTCGCAATTCAACCCCCCGTTTCAAGGCAGTCTCGCGCGCAGCTTCTTTTTTGCGCACATTCACAAACCCTTGCAAGTCAATATGTTCTGTCTCTTCAGCCTGCGCACCACCGCTCCGCACCCCCATGCCCCCGTCCCTCTTCCTCCCCCATTCCGCATTCCGCATTCCGCACTTCCCACCAGTCCTCAGTCCTTCCGCCTCGGCACTCGGCACTCCCCCCCTCACCCCTCCTCCCGATACCCTTCACTCGCCCCCGCGTCCCGGACCGATCACCATCGGTACAACAGGC
>JBBRUT010000139.1:0-9549 GCA_038247555.1 Phycisphaerales bacterium | reverse complement strand
CGACGTCATCACCCACATCCACCCCAAGGGCGCCGACCTGCGCCAGCATCGAGAACTGCGGTGCACCGCTGTGGATGATCAGCGCGTTCAGATCCGAATCGATGCTGTACAGCGTTGTCGCCGCGGTGCCGTCGAAGTTGTTGGTGTACGCCGCGGCCACAAGATTGGGGTTCGGCGTGCCGCCGGCGAACATCAGTGTTCCATCCGCCGTGACCAACCCCGTGTTCGCACCGTTCGGGCCGCGGCGGTCACACACGCACATGCAGCAATGCCCGCAACAAGTGCACAACGAGATTGGCCGATCGTCAACATCGGAAGTCCTCCAGAATCTGAGAGCCGCCGTACACGGTTGGGACGGTCGCCGCCTCCGGCGGCAAAGACGACACGCCGACCCCGAAAGACGTGGGGGTCAGGGTGCATTCCGATGCCGCGGGAATCCCGGTTTTTGAATGCGCCAAGAACGCGCACGATGTCGCCGCGGCCAAATCGTTCGCCGTGACCGCTCGCCCTGTCGTGCAGGTCAGAGCAGGCTTGCCGCCAGGCTCGCCAGCTCGCTGCGCTCGCTCTTGGTGAGCATCACATGTCCGACGATCGGGATGCCCTTCATCTTCTCAACGATGTAGGACAAGCCGTTCGACGACTGATCGAGGTAGGGGTTGTCGATCTGCTGGATGTCACCCGTCAGCACGACCTTTGTCCCTTCGCCGACGCGCGAGACGATTGTCTTGATCTCGTGGGGCGTGAGATTCTGCGCCTCATCGACGATCATGAACTGGTGCGGGATGCTGCGGCCGCGGATGTACGTCAGCGGTTCGAGCACGAGCTTGCCGTCGGCCATCAGCTTGCGGATGCGCTGCTCGGTCGTGTGGCTCTCGGCCGACTGGTGCATCGGGTTGCCACGTGTGGAGAGCAGGTACGTCAGGTTGTCGAAGATCGGCTGCATCCACGCGGTGAGCTTCTCGTCCTTGTCACCCGGGAGATAGCCAATGTCGCGGCCCATCGGCATGATCGGCCTCGCCACCAGCAGCTTCTCGTACCGCTCCTCGTTGAAGACCTTGGCCATGCCCGCGGCCACTGCGAGCAGCGTCTTGCCCGTGCCGGCCGAGCCCAGCAGCGTGACCAGTCGTACCTCATCATCGAGCAGAAGGTCCATCGCCATCGTCTGCTGCACGTTGCGCGAGATGATGCCGAACGTGGGCTTGCGCGGATTGCTGACGGGGATCAGGTGATCTGTATCGGCCAGCCGCCGCGCCAAGCCGGTGTGGCTGTCGTCCTTGGCGTCCTTGAGAATCACGAACTGATTCGCGAACAGCTCTCGCTTGTAGACCTGGCCTTCCTCATCGGTGTCGTGCAGAGCCTCGGCCAGCCGGTCCATCGCGAGCATGCGCTCGGCATACAGCTCATCGATGAGCTCGCCGGGCGCAGGCACTTCATAGAAACCGCGGTACAGGCGGTCAGCGTCGACCTTCTGATTCTCGAAGTCCTCAGTCCGGATCCCCAGCGCATCGGACTTGATCCGCGCGTTGAGGTCCTTGGAAACGAAGACCGCCCGCTTGCCCTCTGCGTGCAGGCTCCACGCCACCGCGATGATGCGGTTATCCGGCGAGTCCTCCCGCAGCACATTCGGTCGTGTGTGCTCGGCAACATCGATGCGGACATCCCAGCCCTCGCTCAGCGGGGCGCCGGGGGTGGCCACATCTTCACCGGCGGATGACGCCTGACCGACCGTCGGGCTGGCCGCGGGCCAGCGCACACCGTCGATCAGCGTTCCGCGGGAGCGGAGGCGATCCAGGTGCCGGATGCACTCGCGGGCGTTCCGCCCGATGTCGTCGTTCTGCCGTTTGAGCTTGTCGAGCTCTTCGATCACGGCGAAGGGAATCACCACGTGATTCTCTTTGAAGACGAAGAGCGCGTTGGGATTGTGCAGCAGCACGTTGGTATCCAGCACAAAGTGCTTGATTCCCGCTTCGCTGTCTGCCGCAGGCTGTCCCTGCGTGTCTCGCGCGTGCCTGACACCGGAACGCTTGTCGCTGCGTCCGGCCGCCGATTCGTGTCGTGCCACTGTGGACATCGTTGTCTGGGAACTCCTCCCCCCGCCCCACTGCTTCCCCACGCCCTCCCTGGCAGGCGTCCATGTTACAGGACGGATCGGCCAAGGGTGGCTGAAAGTTGAACACAAGTACACATCGCCGGGCTCGCCAGGCCAGATGCGTCGCCTTCACGCAATCCGAATCTCATACGAACGCCGCGACGCAAAGGATCGTCGCAACGACCAGTGCAAACCCCACCTTCAGGACGGTCGCAACCAGCCGACCAGCCGCCGCGCCCGCTCCGATTGTGGAGGCTTCGCGCCAGGTTTTCCGGCCATTGTGCCGCTCGGCGAGGATCGCCCCGGCACCGGCCCCCAGGGCGGCACCCGCAATCGTGCCCAGAATGGGGATCGGGATGAACACCGTTCCGATCATCGCACCCGCAAGGGCGCCGATGACCGAGCCGATCGCACCGCGGCGGGTTCCCCCCGCCTTCTTGGCGCCGACAGCCGAAGCAAAGATCTCGACTACTTCGGCCAGCAGCCCGATCAGAACGCAGGCCCCAAGTGTCCACCAATCGAACATCGCCATCGGCGGCTCGCGCAGCATCAGCCAAGCCTGGCACCCCGCCGCGGCCAGGATCATGATCCAGATCCCCGGCAGCGTTGCCGCGGTGAGCGCGACGCCCAGCACCGCGAACAGTGTCACGATGCTTGCGGCGACATACTCCACACGCGTACTCCGGGTCTTCTCACAATCGTCCCCACCGAGGGCGTCACCCGTTATTGGGAGGGGAAGCTTCGCTGTTTCCCGCCGCGACCGCCTCGGGCTCGCCCGCCGGAACAGCCGCGACGGCGGATTCGGGGAACGCGGTCCGCTCCATGGTCAGCACCCACTCCTCCAGCGGAACGTAGCGGAGCAGATCGAGCGTGTGGGAGGTTCCGTCCTTGAGGTGGATAGTGACGAAGAACTTGTGCCAGCGGCGCTTGTCGAACTCTTTGACGTCCGCCGGCGTGAAACTTTTACCGCCGGGAAGCGTGAGCGTTTGCGTCGCCGGATCCCACCGGTACTTTTTGGCGCTGGCGCGGAGCACGGTGAACAGCATTCCCGCTCCGCCCACGAACCCGACGGTGACAAAGACCCATTGCAGCGGCATGTCGTAGCCCGAGAGCGGCTTCACCTGGTCCCGCACGTTCCATTTCTGAACCAGCTCTCCGAGCACGCGCTGTGGGGGAATCTCTACCGGCGCTGAGCCGGGCTGCGATACAACCAGACCAACGCCGCGAACGGGGTCGTATCGCACGGTGCGTGTCGCCGCATCGACGAAGTCTTTGGGCAGTTGGCCCGGCGAAACGACGACCTGTGGCTCGGTTGTGAGCTTCCATGTCCGGGAGAGCGCCTCCAGCCATCGTGCCCGCTCGAACTCCAACTTCGCGTTCTTGGCGTCGTTGCCCGGCCCTACCGCGGCCTTGGCAAGTTGCTCCATCCGCGGGTCAAGCTCCTCGTATGTGCGCTGCGGATCAGGGAGTCCGACCTCCGAGGGAATGAGCTTGCCCGCTTCCGAAGCGGCTGTCAGGTAGTTGCGCAGCTTGTAGGAAGCGTCTTCAAGGCCACGCCGCGGATAGAAGTACAGGGCATCCGCCAGGCCCCAGAACCCAAACACCAGAAGCACGAGCAGGAAGAGCCCCTGCTTCATGAGCCAGTTGCCACTCAGGCTGGTGGTCGTTCGAACGTGCGGCGCGGCGGACTCGGACATGGCACTGACTCCCGGCGAAGGCCGCACTGGACCGATCGGTCGCTGTTTGGCGATTGCAAACTTTACCCGGTTGATCGGCAAGACCGAGACGCAGCTACGGCGACTCGCAAACAAGCTCGGAACGGATCACCCTGTTTCAGGGCGGATCCTGCGTTTGCAGCGCCTCTTCCCACCATAAATCCGCCCACTCTCGCCCCTCGGGCGTGCTGACCAGGGGAGAGAAGCCCCCCTCCCGCACAAGCCGGGTTGGAATCCGCGGCAGCTTTGCCCCAACGCGGAGAGCCCGTGTGAGCCAAAGCGAGTGCACCCGACGCGCAAGCGCGGCGCGGATCTCGAAGTCATCAAAGAACAGTCTGCGAAACATGGCTTGGAACAAGTGTACGACCATCCCGCCGCGGGGCGAGCCCGGCTTGGTTCAAACGGCGTTGCTCAGGCAGGCTTTTCATCGCCGGATCTCTACCATGCACCATGGGCGTCCGAGTGGTCATCATCGGCGGAGGGTTCGCGGGCCTCACACTTGCCAAGACCCTTGGCTCACGCCGCGCACAATCCCCGGTGCAGGTCACGCTGATCGATCGGCGTAACCATCATGTGTTTCAGCCACTGCTCTATCAGGTCGCCACCGCTTCACTCTCTCCAGCGGATATTGCCCACCCGATCCGCAGGGTGCTGTCCTGGGCGCGAAATGTGTCGGTGCTCCTAGGTGAGGCCGAGCGGATCGACGTGAGTCGTCGCCTCGTGATTCTGAAGGACGGCGAAGTTCCGTACGCCGTGCTGATCGTGGCAACCGGCGCAACGCACTCCTACTTCGGCCGCGACGAGTGGGCGGAGCACGCACCCGGTCTCAAGTCGGTCGAGGATGCGATCGAGATGCGGCGGCGATTCCTGCTCGCCTTCGAGGCGGCCGAGCGCGAGCCCGACCCCCAATCGCGAAAGGCGCGGCTCACGTTCATCGTGGTCGGTGGAGGGCCCACCGGCGTCGAACTCGCCGGCGCCATGGTGGAGATGGCGCGTCGATCAATCCCGCGCGACTTCCGATCCATCGACACCGCGACCGCGCGGATTGTTCTCATCGAGGCACAGGATCGTGTACTGACGTCGTTTGCTGAAACCCTTTCCGCCCGTGCGCTGCGGGACCTGGAAGACCTGGGCGTAGAAGTACGCCTGGGCGCACGGGTCACCGCCATCGATGCCCAGGGCGTGAACATCGGAAGCGAGCGAATCGACGCAGGATGCGTGTTCTGGGCGGCGGGCGTGCGTGCATCCTCGCTCGCCGAGTCGTTGCCCGGAGCTCGTGACCTTGCCGGCCGCGTCATCGTTGAGCCCGACCTGTCGGTGACGGGTCATCCCGAGCTGTTTGTCATTGGGGACCTTGCCAAGGTTGTCGACCCCGCCACGGGCAAGGAAGTGCCAGGGGTTGCGCAGCCCGCCATACAGATGGGACGCTTCGTCGCCCGAGTGATCGCGCGAGAATCGGCAACGGGCGTGTTTGCGCCGAACTCGCGTCGGCGGGGTGCCTTTTCATACCGGAACTATGGGGACATGGCAACGATCGGTCGCGCACGCGCCGTGGGTGAGGTGTTCGGCGTTCGGATTACCGGCATCCTTGCGTGGCTGCTCTGGGCAGCGCTGCACATCATGCAGCTCATCGGCTTCAGAAACAAGCTCGTGGTGGTCATTCAGTGGGCCTGGGCCTACGTCGTGTTCACGCGCGGGGCGAGGCTGATCACCGGCGACTCTGAGCTGCATCTTCATGCCACCCGCGAGTCACAACAAGGCAACGCATCTGCCTAGAATCAGCTGTTGCGCCCGTAGCTCAGTGGATAGAGCGTCGGTCTTCGGAACCGAAAGTCGGGGGTTCGAATCCCTCCGGGCGTACTTGCACAACGGCGATCAGTCGGGCCGGACCCGTTGAGACACAAGGTCTCACAGAGTCCGGCCCGGAGCAGACCGCTCTCGCAACGACTTTAACGAACAGCCTTGACGCGCACGTCAACGGAATCGGTCCGCGTGGCCTGTCCGTCGATCTCCAAGCGGCCGGTCACGGTGTACGTTCCCGGTGCGTTGAATGTGGCCCGTGCAATCCGACCACCCTCCTGGGTGTCGAGATCGCCGCCCGTCGAGGTCCACTTCACACGCCCATCGCGTCCGAGTGTGTTCTCGCTGCGTGTGGTGAAGGTCACGGTGTCCCCGACAACAATGTCGCTGTTGCTGGCTACAACGCTGAAGCGAACATTGCTGCGATCAGAACCCGCATAGCCGTCATTCTGGCACCCCGTCCCGAGGGCAAGCGCTGCACCGCAGCAAATCAGCGTCAATCCGCGTTTGAGAGCATTCATGCATAAGTCTCCTGAAGAGTCCGTGTGGACGTTGTTCCCCCCGCCCTGAACCAGATGCTGAAGAGGTCCGATGCGGATCTCAGCGATCCACTTCGAGTTCGTTGTTGATGGAAAGCACACCGGGCACCTGACGAACCCGCGCCCCGATGGTGTCCTTTTCTTCCTGAGAGGCGACTCGGCCACGCAGCGTGACGACGCCGCTGGCGGTCTGAATGTCAATGCTCTCAGCAAGCGCGGAAATCGCACTATCGTGGCGGATCATCGCGCGGACCTCCTGCGTGATCTCGCGGTCCCGCTCCGCGCCCGCCGGCTGCGCCGGCGTGGTGGGACGGGGCTCACCAGGAGCAGGCGGCACCAGCCCTGGATCTGTGGGCGCGGGCGCAGGGTTCGCTGCGGGCGGCGTCATCGGATCGGGCCTTGGCGCGGGGTAGTTCATCGATCCCGGCCGCTCTGCCGGAGTCGTCATGTTCGAGTCGGGCACCGGGCCGCGATTCGGTGCTGTCGTATCGGTGGGAGCAGTCTCCTCGCAGCCAGTTGCCGAGGCAAGGAAGAGTGCAAACACCAACGCGGATTTGCTGTGCTGACTGTTCATGGATGATCTCCTGCTGCAAACACATGGCTCGATACAGTTGTTACCTATGCACTCTACTTCTCACAGAAGGGGCAGACGATGAACAACCGGTGAAGGCTGGCTCATTTCTTCGCGACAGCCCGGGGACCTGCCGCGCTCATTCGCGAAGATAAGAGCAGTTTCATGCAGAGTTCATCACATGCCAGATGCGCTGAGCGAAGATATCCAGGACAGGGATGCGATCAAGCACTGTCGGGTTGAACACCTTTGCAATTACCTTTGCAGGATCGCATCAGTATGACCTCGGCAAATACATCGCTCTCTCCATCCGGTCGGTGCCGCCGAACAGGCGGCTGGCGGCAGACTCCGTTCTGCCTCGCAGCTGCCGCGGCGGTGCCGACCATTTTTCTTGCAGGATGCGACATGTCTCGGCCGCTGGAACTGCGGTCGGAGATGAAGCTCGACGGATCGATGCGGCTTGAAGGGCCCATCATCATGCAGATGAGCGGGCCGTCCATTCGATACGACGGCACCTTCGTTTCGCCGGAGCTCTACGACCAGGTGCAGCTGGGGAAGACCTCGCGTCTGTGGGCGGTCACCGTTCTTGGTGAGCCGGACCGGCAGGCCGAGCTTCCCGACGGGTCAGAGCTGCTGGTCTGGTCATACAGCCTCGACTCGGTTGAGGGCAAGATGGTCGATTTCCTCAGCTTCGGTGGCAAGAGCGATGAGGAGAAGCGGCCAGCCACTCTGACAACCGTGATCCGCTTTGTTGACGGAATGGCGTTCGAGAAGTGGCGAGGCTGATCCGTCAGCTTTGCTTTTCCCGCTCTCTCTGCTGCCCCCAACCGTTTTTCGGTGACTCTCGCGCAGTGCGCTGCCGCGTCGTAGGTGTTCCTGCGCAGTCTGCCGGTGAAGACCCGGTTATATTATAGCAGCGAGGTCACTCGCGCCCGCGTGCCACGGTCGAAGGTCCAAAGGCGCGTGTGATGCAAAAGTGAGAACGCCGCGACGACCTTGTGAGGTGCATCGCGGCGTTCTCAAACGCAGGCGTTCTCAATCGATCCGGCACCGCCCGAGAGAGGAAGGCGGTTCATGCCGCGGCGGCGAAGCTGGAGTTGCCGCCGACTGGATCGAAGTGCAGATCGCTCAGCGATCAGTGGTGTTGGCGCGAGTCAGCGAACGATCGTTGTCGATAAGCTGACGGAAGCGAGTCGCCTCGGCGCCGGTAGCGCGGGTGTAGACGGCGCGGTAGACGATCGACTCGGCATTGGCCGGGAGATCCCGCATCGTGTCGGGCCGGTTGGCATTGGGCTGGCCAGCAGCGGGGGTGGTGTTAGCCGGCGTTCCGGTGCGGGGCTCGCCGGGACGATTCGCATCGGCGCCGACCTTGTACATCGTCACCTGGTGCTGATCGTTGCCGAGGATCTCCAGCACGACCCGGACATCCCCACGCTGGGAGTGTCCGCTCTTGCCGGTAAGCTTCATGTCCTTGTCGCGGCCGGGCTGGCGTCCGAAGTCCGCCGGGTCGCTCTTGGTGCCCGGAGTGCCGGTCGTCCTGCTGGAGTCCGACTTCCAGCTCTTGTCGCTCTCGCCGTTGAAGACGATGCAGTTGCGGCTGGCGTCAAACTCGCCCGAGTCGACGTGGATGTCGTTGTGCTGGGAGTCCATGAAGATGATTCGGTAGTTGTCGGTCTCCTCATTGAAGGAGAGGAACGACATGCCGCGGAAAGCGTTCGCATCGTCGCCGGTGTGCATCGTGTCGTGAGGACGGCTCGCAGGATTCTCCTGCTTCATGCCATCAAAGCCCATCGCGGGGATCACGATCGACTCCTGGAGAATGTTCTCGCCGAGCACCAGGCGACGCTCGGCGTAACCGGTGAACGACTTGGAGTCGGTGCTCCTCAGCCCAGCAGGCCGGCCGGATTCAAGGTCACGATCGGTGCGCTGGGGGTTGGTGGGGTTCATACCGTCGCGATCCCGATCACCGGGCTGTGTGCCGGCGGGACGGTTCGCATCGGGGTTGGAAGCGTCCCGGTTCGCATCGGGGCGGTTCGCATCGCGGTTCGCATCGGGGCGAGACATCGCATCCTTCGACTTGTCGCCATGCATGCCCGCAGCTTTGGTCCAGCTCTCGTTCATGCTGACTTCAACTTTCCAGACACCTTCAAGTCGTGACAGCACCTGAGCGGTGTCCTGCGCGCCGGGCTTGCCCATCGCGTCGCGCTGCTGCTGGGTCTGGTCGCTGCGGGTTGTGCTTGCAGGCTGCCGCGTGGAATCCGGGCGAGGCGTGGAGGGCGTTGTCCCCTGCTGCGCAAGCGCTGGTGCGGAGATAATGGCCGCGGCCGCGCCGCACACACAGATAAGGGTTCGAGCGTTCATTCTGAGATCCTTTCAACAGATGGTTACAAACTATTGGCCGCTACGATACTCGCCACGCATTTCAATCAATCTCGATTCACGGCGCCTGTTCGACTCGCTCAATCAGTTCTGCCCGAGTAAGCGTGTCGCTCACTTTGATTCCAAGGTCTTTGGCGCGCTGCTTCAGCTCCGCATCCGTCCACCGATGGATCGACAACTCCTCTTCCCCATCGATGCGGGCACGATCGGCAGGAGTTTCAATGCGGTTTGCATCAGCCTCGGCGTTTCCTGCGGCCTTTCCTGATGGTTCTACACGTTCCATGAGCCTGCTCCTCAACAGGACAGACCGGCATTGCGCTGGTCGTCATAGAGATAGTGCGTTCCCGGTATGAGTTCGTGGTGACGGTCTGGTGAATCATGGCTCATTCGCGCCGGCGGTGGGCCGGGAGAAGGCGAACAACTCTGCGTCAGGGTGTCGCCGGCCCAGGGCCGCGG
>JBBRUT010000138.1:0-9552 GCA_038247555.1 Phycisphaerales bacterium | reverse complement strand
CCGCCGCCACCACTGCTGCTTGAGCTGGGCCTCAGATACGTCGCGCGGATCCGGCGCGAGGCCTGGCTCGCGAGTGATTCAGAGATGATCTCGCCCGAGTTCTCATCCACCGGGATGAGGCTGGTGTTGATTCGGGAGCCAAGCAACAACACACCCGTGTCGACAACACCATCCGCGGACACCGACCCGATCGTGCCGTCGCCATCTTCATCGGATTCCGACGCCAGTTCCCGCATCGACATGCTTAGACCGGATTCCGCGGCGTACAAAGTCCGCAGACTCTCGGCCCGATGCACGCCCAACGCCTGATCTCGAGACCCCGCGACGACCATTCCGACGATGATCAACTGCAGAATCACCAGCGCCATCACGAGCGCTACGGCGATACCGCCGCGGCGATCTCCCGCCGCGCGGGCCGTCATCGCGAGTGCATCGCTCATTCGCCACCCCCACCCTGCCCAACCGCACAGCGGAGAAACACCCGAGTCCGAAGCGACTCGGTCACGCCGTGGCGCGTACAGGTCATCATGACCTGGATCCGCCGGATGGGATCGCAGCCCGAGCCGCTCACCGGCAGCGTGATCGCCTGACCGGCTTCGTCAAAGCACGCCAGCGAGAACGCCGTCACATTCTTCAGCACGATGCGAGCAGGGCCGCCATCGTTGAGCAGCGTCAGCGTCGTGCCCGACAACTGCATCTCCGAATCTCCCCCAAAGCTGATCATGCTCGAACTGACCGAGTCAATCCACGGAGTTCCGGGCGCAGTGTCGCGTGCCGGCACTCCGCGAAGCTCCGAGGTGATGCGCTCCATCGCCGCGGATTGGTCAAGCGTCAGCTCCGACCGGGTCGCGTCTGCCGCATAGGCGTCCGCCGCGGCGAAGATGATCCGCGATGCAGACAGCGACACGACCGCAAGGATTGCCATCGTGGCGATCGCCTCAATGAGCGTGAATCCGCGACTGGATGGAAAGGTCGAGCGATTCATCAGTAATCTGTGAGCACCGTCGCAAGCTCGAAGATTTGAATCGCGCCCCGAGCGCCGGGATAGGACACGCGAACGGTGGCAATCTTGTAACCAGTCCCCGCCGATTGCAGATCCGCCCCGCGCTCGACCACTGCCACTTCGCGCGAGAAGCCTCCGAACTCGGGGATGGCGGGTTCACTCGGGTAGTTGGCGGTCAACAGATAGCCATAGCCGCGGCTGGAGCAGTAACGATCCGCCATGATGTCCTCGAGCTTCTCGGCGGCAAGCCATCGGGCCCGCGTGAGCATCACGGGCGTGACACGACGCTCCGCGGCGTCGCGCATGGCCCAGAACATCGGCGGGATGGCAACCGACAGAATCACGATGGCGATGATCGCGTCGATCAACGAGAACCCGGCTCCGTAGCGCTGGCGGCTCGCTTTCACGGCTGCACCTCGATCCATCCGGCTCCGGGTTCCACCGAGATCACCACGGATCCATCGAGCGTGATGGAGCCAGTCGCAGCAAGGAGTGACTCGTTGTGTGATCGCGGGCGGCCCGTGGAATCGAAACCCACCCACGCGCCTCCTCCAATGCTGACGGCGGAGATCCGTATCCCGATCCGCTCTCCGACATCAAACTCCTGCGCAAAGTCACGCCGGGTTGCGGGGTCGATCCAGGCAACCGACTGCGCCCGACCGGGATTGCCGAAGGGCTCAATGCGGAGTGTGTACGTCTGCGAGGCAACATCGAACCCGACCCATGCGGTGCGTCCGGTGGTGATGCCCAGCTCCCGCGCCAGACGAAGATCGCGAGCGACTTGGTGTGCGCCCGCCTGCCGACGCATCGATCCCGTCGAGGTCATGGCGGGGACCGCGACCGCGGCAAGGATCGCCGCGAGGGTCATCACTGCGACCAGCTCGATCAACGAAAAGCCGCGCCCGGAAGGATGGGCGCGGCCAGGGTTGAATCGTATTGCACTGTGCATCGGTCTACCGGTAAGCCCAAGGCCGGAGAAGCAGTCTGCACCAGTCGAGCGATAAGTCCTTGCGGCACCCACTTACCACAGGTGCTCATTGATGCCCGTGGTGGTGCTGTTTGCCCAGAACTTGCCAGCCGTGGCGTCGTAGCTCCAACCCGCGGTGCCGCTGACCGGGGGCGTTGCCGCCCAGGTCGCCGCCTGGATCAGGTTCGAGTTGCTGTACGGGTTCGGCGGGAGCGTCTCCTGCATCACACTGCCCAGCGTCTGCATGTTGGTGAGGGTCGGGTAGATGGCGGTGCCGTTCTGGACGATCGAGTTGGCGTGGAAGTTGGCCACACCGGAGCGGACCGCGCCAAGTGTGCCCTTGCAAGCCGATTCCTTGGCCTTCGCCGCGTAGTCGAAATACTTGGGAATCGCGACGCCGGAAAGGATCGCCAGCACGACGATCACCACAATCAGCTCAACAAGCGTGAACGCCCGAACAAGCGGGTGACGACTCGTAATACTCATGCTTGGCTCCTAAACTCGAAGTTGCTGGGAATCGCTGCCAGAACGGCGGCAACTCTGTCCGAATGGAATGATCGTGAGACCTAGGTGGCATCGGCATGCGGGTGGAAGGACTTAAGCGCTCTTCCGGTAACGCTTGCATGCAAGACGCGGAAGGTCCGATCACCCGACCAGCTTGACCATGTCCCACATCGGCAGGAAGATGGCCAGGGCAACCACCAGCACCACGCCGGCGATTCCGACAATCAGCACCGGCTCGATGACCGTGCCGAGATTCTTGGTGAGATGCGTCGTCTCGCGGTCATAGTGACGCGCGACCACCTCGCACATCTTGGGCATCTGACCAGACGTTTCACCGGCAGCAAGCATGCGGCGGGCGAAGCCCGGCAGGTACGCGCAGTCGCCCAGCGCATCTCCCAGTCGTGAGCCATTTCGGATGCGGGCGGCCATCCGGCCGACGTCGGACGCAAGGCTCGGTCGACCCGAAGCTCCCGCGGCGAGTTCGAGGCTCTCGATGAGCCCGAGGCCCGCGGCGAGACTGACTCCGAGCACCCGCGCGAAGCGCGAAACCGCCAGACCGATGAGGATGCTGCGGAGATACGGAACGCGGTGCAGCATGCGATCGATCGCAAGCCGACCCTTGGGGTTTGCCCATGTGCGTCGGAGCGTGAGGATCGCCGCGACGATTGCGATGAGGTACGCCCACCAGAAGTGCTGGATCGAACCACCAAAGGCCATGAGGGCACGGGTGAAGAACGGCAGATCGAGCCCGCGCTGGGCGAACATCGTGGAGAATCGCGGGACGACGAACCCGATCAGGAACAGCAGGGCCAGAGCCAGCGCGCCCACGATGCACAGCGGGTACATCAGTGCGCTGCGGACCATCTGCAGCGTTTCCTGGCCGCGTTCGAGCATGTCGGAGAGGTGATCGAGAACC
Source organism: Phycisphaerales bacterium (assembly GCA_038247555.1). GTDB lineage: Bacteria > Planctomycetota > Phycisphaerae > Phycisphaerales > UBA1924 > JAHBXL01. The sequence continues at coordinate 6,162 of JBBRUT010000138.1, read as the reverse complement.
TTCGACAGGCTGCCGGTGCGTTCGGCGGCGCGGACGGTCTGGATGTATACGAGTCCCAGGTCATTGCGGTGCGCATCCATGGCCTGCGCCAACTGTTCACCAGAATCGATCCGCCGCGCAATGTCGGTGACGATGTCCTTGAAGCGGCCCTCCGGCTCCTGCTCAGCGATGGTCTGGAGTCCCTGCCCCAGCGGGATCTGCGACGACACGAACACGCCGAGCTGGTATGTGAAGTGGGCAAGATCCTTGTTGCGGATCCGGCCGCGGCGACCGAACTTGAACTTGCCCGCATCGGCTGCCTGTCGCACCATGAGCGGCGTCAGACCCATCGCCTGCACCTTGCGATAGGCCTCGACCTTGGACGCGGCATGGGTAATGCCGTCGCGCTTGTCGCCGGCCTTGTCTACGCCGCGAAACTCATAGGCGAGTGCGGTCATGCGGCGAGCCTTTCGGGTGTGCTGGACGCCGCTTTGGCTTCCATGTCCTCGGTGCTTTGCACGGCCACGACCCGGGCGACCTCATCGAGCGTGGTGAGCCCGAGCCGGGCCTTCTCAAGCCCGTCCTGCCACATCAGCCGCATCCCCGCCTGGGCGGCGAGTTGCCGAACCTCATCGGCCGAAGCATCAGCTTCGATCGCGTGCCGCACGGTCGGGGTCGCGCGGAGCATCTCATAGACGCCGACGCGCCCGCGATAGCCGCTGGAACCGCAGCGCCCGCAGCCTCTGCCCGCGACGAACCCGGACTCACCCGGCTGAAGGTTGAACAAGTTGAGGACGTCGGGACGGGGAGATACAGCTCGAGCGCAGTCGGCGCAGGTGCGCCGCACAAGTCGCTGCGCGATCACACAAAGCAGCGCGGCATTCACTGCAAACGATGGGCAGCCCAGGTCACGCAGACGCGGAATCGCTCCCGCGGCGTCATTGGTGTGCAGGCTGGAGAGCACAAGATGCCCGGTGAGCGCGGCCTGCACGCTGATGCGCGCGGTCTCGTCGTCACGGATCTCGCCGACAAACACAACATCAGGATCTTGACGGAGGATCGAACGAAGCGCCCCGGCAAAGCCCAGGCCGATCTCGTGGTTGACCTGGATCTGACGGATCAGGGGCATCCGGATCTCCACCGGGTCCTCGATGGTCATGATGTTGCGGTCGGGGGAGTTCAATCGTTTGAGCGCGGTGTACAGCGTCGTGGTCTTGCCGGAGCCCGTGGGGCCGGTCACGAGGATCATGCCGTACGGATTCTCGATGATGCGCTCAAGCTCGCGAGACTCCGCGGCAGGAAAGCCCAGTGTCGGGAAGTCCTTGATGTTCGCGCCGGTCGCAAGCAGACGCAGAACCGCATTCTCTCCGCACACCGTCGGGATTATGGAGAGCCGCACATCCACGCTGCGACCGCCGTGGGAGAAGCGGAACTTGCCATCCTGGGGGCGACGGGTCTGGGTGAGGTCCAGGTGCGCCATCACCTTGAGTCGCTGGATGAGGCCGCTGTGGGCGGCAAGGCCCGGCCCCTGGTGCGCCCGAAGCGTGCCATCGACTCGGTAGCGCAGGTGCAGCTCGTGCTCATCGGGCCCGATGTGGATGTCCGATGCCAGCAGGTCCAGCCCCTGGGCGATGATCTGGTTGACCGCGGCGACGATGGGCTCGCGCGCGGCAGCGGTCTCGCCCGCGAGGTCCGCGGAGTCGGTGGAGCTGGTTGCGAGGCGAAGACGGTCGGCCGCGGCGTCGCCGGTCAACGAGTATGCCCTGTCGATGAGCGCGCGGAGTGCATCGGGCTCGCACAGCACCGGATCGACATCGACTTTGAGCAGCGCCCGCATCTGGTCGACGGCCCGCAGATCAAGCGGGTTCTCCATGCCCACAGTCACTGTGCGCTCGCACACGAACAATGGGAACGCCCGCAGAGACTCCGCCGTGCTGCGCGTGAGCAGCGAGGTGTTCTTGAAGTCAATGTCAAACCAGGAGAGATCGACAAACGGGTACTCGGCTGTCTCGGCCCGAACTATCGCGATCTGCCTGGAGGAGAGAAGCCCAAGCCCCACGATGGCATCGGCAATGGGAAGACCCTGATCTTGCGCATGCCGGACCGCCTGGTCCGCGCGTTCGCGCGTCAGCGATCCATCCTCGACAAGCGCGGCCAGCAGGAAGTCGTCGTGGCTGAGCATCAGCGGGGCTCCTGCGCAGTCTGCATCGGCTCAACGTGCTCAAGCAGTCTTCCCAGCGTGGCGGCACGCTCTCCGGAGCTTCCGATGTAGGCAAGGCCCAGGTAGTACCGCGGCTCACGACTGATCATCATGACGCGTTGCACGCGCACCGAGAGTTCAACGAGCTGCGTGCTAGCGCCAAGCTTGGTCGCCACGTTCACGGCGGTGCCTCGTGGCAGGAACACGCCGCACTCGATCCCCGCGCCGCCGTTGCTGACGTCGACAATCGTGGCGTTGATCGTGCCGGTGCCATCGCCGACACTCCTTGAAAGCTCGACCGAGCTGGCGTTGTCCACCGCGATCCGCACAGTCGCGGGCAAGCTGCACGCACGACGCTCGTGCTGCCGAATGACGAGTTGCTCGGGCTGAGATTCCATACAGCAGGGCCTTCCAGTATTGAGATTGTCCTTCGGATCAGCGGCAGGTCCGAGTACTCGGTCATCGGACCATGCGGGCGCGAAGTTGATCCGCCGCCACCAGCATCGCCGCCGGAGCATCTTGTCGATAACCACGGCAACAGACCTTGCAGCCGGTAAGTTTCCCTTCATTCGATGCCAACTCCCTCCCAAGTCCGGTCCTCAATCCTCCGATAGGCAGGTGAGAGTCTTTGGCTGGAGCCCGTTCATGAGCACCTCGCAGCGAACCTTCGACCAGGTCAAATCGATCCTGGGAAAACTTGACCGGGATATCGATGCGGCTCGCGAGCGTCGGCTCCAGCAGCGTCTCATCCCCGTGGCGTCGGCCGCCCAGCCCGCGGGGTTCATCCCGTCGACCGCTGTGCCCCCACCCATGCGAACCGTGGCCCCCGTGCAGCCTGCACCGCTGCCGGCCAACGACCCGGGCCGCTCGGGCTATGGCCGCGCCCGTCCGCTCCGCGGCGATGACCGCGGCTACTTCCCTCCGGCCCAGCCCCGTCCATGATGATCCTGCCGCGGCGTCGACACGTCGCGGCTTCTGCCCCGAACAACCCGATGCGTGGTGTTCCAAGTATGTTGCGGAACCTGCGGAAACTCTTAGGCGTTGACTCCAGCGATACCGATGTCGGTGCGCTCGAACCGACCCGACCTGTCGCCGGTGTTGCGACATCCAGCAGCGGGCTGGTTACTCACGCCATACTCGGGCAGACGCTGGTCATCACCGTCATTCCCCCCGATCTCAACGCCTTCATGGCAAACGAGATCAACCTTGAGCTGCGCGGCCTGATGGAGAAATCCCCGGGCGTGCGGAACTTGGTGCTCGATCTTGAAAACATCGAGTATCTCGACTCCGCCGGGCTGAATGCCTTCGTCGATCTGCTCTCCATCGTGCGCGAGCGGCACGGCCGCATCGCTATCGCCGCGGCGACACAGCAGGTCGAGGTTCTGTTCAAGCTGACACGGTTGGAACTGGTCTTCCCGATCCGTCGCACCGTGATCGAAGCGGTTGATGCGATCGAGCGCGTCGGCTAACCGCCACATCCCCCCCTCGACCTCCACCTTCGGACTCCAAACCTTGTGCGGCCCCGCTTGCTGGCGGGGTCGCTTCATTTGCTGGTGGATGTGGCAACGAGGGCGGCGAGCCATCGTCGGACACGATCTTCCAGCGCGGCCAAAGGTAGAGGGCCCGCGCCGAGAATCGCGTCGTGGAACTCGCGGACATCAAAGCGGTCACCCAGCTGCTGCTCTGCGAGCGTTCGCAGCTCGCGGATCTTCAGCTCACCCATCTTGTACGCGGTCGCCTGCCCGGGCCAGGCGATGTACCGGTCCACTTCGCGCTCGATGTTGTATGCCGAGAGCCCGGTGTTGCTGAGCATGAAGTCGATTGCCTGCTGACGCGTCCACTTCTTGGCGTGCAGGCCCGTATCGACGACGAGGCGGCAGGCACGCCACATCTCGTAGGTCAGGCGCCCAAAGTCATCGTAGGGATCGGTGTAAAAGCCGTTGTCACCGTCGCCGACTTCCAGCCCGAGCCGCTCGGCGTACAACGCCCACCCCTCGCCATACGCCGTCAGCCAGACCATCGTGCGGATCGGATGCACTCCCTCCAGTTCATCGTGCAGGGCGGACTGCAGGTGGTGCCCCGGCACACCCTCATGGAGCGTCAGCGCGATCATCTCATACTTGGGACGCTGATCCAGGCGATAGGTGTTGGCCATGAACCAGGCGGGAATGCCCGCCTCCAGCGAGCCGCTGTAGTAATACGCCGTGGGCGAAGTCTTCGCCGCAAACAGCGGGATCTCGCGTACACCATACGACAGCCGCGGCAGATTCTTGAACAGCCGGGGCAGTTCCGCGTCGATGCGCTTGCTGATGTCGCGGTAACCGCGGATCAGTTCTTCGGCATCCGTGTAGTAGAAGCGCGGATCGGTCCGGAGATACTCGAGGAATGCGGCGAGCCGGTCATCGCCGCTGAAGTCCCCCTTCTTCTCCCAGTCCGTTCGCGCGATCACCGTCATCATCTCCGCGCGGATCCGCGCAACCTCCGACAGCCCCAGTGCGTGGACCTGATCCGCCGTCAGCGGAAGCGTGGTGTGGTTGAGGATCGCCGCGTCATAGGCCGCGACGCCGTCCGTGCTCTCGGAAATGCCCACACTCTCGCGGCACCTGGGGATGTACTCCTCCCGCAGAAAGGCTTCCAGCCGCGCGAAGGCCGGACCGATGCCCTCGGTGATCGCCTTGCGGGCACTCAGCGCGACCGCATCCGTCTCCGGCAGCTTTCGGAACGGCGAGTAGAACGGGCTGATGCCCGGCGTCTTAGCGCCCTCCGCAAGCCCGGCACACTGCTCCACCGTGCCGACCATCACGACCCGCGGCGGCATGCGTCCCGCGGCCATCCCCGCCCGCATGTTTGCGATGTGGTCATCAATGTGCCCCGGCATCGCTTCTAGACGCGATGCAAAGTCCGCATAATCCCTGGCTTCGGCAAACGGCAGGCGGTCGGCGAGCTGAGGGAGCCAGACCTGCGGGCCGCTCCGCGCATCGATGGGCTTCTGCTCGGGGTGGAACGCCGCGGAGCGGACGCCCGACTCAAGTTCAAACTCCAGCACACCCGCTTCGATGAAGTCGGCCTCGGTCCAGCTTGCACGTTCCATGCTGCGCAACCGCGCGAGACGGTCGGCGACATCTTTGGTTCGACGGGCGTTGGCCTCGGCAGAGGCATCCGCCAGCTTGTCGTTGTAGCGTTTGTCGCCGCGGCCGCTGGCCATCTCGGGAGACTCGCGCAGCAGCCATTCGACGTGTTCGTCGAGAAGTTCGAGGAGCGCCGATGAGCGGCCCACCCGCCAACCGTCCGGGCTCGCCGCCTGCGTCCCAGCGCCCGCGGCAGGCAAACCAGCAGGCTGCGCGCGGGCAAACGCCGTGGACGCGATGAGGCCGACGAAGAGGAGATGTAGAACGGAGTGCGATCGCTTCATGGGTGCAGCGTACCACCGCGATGCGGGTCTCGGCTATTGTGTGGCCATGGTGAGCCCCGCACGAAAGCGCCGCGCATGGATTCTCCTTCTGCTGACGTGGGCGGTGATCGCGGGCGTGTTCGCGACGCGATACATGGCCAACGCCCGAGCGGAACGGCAGCGGTTTGACCGGGAGGCACAGGAGCAGGCGGCCCTGCGGGCAATGGACAAAATGGCCGCGGAATCGCCGGACGCCGAAGCGACCGACCCCCAGACTGCCCCCCCATCCTCCGCCCCTTCCGCCACCCCATCTAACCCGCCCGCCGATCCCCCCGCCGATCCGGCCAACCCCCCGGCCGACCCGCCCACCCCTTCCCCCAGCCCGGCAGAACCGCCGACCGGGGGCTGAACTCGGCCGCGGCAAGGGCCGAAAAAGGTGCCGAACCGCGAGCTGCGGGAGGGAGTTGCCTCCGCCGCTTCACCCGGTAGGATTGCTGGCCTCAAGACCGTAGAAATAGGGGATTAGTGTAACGGTAGCACGAGTGACTCTGACTCACTTAGTCTAGGTTCAAATCCTAGATCCCCTGCTTTT
>JBBRUT010000137.1:0-9695 GCA_038247555.1 Phycisphaerales bacterium | reverse complement strand
TCAGCAGACGCATGAGCCGCGATGAGCGACCGCGCCTGGGGCATGACCTTGGCGACGAACTCATCGGCGCTGGCGGCACGAGCCGCGCCTTCTGGAGCGATGCCCCGTGCGTTCTCACGCGTTGAGCTACTCCTTGACGATGCGCATCCGGGCAGCCCTAATCCGCCGAGCACTGCCAATCCGGCGGCTGAGAGGCCCACACGCAGGATGGTGCGTCTTTGAACGACAACACCCGGGCTGATCTCCTCGCCCGCTTCATGATCGGCGTGCGAGTGTTTGGTGATCTCTTCAACATTCCAGAACTGCATGGCAACACTCCTGATTCGTGCCTGGGGAAGCGAGACTGACATCGCGGCTTGAGTGCGATGGAGGGGCAAGTCGACGAAGGCACACCGCGGAACGGTCACCCGGCGGCGATGGTCGTGGTGAGACGGATCGGCGATGAGCAAAGTGTGTTCATAGTGAGCAAGGCTCAACCGCGACGTCCTTGTTGTGGTCGCCGGGTGTGAGCAGGAACGGTACGCCGTAGGCCCGGTACTTGTCCCACTCCTGAATCTCGCCGGTGCTATCGAACACCGCGGCCACATCGGCGCGCCAGCCCCCCTCCCTCTGTGCGTAGTCGTGCCGCGGCTCGCGGGTACCCTCGACCGAGGCCGCGCGGCCGTTGGGGTTGGCCCGGTTGTGGAGGATCACGGTGTCAATTTAACTGCTGCTGGTGTGGCGGGCAAGCCCCGCCTGGTGGTTGACGAACAACTCCGTGGGTTCGGTGTCACTGCCCCGCCAAGTCCCGACCATTCGCCACTTCTCGTCGCCCCCCGCACCGCCCCCCGGAGGGCGACGTGCTGACCCGTAGCAACGATCGTGCGGCCTTTGGGGCGGGGAGGAAGGAAGTGGGAAGTGGGAAGGAACGTGAAAGTCGCTTCGTCGGGTGGGTGGGTGATCGCTGGGTCGTTTCGCAGCGGAGTGCCCGCCGCGGGGCCGCGGGGGTTCTGTAGGAAGGGGAGAAGCTGAGGGGTGGCGCGCGAAGGATTCCCAGCAGATGGAGCGTCGTGCTTCGCAAGCCCGATACCGATTGAACCGGAGAGTACAGGGAATCACGGCAGGGCCACCAAGACAACCGGCACGGAGTGCTCTGGCACCACAAACACCGCTCTGGGGAGCGGTGCCACCGAAGATAGAACCACCAAAGGCAGGGCCACCGAAGGCGGTGCGAGCACAGGGAGGATGAAGTTGACCTCTGCACGGCCGCGACGGCGAATGGCACCTCTGGCGCGGCAGGCGTTTGCGGTTGTCGCCGCGGCGGGGTTTGTGGGCGGGTTTGTGGCGGGGCGGGTGTCGCGGTCGCCGGAGGCGGCGGTGGGTGTGAGCGCGGGCGTGGTCGGTGGGGGCGGATTGCGGATGTCGCTGGCGGAGGTTCGGGAGAGCTGGGCGGCGGCGGTGCAAGCGGCGCGGCCGGATGGGGCGAAGCTGTCGGCGGATGCGATTGCGCCGGTGGATACGTATTTTCGGGATCGGGCGATGCCGAACGTTGAGCCGTTCGTCAAGGACATGGCGGGGTTCTTCACGTCGATCAATCTGACCTGGTTGAAGGTTCGGGATTGGTGGAGCGGGCCAGAAGGCGGGACGGCCGGGGGAAGGGGGAGGGTGGAGTCGAAGGTTGCCGAGGCGCTGGAGCGGCGGATGGGGATGCCGAGTGAGCTTGAGGCGGCGGTGGGCGCGGCGGTGCAGCGGTTTGAGGCGCTGCAGAATCAAGCGGATGCGCGGTTTCGGAATGAGGCGTATGCGGTGCTGCGAGGGGCTGGAGTGCGGGTCGATGGGGCGAGGCTGGATGAGGTGCGGGCGCGGGCGAATCATGCCGCGCTGGTGAGTGCGCTGCATGGGATCGGCGCGAAGGAAGCGGAGCAGCTTGCGGCGGGGAGCATCGGGGGATTGGTGTCGAGCGTGGTGGTGGATGCGGTGGTGACGAGCGCGGTGTCGGCGGCGATTGCGAGCGGGATCGCCGCGGGCGGGGGAGCGGGCGGCGCGGCGGTGGGAGGAGCGGCAGCGGGGGGCGCGGCGGGAACGAGCGTGCCGATTGCGGGCACTGTGGCGGGGGTGATCGCGGGCGGGGTTGCGGGGACGCTGGTGTATCTGGCGGCGGATTCGTACTTTGAATCAAAGGCGAAGGCGCGGATGATGGATGCGGTGAACATGATGCATGCGGAGACGCGGGGAAAGCTGGATGAGCTGTTCCGGGCGTATGGGGAAGAGCTTGATCGGCAGAGGATGGGGCTGCTGGACCGGTTGCTGGTTGAAGGAATGGACAATGGCAAATGAGCAAATGGCAAAGGGCCAAATGCGGAGGGGGAGCAGAAGCGAACGAGTCGTATCTGATTTGGCAATGTGGCCATCTGCGATTTGGAGCTTTCAGCAGGGCGGAGTCAGAGGAACCACATGCGTGTATACGTGAAGATGTTGGTAGTGGTCGCGGCACTGTGGGCGTTTCCGCTTGCTGCTTCAGGGCAGGTGGTGCCGATCGCGCGCGAAGCGGCGGAGGAACTGGTGGAGTGGATGTTGAAGCAGGGCGCTGCGCAGGCGGATGATGTTGCGCGGCTGGGGGGAAGGACGGCGGCGCGGGAAGCCGTGGAGGAGTTGTCAAAGGTTGCGGGGCGGGAGACGGTGGAACAGATGGTGCGGCGCGGCGGGCCGGGGGCGCTGCAGGCGGTGCGGGGGCTTGATGAACTTGCGGGAGAGGGAGCGCGGTTGATCGCGGGGAACGGTGTGCGCGGGACGCTGGTGGTGCAGCAGGGGGGGAAGGCGTCGGTGCAACTGTTTGCGAAGTATGGGGATGAGGGGGTGCGGATCCTGGCGGAGCAGGGTCCCGAAGCGGGCGCGAGAATGCTCGGGTTTGCGGGAGAGAGCCTGGCGAAGTGGGGGAAGCGGATCGGGCCGGAAGCACAGGCGCATCTGCGGCAGATGGTGCCGGTGATGGATGCAGCCGAGGGGCCGGTGCGCAGCGCGTTCCTGGATGGGATTGCACGCGGCGGGGATGATTTTTTGATGTGGGTGTCGAGACGGTGGAAGCAGGCCGCGGTGGCAGGAGGGCTGACGGTCGCGGTGATCACTGCGTACAAGGTTGGGGATGGCGTTGCGGAGGGTGTGCGCGGAGTTGTGGATGCGCTGCCGAACCCTGGGCGAGATCCGCTGGCGTGGTTGGTGTGGTGGGTGCCGGTGCTTGGGCTCTTTGCGCTGGTGGTGGCGGGGTGGGTGCTGCGGGGGAAGTTCAAGTATGCGCGGCGATAGGTTCGAGCAGCGCGAGCCACTCGGTGTTGCCGGGCTTGGAGCCTCGGGATGCGCCGCCGCGGATTGGAGAGGGGCAGGAGTTGAGGACGGCTGCGCCGAGGGCGGGCATGTGTGCGAGGACGCGGGCGGTGATTTCGGCGGCGTGATCGGGATCGAGGACTGTTTCGCGGGATTCGTGGGGCGCGGGGGCCTGCTCGTAGTGGGGCTTGATGAGTGTGATGATGCGGGAAGTCGGCGCGGGCTTGAGCCAGCGCAGCGCGGCGGGGATGCAGAGGCGCTGGGGGGTCCAGCCCATATCGAGGACGACAACATCCACAAGTTCGGGCGGGGCGAGGTGGAGGGCGTTGCTGCGCTCGAGGGTGGTGACGCGCGGGTCGGTGCGGAGCTTCCAGGCGAGCGTGCCGTAGCCGGTATCGACTGCGAAGACCCTGGCTGCGCCGGCCTGCAGCAGGCAGTCGGTGAAGCCGCCGATGTTGGCGCCGAGATCAGCGCACGCGAGCCCTGCGGGGTTGAAGCTGAAGGCGGTGAGCGCGTGCTGCAGCTTGAGCCCGCCGCGGGATGCGAAGGTGTGGGATGGATCGGGGGTGTTCGGGGGCGGGGGGGTCACGCCTGGGCGGAGGGGATGCCGATGACTGCGACGCCGAGCTGATCGGCGAGGTCGAGCAGTTCGTGCTTGTCGACCATGATGACATCGCCGGCTGCGAGTGCGAGGCAGCGGCCGCCGGAGCGGTGCATGTTCTCGATGGTGCGGACGCCGACGGTGGGGACATCGGAGCGGCGGTCGTGGCCGGCGCGAGCGCCCTTGCAGAGCGTCCAGCCGCCGGCGCGGCAGAGTCCGCCGACGCGCTCGATCATGCGGTCGGTGCCTTCAACGGCTTCGACGGCGATGACATCGCGGTCGCGGACGGCGATCGACTGGCCGATGTCGAGGCGGAGGGTCTGAGCGAGCAGGGGCCAGGCGAAGGCGATGTCGGCGCGCTGCTCGGCGGTGGGCTGGCGGCGCGTCATGACGCCGGCTTCGGCGAGAGAGGCGGTGATGGGTGCAGTTGAGTCCAGCAGGGCGACTCCGTTCCGGCCGAGTTCATCGGCGATGGCCGCGAGGACCTTGTGGGACCGGCGGTCGTGCCGCAGGTGCTTGTACCATGCGACCACGGTGCGCCAGTCGGGGACGAGTTGCATGATACCCCAAGGGTCATGCATCAAGTTCTTTTCGACGCGACCGACCATGATGGCGTGGCGGACGCCGGAGCGGCGGAGCTGGCGGCCCCAAGTGCCGACGCGGAGCATTCCGACGCGGCGGAAGCTGGTGCAGAGCGAGGGGAGGACGGAATCGAAGTTGTTTCCCAGGCCAAGGCCGTGGACCGGGTGGCCCATGGAGCGAAGACCCTCGGCGATGAGAATGGGCAGTCGGCCACCTCCCGCGATGAGCCCAATGGGCGTTGGCGGGGGAGGTGGATCGGGCAAGATCGCGAGCGTTCCGGCCATCTATGTGCGGCAAGCCATTGCCGTCAATGGACTTGCGGGATCTCCTGGCGTCTCAGGATCCCATTGTGGAGATCCCGTGAAGCTAGAAGGGTATCGGCCAAACCCCCCCTTTGCCAGTGAGGGATTGTGGGAGGGGTTTACGACGGACCGATTGAGAAGGGATGAGCCATTCGCAGGATCGCGTGGAGATCGGGGTTGCGGGGGCGGGCGTGAGGGCCTCGGAGCGAGGAAAGCCCCGTCCGTTCCTGGGGCTGCACTTCACGTGCTCGGGGCAATATGTCCGGGCGAACAAGTCCGCCGACGGCAGCGCGTACATGGGACGGTGCCCCAAGTGTGCCAAGTGCGTGCGCTTTGCGATTGGTCAGGGCGGGACAAGCCGACGGTTCTTCGAGGTCTCGTGCCGCGGCTGAGTACACTGCGAGCATGAGTCGACTTGCGAACACGTATTCGTTGGGATCACCCACTCGGCAGTGCGCGGCGAGCGGGCGCGAACTGCGGACGGGTGAACCGTTTGTGGGCGCGCTGTGCCAGGATGTGCAGACAGAAGAGTTCCGCAGACTGGATTACTGCGCGCAGGCGTGGGAGGGCGGTGCGAGGCCGGCCGCGCCGCTGGAACTGATCGGGACTTGGCGCGGCGTGGTTCCAGATCCAAATGAGAAGCGGAAGCTGCTGCTGGATGAGGGATCGCTTCTCGATTTGTTTGAGCAGACGGGTGAAACGGGGGGCGGAGAGGCATCTGCGGTGCGGCGGCGCGAGGTGTTCCGCTTCGTGCTTGCACTGATTCTGATCCGCCGGCGAATGCTGGTGTGTGAGAAGAGCACGTGGGGCGATGGGTCGCGCGGCGCGATGCTGGTGCGGCCCAAGGGTGTGCCCAAGCCGCCGGAGGGGCCCGCGCTGATCGAGGTCATCGATCCGGGGATGCGTGATGAGGATGTTGCGATCGCGGTCGAGCAGTTGCAGACGGTGTTGATCGAGCCGGGGGGGCCGGGCGCGGGGGATAGCGCGAAGCCGGGGAACACAACAGGGGCTGGGACATGAAGACTGGAAACGCGGCCGCGGCAGTGATTCTCGGGGTTTCGATGCTTGTACTGGGCGGCTGCCCGAGCGGGCAGAATATGGCACTGCAGGATGGCGCGATCATCATCGAGCGGCACGCTGCGCCGAGCTATCGGGAGGCCGCCGCGGCGTACAACCAGCGGGTTGCGCCGCTGGCGCGGTTTCGCGCGCAGGCGACCGTGCAGTTCCGGTATGTCGACAAGGATGGGAAAGATCGCATCGAGCAGCCGGAGGGGACGATTCAGATCGTTCGGCCGGACAGGCTCGCGCTGAGCCTTGGGAAGCTGGGGCAGGTGAAGTTCTGGCTGGGGAGCGATGCGGAGCGGTATTGGTGGCTGGACATGATGGATGAGCCGGTGGCGTATACCGGTGAACATGATGCGTTCAACGATCGCGCTGCGCGGCGGCTGGGGATCAGCCTTGCGCCGCTGAGCCTGATCCGCGTGCTGTGTCTGACGCCGCTGGATGAGCAGGCGTGGGGCGCGACGCAGTGGTCGAGCGATGGTGCGCGGCTGGGGATCACAACGGGGATGCCCAGTGGCGGACGGCAGCGCGTGTGGGTTGACCCGGCAAACTACCGGCCGATCAAGGTCGAGCTGTATGACGCGGCGGGGAAACCGATTGTGATCGCGCACATGGAGGGGGATGAGCGGGTGGAAGTGGCCGCGGGCTCGACGCGCGGCGGATCGCCGTGGATCCCCAAGAGCGTGTCGATCTATGCGGTGGGGACGGATGCGACGATCCGCGTGTCACTGGGCGGGGCGAAGAACGAGGGCGTGAACGAGAAGGCGTTTGAGTTTGACGCGATCTCGGGGATGTATGGGGTGGAGCGGGTGGTGGATTTGGATGCTCAGGAATAGCTTCACCGCAAGAGGCGCGGAGGATGCAGAGGCAAGAAGAAAGGCGGGAGTGGCCACGGATTGAGACACGGATGGGGACGGATTGAGAGGGGAAGGGGCCGCAGATGAACGCAGATTCGGAGAGTGGCTCGCGCAGAGGCGCGGAGCAGCAGCGGGATACCGGGCGTCGCCCCCACACGTCCCCTGTCTCACCGTGAGAACAAGTCGGATAGCGTGCTGGGGGGGCCCGGCAGTTTGTCGATCGGAGCATCGAAGCGCGAAAGCCTCGCCTGAGCGCCACGACCGATTTCACTCAAAAACAATCGTCCCCCCACACGTGTTGAACGATGCACGGAGCGCGATGATCGATGAACAATTGCCGGCGACCGATGCACAAACCCCACTGATCGACCGACAATCGAGTTCAGTCGATCAATGAAGGATGTGTTTGGAAACGAGGCGCTGTCGCAATTGCGGTCACTTCTGTTCCAGAAGGAAAAGAAATTCGCGATTCGGTGCTTCGCACTCTTTGATCCACTCGTTGGTCCACTTCATTCCTGCCATGACATGTCGCTTGTGGCCGATTTCGACAACCTCCTGAATCTTTCCGTTCGCAAGTAGTGCGTCCTGAAGTTCACGAGCGGTGGCACGACCACCGGAGTTGTACGAAAGGATAACCCACCGTGCGTGCGTAGCGCGGATGAGTCGCTCGATAGACTCGACAGCAATGAACCGACCGCTTTCAGGGTTTCGCCGGAAGTCCTCAAATGCCGATGGCGAAACCTTGTCAGACGCATCCTCCCGCCTTGCGGCCTTGCCAAAAACCGGCGGCCTGTCGTTCATCACGATGGTCGTCCACACATGGTAATAGGCTGCGTACCGCACGCGGGAGGGAGGCATCTTTTCGTTGTTCGATCCGTACGGCGGGTCGTAGTAGGCAAGATCAACGTTCGTGCCTGCAGCTTGAATCGCATCGCCGCGAAGCACACGGTGTTCATGCTCGTTTGCAAAGAGCCGAGGCACTTCGAGCATCGCGGTCCCGAATGATCGCGGAGACCACTCGCGCAGATATGAGGAGAAATGCCCGAGTGTGCTATCCACCCGGTCCATCGCCAGCATGAGACTGGCGAGCGCGACCGCGCGTTCCACGGTAGGAAGGGAAAGCTTGTCGATTTCCTCGCGCACGGCATCGAGCTTTCGTGTGTTGTGCCGCTGCCAGGGCTTCTTGAGTCCGTCCGCTTGAGGAGACTCGCCTTCCGTCACGTCGCCGCCGTAGTGCTCGGTGAACCATCCATCCTTCGGAGGCAGCCCGTTGAGATGATCGATGAGGCTTTGGTAATGGCGACGATCCTGTTTGTTGAGCAGATAACATGTGCCGAAAACCTGCGACCACGCCGCGATGTCGTTCGCGATGACCGTGTAGCCAGACTTTGCTAGCGCCTGCGACACGCGAGTGGTGCCGGAAAACCCATCGAACACGGTCCTTGCGCCCGTTTTCTTAATTAGAGAGAGAATGTGCGGCAAGAGCTTGAGCTTCGAGCCAGCGTATTTCACGCCCTCGGTAGGAGGTGCATCAACCTCGGTCGCGCTGAACAGGGAGAGAGTGCTCACAAAGGCGGAAGCCCCTCTCGCTGCTTGAGGGCTCGAAGGTCTTCCTTGATCCGATCGAGCGCTGCCTGGTGGCCTGCGCTTGACGCGACGAGAGCGTGAGAGAACAACTGGACCAGAACGAGGTTGTGCTCGTACGTGATCCACCCGTTTGTTACGCTGTCGAAGTACTTCAAGCCGCGCTTGGTGTTCGTCCACAACCCTCGCTGCAACGCATTGGCGGAAGCGCCGCCATACCGCACCTCGCACACATACTCACCCGCGCCATCGTAGAAACGGTAGACGGGATGCACCCTTCCCTTGCCCTCTTCTTCATGCACGATCCGAGTGACCGCGTTTCGGGCACGGAGGTAGTCGAATACGAGGATGTTGCACTTCTTTTTGTTCTCGTCGTACACAAGCGGCAGGATGTTGATGCTGGCAAAGTCGGCGAACTCAACGCCATCAAAAAGCGCCCGCACCTTCGCAGGCTCGTCGATGACGTCACCCTCGCGTTGGAGCCGAGGAAACATCCTGGAGTGCTTGTCCGTGGACAGTTGGAGTGGACCGTCTCCGTAGGCTTTCAGACTGATCGGGAACGAGGCCATCGTGATCTCGTTCGTGACCTGAATGTCCTCTTCCTTCGACTTGGCCCGGTACAGGTCTTTGCCAACATGCACGGACTTGAAGTCGTACATGTACTGGTTGATGAACTCGGAGATGGCGATTTCCGCCAAGTCTCCGTGGGTCTTGTTCCCAATGAGCCGCATTGTGAAGATGTTGCTCAGTGTCATGGTGACAAGACCCGGGTGCTTGCCGACAAGCAGCTTGAGACGGGCGGTGAAGTCGAAGTAGGGCGTTTCTGCGGCCATTGGCTGAAGCGTATCCGACGGTTCGAGCTTGTGCGCAGCAAAGTCGAGGTGCGTTTAGCGCCCTGTGTGACTTGACTTGTCATCCGCGCGGGGGTGGTTCCCCAAGTTCGATTCGATTGGCCTCGCCGACCGATCCACGGCTCCCGTTGACCGACCGCGCGGGCGTCGAGCGACAACGGCATCAACGGTGAGGCGTCATGCCCGCCCCCCGCCCTGTCTGCTGCAACGGGGGGCTCGTTCGGCCTCGCTCCTGCCCTCTCGGCTGCGCTTCAACTTCTATTCCTCTCCTGCCGGGTCATACATCCCTCCCACGGGGACCGGGATGTCGCTGCGGCGCAGAGAGACACACAAGATCGCACCCCCCCCCATCCCCGATGGTGGATCAGGTGGGGTTGGGAGGAGGAGGGGGGTGAGGAAGAAGGTCCGAATCACCATCCCTCGCGGCCCCCGCTCGCAACATGGGGAAGATCGGCGTTCCCCCCCGGCGTGGAAGCAGCGACCACGGCCGCTTCACGCCGCGCATGTACCGCTTGTCGGTCCGGGTGGCTATTGAAGTCGGGGAAGTGTGCCCCCT
>JBBRUT010000136.1:0-9704 GCA_038247555.1 Phycisphaerales bacterium | reverse complement strand
TTTTCGTTGGAGTCGCGTTTTCCGAGGGGTTGGCGGAACTACGACGTGCGCATGCGAGTTCTGCGAGCGATGAGCGTGCCCGCTATGAGGAAGAGCACACCAGAAGCCGGCGTTGGAATGCTCGATGCGATTCTAAACCCATAGTCGAATGTGGAAAAACTGGGGAAATCCGCAGACGACGCAGTGATGGCATCCCGGACAGGCGGACCAGCAACCCAGGCGCTGCCATCTAGGAATCTAAAGCGTGTCCCGCTGATAAGTTGCAATACGCTCTCCGTCCACTCGGCCGTCCCGCCTGCTACATCAAACAGACCCCACGGACTCATCTCGTTCGCATACGCGCCGAGCGGCACTCGCATCGGGTCGTAACCGTCATAGGGGAACCAGCCCGCGTTGGCCTGAGTAGGCAGGCCGTTCACCAGCACGCCGGGAGGACCATAAACGAGCGGTGCATCGCCGCTGTTGGGGTAGACCCACCAGCCGCCCTGGCCTTCCCCGTTCCGGTGCGGGTCGTAGTGCGCGGCCTTGAGCCACTCATCCCAAGTCGGGATCCAGTAGCGCGCATCGGGATGGTGTGCAGCCTGATCCGTGAAAATGTTGCCGAAGTAACCGAACGTGCCGACGTCGTACGCCCCATTCAGGAACGCCTGCCGCTCCGTGCCCTTGTTGTTGTGGAGCCAGTTGCAATAGATCGCCGCCATACGCCAACTGACGTTGCCGGTCGGCAGCATCTCGTTCCCCGCCGGCACGATCCACCGACGCCCGCCCGGCGTGTTCGGTGGTGTGCTCACCGCCCCCCATGCATCCGGTGCGGCAAGGTGCGGGATCGACTGGCTCTGCGGCCGGTCGTACGCCGCGTTGAAGAACTGCACCCATTCGCTGGTCGTTACCTCAAACCGACCGATCGAGTACTCGTAGTTCACCCCGCCGCGGCCGATCGCGCGGTCGTTGGGCGTGCCGTTGCCAGCCCAAGCGGCATTCCCCGGATGCGTGATCCGCACAAAGTCGATTCCGGAGAGGGGATCGACCCCCCCATCGGCGAGGGCTGGAGTAGTCAGGCAGACAGTCGCCGCGATGATGCGGGCACCTCTCCACTGCGTAGAGAACTCTCGGCCCGACCCGAAGACAAGCCCATCAAAGAAGAGCCCGGCACGGAGTGCCGGTCCACCACAGGATGGTCCATCAGAGGCCCGTCCGATATTCCGCTTGTTCCGCAGTTTCCGCATGGGCCGACCTCCCGGTCAAGCTTTTCCCGCGGCGGGGAAGGCACTACTCCCTACGGAGAACGCGAAAGAAGGTTCCCGCTTCGCCTGCGCCCTGCCGCGATCACGAGAAGCACACGGTCTCGGGCAACAGTGCTGCCAATGAAGAAGGCCCCGGCGACGTGCCGGGGCCTTCGAGGATACGTTCACTTCAAGCTTTCAACCGGCCACTCGTCTCACCGCGTGCACGGGTCGGGCACGCTCGTGAAGCATGCCACAAACTCCGTGAGGTCAAGCCCGTTGGTCACTCCGTCACCGTTGAAGTCGCCGTGACCGGCGAAGTACGCATTGAGGAACGTGTAGAAGTCCGCCTGGTTTACGACGCCATCGTTGTTCCAGTCGCACGGGCACGCACGCGGGCACGTGTCGGCGTGGCACTGTGTTCCCACGCCCTCAAACGTCCCGCCAATCGCCTCGCACTCCGTGGCGGTCAGCCTGGTGCAGGCAAAGCCGGGCCCGCCTGAGGGATCGCCGGGGGTCGGGAAGCAGCACGCGCCCCGAGGAGTGGGGGGCTGGCAGGCGTCATCGCCGCAGGTTGTTCCTGCGCCGCGCCAGTGCCCATTCGCCTGCGCACACCCGGGCTCCGTGCGGATCTGGCAGATCACCCCGCCGCTTGCGGTGGGAATGCAGCACGCACCCATCTGCGGCTGGCAAATGGTGCTGGTGCATGCAGTGTTGGGCCCGCGCCACTGACCGCCAAGCTGCGCGCAGCGCGCCTGCGTACGGATCTGGCAGGTGATTGCGCCGTTGAGCGCGATGCAGCACGCGCCCGTGGGTGCGGCGGGCTGGCACGCGTCGTTGCCGCATGTCGTGCCCGGCCCGCGCCACTGGCCATTGCGCTTCAGGCACTGCGTGCGCGTCAGCACGGTGCAGTGCACCGCCCCATCCGCCGCGATGCAGCAGGCCCCCGTCGGCTCGGTGCAAGCGGTGTTGGTGCAGGTCGTGTTGGGCCCGCGCCACTGACCACCAAGCTCCTGGCAGCCAGCCTGTGTTCGGATCTGGCAGGTGATCGCCCCGCCGCTGGCGATGCAGCAAGCGCCCATGGGGTTCTGCGGTTGACAGATCGTGGTGGTGCAGACACTCCCGGGTCCTCGCCACACGCCATTCTGTGCAGCGCAATCGCCCTGCGGAAGAATCGAGCAGGTGATCACGCCATTGGCGGCGATGCAGCAGGCCCCGACATCGCCGGGACAGAGTTGAGGTGAACACGGCACGCCTGCGCCCTGCCACACCCCGTTGACTTCAGCGCATCCCGCCTGCGTGCGCATCTGGCACACGCCAAATCCCGAGTTCGTCGGAATGCAGCACGCGCCCATGGGGTTCTGCGGCTGACAGATCGTGGTAGTGCATACGGTGTCTGCGCCGCGCCACTGTCCATTCACTTCGGCGCAGCCGGCCTGGGTGCGGATCTGGCAAACGATTCCACCCGCCGCGGCGATGCAGCAGGCTCCTCTGGGTGCCTCGGGCTGACAGATTGTGGCGGTGCAGACAGTGCCCGCGCCACGCCAGTTCCCCTGCTCGCTTGCGCACTGCGCCTGCGTCAGGATGTGGCACACAACCCCACCATTTGCAAGAATGCAGCACGCACCCCGCGGCGGCGAGCACAGCGTCGCCGTGCACGCCACGTTCGCACCCTGCCACACGCCACCCTGCTGCTCACACATCGCCTGCGTCACCATCACGCAGAACGTCCCGTTGGGCGAAGTCACACAACATGCCCCCGGAGCCGTTCCGGGTTGTGCCACAGCGGGCGATGCAACCAACAATGTCGCGGCGGCGGCAACCCACCCTACCAGCACCGCAAGCGGTCGGAACTTCGACATGGCAAATCCCTTTGTGAATGAGCAGACTTTGCATAACGCTCACAGTGCGTCGCAGCATAATCGCGGAACGATCAGAGTTAACGCCCCAGAATCATGGATATTGCACGATGCCTACCCGGCTTGCAATCCCGCAGCGCAATCGGGAGCCAAACTCCCAACTTCAGTGGCGCTCGACCCGTGAACCAAGCTCGTGCGCACCTCTCCCCCGGCCGCAGACGCCCAACTTCTCAACCATCACCCCCTTGAGTTGCTTGGTCAGGTGTCCATCCTTCATGTAGAGTGATGGACGTACCTCCCCGCCGCTTCCGCTCGGCGGCGGGAAGGCAGTCAAGAGCGAGGGTGTGGGCGTGCGATCAAGGAACGTTAACATGTTGTCAGGCAAGACTTTACGGCTCCCGATCTGCGCCATTTCCTGGGCATTGCTTACTCCCTGCGTGCTCGCCGACGGAACCTACCAGTTCACCATCGATTCGCAGAACAGTGCCCTCAACTCGTCCATCTCCGTGACCGCCCCCACCACCGGCACGCTCATCGGCAACTACGACGCGACCACAAATCCTACTGGAACCCGAACTAAGCCTGGATTCTTCGGCTCCTTTGGCGATACCGAGAACGTCCCCGTGCCCGTGACCGTCTCGCTCGCGGTGAGCGGCGACAACACCACCAATCCCGCCGGCACCTTCGTGCTCCGGCTCGATACCGAGGGCGGTGTGGCAGGCCTTACCGGCCTCACGCTCGATCTGCTGGGCGCGGATGTCCTGGCTATCGCGGCGACCGCCAATGTCAACTGGAGCACGTTCCGAACCCGCAATCCGACTTGCATCGTGTTCGGCGGCATCACCATCCCCATCCCCCTCGGCCAGGCCACGGTCACCACGCTCACGGCCGCTCAGGGTGAGGATGAAGCCGTCGGAACGCTCATTCCTGCCGGGGCGGACAGCTTCACCATCGCGATCCCCGTCACGGTGGAGGTCACGCTCGCCGCGGCCTTCCTCGAGCAGGAAATCCCCCCTACGCCGCAGAGCATCCCCGTCGTTTTCGTCGCCACCGTCACGCTCGACGCCGAAGGAAACGCAAGCATTTCCGCCGCGATCGAGGGCTTCGAAGTCTCGCAGGAACAGGAAGGCCCCATCGGCGAGCCGTTCAACCTTCCCTTCACCGAACCCATCTGCCAGGGCAACCTGATCTTCACCCTGCAGCTTCAGAGCCTTGGCACCAGCACCTCCCTCGACGCCACGCTCATCGCCAGCGGAACCAAGGTGCCCCCTGCGCCGACCTGCCCCTGCGACTGGGACACCAGCGGCGCGATCGGTGTCCCGGACATCTTCGCGTTCCTCAGTTCCTGGTTTGCCATGGACGCCGCGGCGGACTTCGACGGCTCGGGATCGGTCGCCGTGCCTGACATCTTCGCGTTCCTCTCCTGCTGGTTCGCCCGCCCCGGCAACTGCGTCTGATCGGGCCCTGCTCCGTTCCCCCCCGGCCCTTATCAGTACCGCTTGGTCCGAAAACACATTGTGCCGCCCGCACGATCCGCAATCCGCGGCGTGCGTATGGCATGTTGTCCGGGCACCGGCCGGTATTTGAGGCACACTCTCTCTCACAGCGAATCGTGGCCGCGCGTCGTCCGTGCGTGCGTCCGGATCAGGTGGAGGTGCCTTTCTCGCCTCAAGGATTCAAGATGCAGAACCGTGCCTTGTGCCATGCCGTGATCGGGTTCGCGATGATCGCCGCTTGCGGTGTCGCGCACGCCGACGATGCCGTCATCCAGCCCGAGAAGGCCGCGGGGCCCGCGTGGACCCTCGTCACCGTTCCCACGCATCGCGGCGATGAAGCGTTCCTCGTCGAGTCGCTCGACCTCATCGCTTCCGGCGCGATGCGCGATCGATCAAGCGAAGCCGTGTTCAACGGCGGCATCGCGCCCGAACCCGAAGCAGGGTTTCAGTTTTTCGCGCAGGTCGTCGTACGCACCGATGATGCCGACACACTCGCGCTCCTCACCGCCAATGCCGCCAAGCTCACGCCCGCCGGCGCGCCCGGCAACCCGCTCGAGGGCTTCTGGCTGGTGGAATGCGCTTCTGTCGCCCAGGCCATCGATCTCGCCGCGGCGTTGCGCGCCGACAAATCCATTCGCGAGGCCTATCTCGATATCCAGCAGCCCACTGCAAACCGCAGCGATCTGCCCTCCGACCCCAGTTTCCCCCAGCAGTGGTATCTCCACAACACGAGTTCGCCGCTGAGCGATGCCAACCTCGAACCCGCGTGGAAGGCGGGCTTCACCGGCGCAGGCCTCACCGTCGCGATCGTCGAGTACGGCTGGTACACGCTGCACCCCGACCTGGCCGCAAAGTTCAACAGCGATGCAAGCCAGGCCGGCACGGGCTGGCAGAGCCACGGCACCAGTGTCGCTGGCATCATCGGCATGATCGCCGACAACGAGATCGGTGGCGCGGGCGCGGCCTACGGCGCGAGCCTCTCCAAGCTTTATATCGGCAGCACCTCCGTCACCGCCGCGGCCTTTGGCTTCCGCAACGATCTCAACGCAGTCAAGAACAACTCGTGGGGACCCGTCGATAACGGCATCGCCCGCAAACTGTCCTCGATCGAAGCAGCGGGCCTCGCCGACGCCATCACCAACGGTCGCAATGGTTTGGGAACGGTCTTCGTCTGGGCCGGCGGGAACGGAGGCACGGGCGTCGATCGCGTGGATTACGACCCCTACGCCTCCAATCGCTACGTGCTCGCGATCGGCGCGATCGACTCGGCCGATCGCCGCTCGCTCTATTCAGAGCCCGGGTCTTCCCTCCTCGCCGTTGCTCAAAGCGATTACGACCTCAACTCCTTCAGCGATAACGCGATCTTCACCACCTCCAGCATTGATGGTTACACCACATCGTTTGGCGGCACCAGCGCTTCCTCGCCCCTTGCTGCCGGCATCGTTGCCCTGATCCTCGACGCCAACCCAAATCTCAGCTGGCGCGATGTCCGCGCCATTCTGATCCGCTCCGCCCGGCATTGCCGCCCGTTTGATTCCAGTTGGCGCGTGAATGGCGCTGGCCTCAACACCAGCGAGCAGTTCGGCTTCGGCGCCGTCGATGCCGGCGCGGCCGTTGCCCTCGCGCAATCCTGGGCCGTCATGGGGCCGGAAGTCATTCATGACACCGGCGTCATTGTTGAGTCCGCAGCCATCCCCGATAACAACATTGCCGGCCTGACGCGCACCGTCGTCGTCCCCACACACCTTCGCATCGAGAGCGTGGAGTTGGTGCTCAACGCGACACACAATGCCTGCGGACAACTGCGAGTTTCGATCGAGGCGCCGGGCGGCCTCACGTCTCTCGTTGCCAACACACGCACCGATAACGCCAACACCTACAACGGCGGATATGTGTTCACCTCCGTTCGCCACTTCGGCGAGCGGGCGGGCGGCACCTGGGAGATCAAGGTCTCCGACACCGTCGCGGGCATGACCGGGATCTTGAACGACTGGCAGCTGCGCTTTTACGGCACCGAGATCACCTGCCCGTGCGACTGGGACGCCGATGGCGATACCGATGTCCCGGACATCTTCGCTTTTCTGTCATCGTGGTTTGCCGCCGCGGCAGACTTTGACCTGAACGGCACGACCGAGGTTCCCGACATCTTCGCCTTCCTGGCGTGCTGGTTCGGCGGTGGGTGCCCATAAGTCGAACTGCACAATGCAGTAAGCGTTTGGAAGCAGGGGTGTCCCCCGGACGCGTGTGGAGTCTGGCAGGATGGGGAATCCGGTCCGCCGCGAACTTTCGGCGCGACCAGTGACCTGGCGATCGGCGGAACTCCCCTCGGTCGCGTCTTTTCGGAGCATCATGCAAGCGTGTTCAGTGGGAACTCGGACCGAACCTGTCGGATTTCTTGGCAGAACCGGTCATCTTCGTGTATTCTCGAATGCTCGCGCATGCGGATTTCTTTCCCTTGCTTGCGGGTCCCGGCAACAGCGGAGCAAACTCGCTCGTACCGGGATAGGCGTGGTCCCAACCGACCAATCCGGTCGTAGTCCGTCATCTTTTTCTCTAGACAAGGAGAGGTTTCTATGAACTTGAAGTGTCTTACGTGCGCACTGGTGGCCGGACTGGCCATGAGCGCGGTGGCGATGGCCGAGCCCGGAACCAAGCAGGCCGGTGGCCTCGCGGTCCAGGCAGGCTCCGAAGTGGTCGGTGGTATTCAGGCGATGCCCAAGGGTTTGATCCCCGGCCACGCCCGTTATCACTACGCCACCAAGACCTGGGAGATCATCCGTCGGTCTTCGATGAACAACGATGGCCAGGGCGAGTTTAACGTTCGCGGTCCCGGCCCGAACCTTGTCTGGTCGGCGATCGATCCCTCCGGCTTCTACTGGGACCACGTCGGCACCACGCTCGCAGCCAACGAGATCCGCGACGGCGGCGTTCTGTGTGGCGACCCCCTGACCGTTACCCACACCGTCAATCAGATCTCCTTTGCCTATCAGACCTCGACGATCGAAGATGGCAACCAGGACGTCACCCTGACCCTGTACTCTGGCTTCGACCCGTTCTGCGCTGCTGGCCCCAACGGCGGCGTTGCCGATTTCAATGGCGCGCTTGGCTGCCTCGCCACCAACATTGACGGCTACATCATCGAAGGCGTTCCCGCCAGCGTGGCCGGCGAAGTGGTCGCCTACCTGATAGATATCGATCTCACCGGTGACGAGGCCCTCCTCCCCGCCGGTACCTTTGGCTGGAGCTTCAGCAACTGGGCGGGCTTCCTTTCGCCCACCGGCCCGCTCCTCGCGGCCACGAACCAGATCACCGGCCCCGGCATGGAAAACGGGTTCGATGTCTGGACCGCCGCTCCCCAGGTGGCGCCGCTCGTCGGCAACTTCTGGTTCGGTGGCACTCCTTTCGCGCAGTTCTGGTTCGAGGTCTACACCGCTGACACGACCTGCGCCCCGACCACTTCCGGCGCCTGCTGCGTCGGCGAGACCTGCTCCATCGCGGCCGATCAGGCTGCTTGCGACGGCCTCGGCGGCGTCTTCACCGTCGGTTTGCCCTGCTCCACCTTCTTCTGCTTCGCCGCTCCCGCCAACGATGACTGCCTCAACGCGCAGGTCATCACCGGTTTCGGCAACTTTGCCTACGACAACCGCGGCGCATCCGCGACCGACGCCGCTCCTTCCTGCGGCCCCCTCGGCGAGGACGTCTGGTTCCGCTGGCAGGCCCCGTGCAATGGCGACGTCTCCGTCTCTACCTGCCTCCTCAACCTCACCGATGACCTCTTCGCTGTCTACCAGGGCAGCAACTGCGGCGATCTGAACACGCAGGTCGCGTGCGACGATGACGGCTGCGGTGTTGTTGGTGGCCAGTCCATCGCCACGTTCGCCGTGACCGCCGGCACCTCCTACCTCATCCGAATGGGCACCTGGAATGCCACGGCCGGTGGTGAGAACTTCTTCGACATCACCAACGTCAACTGCTCCGGTGGCCCCGCGTTCTGCGATGCCGACTGGTGCCAGGACGGATCCGTCGGCGTCCCCGACATCTTCTGCTTCCTCTCCGCCTGGTTCGCCAATGACCCCACCGCCCGTAACTACGGCGGCAACCCCGGCGTCCCGGCGATCTTCGCCTTCCTGTCCATCTGGTTCGCAACGGGCACCGGCCCCTGCACCCCGTAAGTTTCTGAACGCCGGCCATGGTGGCCGGTTTCAGCCATGACAAACGACAGGCGGCCCCCGTCCGAGGATGGGGGCCGCTGTTTTTTTGCCCTGCTCCCCGCGCGTACCCTCGGCAATGACCGCAACGTCAATCGCCAATCCCGCCGCGCCTGCCCACAGCAATCGCGATCTCCACGCCCGCTGGCTCATGGAGGTCACCCAGCTTCCGACCGCCGCCGGACGCGAGCACCGTGTCATCGACTGGATCCGCGAATGGATCGCGCAGCGCCCCGAGCTCACGCTTCTTGCTGATGCCGCAGGCAACCTCACCATCCAGCCGGCGATCCGCTGGGGCGCAGGCCGCGGCTCGCCCGTCTACATCACCGCTCACCTCGATCACCCCGCCTTTGTCGTCGAACGCATCGTCGGCCCTGCCACCATCGAGATCGCGTTCCGCGGCGGTGTCATGGATCCCTATTTCGAGCACGCACGCGTGCGCCTCCACACCGCTTCGGGCGAAGTCGGGGCAAACATCACCGGCAGCGGCGCCGGCAGCGGCGCCGGCAGCGGCGCCGGCAGCAGCTCCGGCGCGGCGGGTGTTGCGGGCACGCCCGCGCTCTTCAAGACCTATCTCGCCGAGCTCGACTCCCCCGCCCAGGCCCACATTGGCGACATCGTGACATGGGAACTGCCAGAAGGGGAGATCGACGCACAGGGGCTGGTCCACACGCACGCGTGTGACGACCTGGCCGCGCTCGCATCGGCGCTCGCCGCGTACGACGTCCTGCTCAACCTCGTCCGTGCCGGCAAACCTACCGACATTCAGGATGTCCGCCTGCTGTTCACTCGCGCGGAGGAGATCGGCTTCGTCGGCGCGATCGCCGCGTGCAAGCTCGGAACCATGCCCAGGGGCTCACGCGTCATCGCGCTGGAGAACTCCCGCAGCTTCGAAGATTCGCCCATCGGCGGCGGGCC
>JBBRUT010000135.1:0-9754 GCA_038247555.1 Phycisphaerales bacterium | reverse complement strand
CGAGGAACATCGCTTCACAAGTCGGAGATGAAGTAGGAGAGACAAGTTGCCCCCTCCGCCTGCTGGGGGAGGAGCCTCAAGGCAGGTTGATCGGCCGCGTGCCCTGCGGCACGGCCATGAGCCAGGTGAGGCCGAGCTCGATCAGCGGCTTGCAGAGGATGACCAGCAGGGTTGCGCCGGCGAGGTAGGGGCCGAAGGGCATGGCACGCGGCGCGCCTCCGGTGCGGACCATCGAGACGATCACCCAGTAGAGGCCGACGACCGCCGCGAGCGGGAAGGCGAGCGCGGCATCGACCCAGCCGATGCATGCGCCGACGGCGGCGAGCAGGTGGACATCGCCCAGGCCCATTGCTTCTTTGCCAAAGCCCAGCGAGCCGAAGATGCGCACAGCCCAGACGATTGCGCCGGCGATGAGGTAGCCCTGCAGCACGCCGCCGAGGACCATGATCCACAGCGCGGGCGACGTTGTGCGAGCGGCGAGCCAGTTCTCGAAGAGCCAGCCGCCGAGGAAGGCGAGGGCGATCGCGGGGGCGAGGAACAGGATCTCCTTGAACATCTCGCGGCGGGCGTGTGGATACTGGATCCACATGTCGGGGGGGAGATCGCCGGGCTGGGATTCGGGTTGGGGGATGCTGCGTTCCATGCCGCGGATGGCGATGGCGTAGATGAGCGGGAGGGCGAGGAGGCCGAGCAGGAAGCCGGACCACTGCGGAAGGCCGGCGGCGGGCGCAAAGCTGCGGCCCGCGGCGGTGAGGATGACCATGACGCCGAGGGCGAGGATCGCAGCGCGGATTGCGCGCCAGGTGGAGCGGAGGTCGGCATCGGGCGAAGTGGGCGCGGTGGAGGTTGGTGCGGCGGCGTCTGGGGTGGGGTCCGTCGCGGCAGAGGGCGGGAGCTTTGCCTTTGCGTCGGCGATGGCCTGCGTTTCCCACTGCTGGTAGTCAGCAAAGGAGCGAGGGATGAGGTTGTACTTCAGCAGCAGGTTGCTGATGACCAGACCGAGGGTGGCGAAGAAGGTTGCGCCCAGCCACCAGTGCACAGAGGAGGGATGGGTGTTGCCCGAGGGCGACCAGCCGGGGAGCGGGATCGCCCAGAGCGTGCCGGGCGCTGTGCGCGAGAGGCCGTGGCCGGACCAAGTGAGATAGGCGGCATAGCCGACATGGAAGAGGAGGGCGGCAGCGGTGGCGAACCAGGGGAGCTCGAGCGGGATGGTGAAGGTCTTGGCATCGACGATCGTCATCGCGGTGAGGGAGCCGAGAAGGACGAGCAGGACGATGAAGATGGGCCAGGTCTGACGGGGCCAGGCGTCGAAAGCATCGGAGCGGGCCCATTCGGGGCTGATCGCGCCCCAGTTGATGCCGAGGAAGTCGGCATTCAAGGGGACGGTGTACCAGAGGAGAAAGAAGGCGGAGAAGAGGAGCGCGACAAAGAGCTCGACGAGTGGGTACTCGGGGCTGATGGAAGATTTGCAGAATCGGCAGCGGCCGCGGAGGAAGAGCCAGCCGAAGATGGGGATGTTCTCTCGCCAGGTGAGGCGGGTATCGCAGGCGGGGCAGCGCGAGGGGGGCGTGACGACGCTCATCCCCAAAGGGAGGCGGTAGACCAGGACGTTGGTGAGCGAGCCGACGCACGCGCCGATGGCGAAGACGAAGAGGACCCACATCGATTGGGCGGCGAGGATGTAGAGCTGGTAGCTGGGCATTTTTCGCAGCGGGTAGATGGGGCGGGGCCGGGGAAGGGTGGCCGCCGCGGCGTCTACTGATCGCCGGCGTCGCCGCCCGAGGGTTCGTTATCGGCCTGTTCGAGCCGCTTCGTGAGGTCTTCGACCTGCTGCTGGGCGCGGCCGAGGCGCGCGCGGCACTGATTGATGAGCGTGACACCGCGTTCGTACTGGAGGAGGGCGTCTTCGAGGCCGACTTCGCCGCCTTCGATGCGCTCGACGATGGCTTCGATCTCGGTCATGGCGAGCTCGAAGTTGGGCTCGGCGGAGGGGATGGGGGGCACGGGAGTGTTGGGTTTGGCCTTGGCTGCGCTCAAAGGTCGGGCTCCTGAAGGCCGCGGAATCAGACGGAGCGGCCACCGACGGTGAGTGGGACTGCGCCGTAGAGGTCCTGGGTGATTTCGTGGTGGCCGACGCGGATGCGTTTGGAGTCGGGGTCGATGCCCTGCTCGCGCATCAGGCGCTTGAGTGTGGCGGGGAGGCCGAACTCGACATCCTCGTCGTAGACATCGCGCTGCTCGATGGTTCCGCCGTAGCGGTTGAGGAGCTGGCGGCAGAGTTCGGCGACGAGGTCCTCGGGGGCGGAGGCTCCGGCGGTGATCAGCACGGTTTCTGCGCCGCTCTGGCTGAACCACTGGTCCTGGAGCTCGGAGACATCGTCGAGCAGGTATGCGGGGACGCCGACGTTGTTGGAGATCTCTGTCAGGCGGACGGAGTTGGATGAGTTTTTGGAGCCGACGACGAGCACGAGATCGCACTCGGGGGCGATCTGCCGGACCGCGGCCTGGCGATTGGTTGTGGCGTAGCAGATGTCGCTGGTGGGAGGCTCTTTGATGCCTGGGAAGGCGGCCTTGAGGGCGTCGATGATCACGCCGGCATCGTCGGTAGAGAGGGTCGTCTGTGTGAGGTAGACGATTTTCTTGGGGTCGCGGATCTTGAGGTTGGGGATGTCGCTTGGGGACTCGACGACCTGGATGGAGTCGGGGGCCTCGCCGCGGGTGCCGACGACTTCCTGATGGGACGTGTGGCCGACGAGGAGGATGTCGTATCCCTGGCGGGCGTAGCGGATGGCCTCGGAGTGGACTTTGGTGACGAGGGGACAGGTGGCATCAACGGCGGTGAAGCGGCGGGCCTTTGCGAGCTCGCGCACGGCGGGGGAGATGCCGTGGGCGGAGAAGACGACGATGGAGCCTTCGGGGACCTCGGACAGGTCCTCGACGAACTGCACCCCCCGATGAATGAAGCGATTCACGACATGTTTGTTGTGAACGATTTCGTGGTAGACGTAGATGATCTTGTCCGGGCAGAGCCGGAGGACCTGGTCAACGACGTCGATGGCCATGTGCACGCCCGCGCAGAAGCCGCGGGGATTGGCGAGGAGGATCCGCATGGGCCATCGTAGATACCCATTCTGGTCGACGGAGGCGGATGTCGTGGTGAAGGCGACGTCCCAAGGGCTGCTAGCAGGGAGCGGGATTATCGAGGAGTCGCGGCAGGTTCCGGAGCCGCGGATCAACGCAGATCAGAAAGACAGAAGGCGGCCACGGATGACACGGATTGGCTCGGATCAGAGGTTGAGGAAGGAAGAAGGCATCAAGGCAATGGGCATCGATGCATAAGGCGGAGATCTGAGCGCGTACGCTTGGCTATGTCGGTGATCGACGCACAGCAAAGCGAAGAGCGGCGGGCAAAGTTGCCGGCACCGACACTTGATCCGCGGAAGTCGGTGATGGAGTTGCTTTCGGTGGTTGGGCCGGAAGCGCCTGCAAGCGAGCCCCCCACTGCTGCGGAGGCTTTGGATCACTGCCGCGGCTTGGCGACGTCGCACTACGAGAACTTCAGCGTGCTGACGTCGCTGGTGCCGGTCGCGCTGCGGGATGACTTTGCGGCGGTGTATGCGTTCTGCCGGTGGGCGGATGACCTTGGGGATGAGACGGGGAGCGATGAGGCGGCGCGGGCTCGGTCAGTCGAGCTGCTTGAGTGGTGGAAGCGCGAAACGGAGCTGTGTTTCGCGGGCGAGGCGCGGCACCCGGTGTTCGTGGCGCTGCGTGAGACTGCGCGGCGGCACGCGGGGCACGGGCTGAGCGCACGGCCGTTCCTCGATCTCATCGATGCGTTTGCGCAGGATCAGCGGGTGCGGGCGTATGAGACATGGGAGCAGTGTGTTGACTACTGCACCCGGAGCGCGAACCCGGTGGGACGGATCGTGCTGATGCTGGCGGGGTATGCGCCGCCGGAGATGGATGCGGCGAACACGCAGCGATTCGCGATGAGTGATGCGACGTGCACCGCGCTGCAGCTCATCAACTTCTGGCAGGATGTGCGGAGGGACCTGGTGGAGCGGGACAGGGTCTATCTGCCGTCGCGCGATACAGGCATTTCGCCCGAGATGCTTCGGGAGTGGCTCGACCGGGGGGACGACGCGCACGCGCGGGTGCGGTACATCCGGGCGATCCGGCCGCTGGTGGAGCGAACGAAGGAGTTGTTTGATCAGGGCCGGCCCTTGCCCGGGCAGTTGACAGGGGGGATTGCCCCTGTTGTCTGGCTGTTTGGTGCGGGGGGCGAGGCTATCGTCCATGCCGTGGAGCGGATGGGTTGCGCGACGCTGTGGCAGCGGCCGCGATTGGGTAAGCTGACGAAGGCGGGCTTGGTCGCCCGGGCATTTATGATGTCGCGGCGGGTTTGAGAGCTTTGAAGACCGATCGCATGAGCACTTCGATCACCATTTCCCCCGAGGTGCCGACGACGTATGAGGCGATCGCCACGCTTGCGGGCGTGCCGGGAGATTCGCTGGTGGCGGCGTACGCGCAGAGTGCGCTGGTTGTCCGGACTCGGGCGCGGAACTTTTATTATGGGTTGAGGCTGACGCCCGAGCCGCGACGGTCGGCGATCTACTCGATCTATGCGTGGATGCGGGCGGCGGATGATATTGCCGACTCGCGTGCGCCGATCGATGACCGGCGGGCGATGCTGCGAACGTTTGCGGAGCACACCGAGGCGATGCTGCACGGGGTTGCGCCGGGCGGAGAAGAGCCGCTGTGGATCGCGCTGGGGGCGACGATCGCGAGCTTCCGGGTTCCATCGAACGTGTTCCGGGACATGATCGCGGGGCTCGAGGATGATCTGGCGGCCCGGCCGGTGCTGACGGATACGGATCTGGATCGCTACTGCTACCGGGTGGCCTCGACAGCGGGGCTGGCGTGCCTGGCGATCTGGGGTTTGCGGCCGGGTGTCGATGCCGATGAGGCAGAGAAGCTGGCGGTGCACCGGGGGCAGGCGTTCCAGCGGACGAACATCCTGCGGGACTTCGCGCAAGACTTTGATGATGAGCCGAGCCGGGTCTACATCCCCGCGGCGGCGTTTACGCGGCATGGTCTTTCTCCGGCGGAGTTGCGTGCGTGGCGTTCGCCGGAGCGGTGCCGGGCATTGCTTGCCGAGCAGGCCGCGGCGGCGCGCGGGCATTACCACGCGTCGGCTGCGCTGGAATCGATGGTGTCGGCCGATTGCGCTCCGACGCTGTGGGCGATGACGACCATCTACTCGGGCCTGCTTGAGATCATCGAGAGCGATCCGG
Source organism: Phycisphaerales bacterium (assembly GCA_038247555.1). GTDB lineage: Bacteria > Planctomycetota > Phycisphaerae > Phycisphaerales > UBA1924 > JAHBXL01. The sequence continues at coordinate 4,460 of JBBRUT010000135.1, read as the reverse complement.
GACGGATCGTGAGCGCACAGCGCGTGCGGCTGAGCGGGCCTGGGAAAGCGGCGATCGCGATCCGGGCGGCTTGGGGCGCGCGGCGGGGGTGGTGGCGGGCGTGAGCGGAGCGGCGTCGAGCGTGCTGATCGTGGGCGGCGGGATCGCGGGGCTGAGCGCGGCGATCCGCCTTGCCGAGCGCGGGGTAAAGGTCACACTGCTCGAGACGCGGCGGAAACTCGGTGGGCGGGCGACATCGTTCAAGGATGTGCGATCGGATCGTGTGCTGGATAACTGCCAGCATGTGGTGCTGGGGTGCTGCACGAACTATCTGGATTTTCTGGAGCGGCTTGGCGCGGCGGAGAAGATCCGCTGGCATGATGAGCAGTACTGGGTCGAGGCGGGGGGGAGGGTGAGCGTGATCCGTCCGGGCCCGCTGCCCACACCGGCGCACTTCGGCATCTCGATGCTGTGCACGAGCCTGCTTTCGCTGCGGGAATCGAACGCGCTGGGGCTGTGCTGCGCGGCGATTCTGCGGACAGACAGGTCGAAGTGGGATGACCGGACGTTTGGCGTGTTCCTGCGCGGGCACGGACAGAGCGAGCGGGTGATCAACCGGTTCTGGGCACCGGTGGTGGTGAGCGCGTGCAACATGGAGGTCGACAAGGTGTCGGCCGCGAGCGCGCTGCATGTGTTTCAGGAGGGGTTCCTTGCGAACCGGGATGCGGCGAAGATCGGTGTGCCGAGCGTGCCGCTGGTGGAGCTGTATGAACGCGCGGAAGCGATCATCGCCGCGGCGGGCGGGCGCGTGGTGCTGGGGGCGGGCGTGGAACGGCTGGATGCGCGATCGGCGACAACGACGGGCGGGGAGAGGTATGACGCGGATGCGGTGATCTGCGCGGTGCCGGTGGAGCGGGTGAATCGGATGGTGGATGCTGCGCTTGGTGCGAGCGATCCGCGGTTTGCGCCGCTGGACAGCGTCACGCACAGCCCGATCATCGGTGTGCATCTGGAGTTTGACCGGAATGTGATGGGCACGATGCCGCACTGCGTGCTGGTCGAGCGGGCGACACAGTGGATCTTCCGGAAGAACGATGAGGGAACGTATGTGCACGCGGTGATCAGCGCGGCGGATGCGTGGGTGGGGCTTGATGAAGAGGAGATCGGCAAGCGCGTGGTTGCGGATATGCATGCGTGCGTGCCGGGCTCGCGCGATGCGAAGCTGGTGCGGGCGCGGGCGGTGAAGGAGAAACTCGCCACGTTTGCGCCTGTGCCTGGCTTGAACGCGATTCGACCCGGGCCCGTGGGGCCGAGCGGCGTGGTGCTTGCGGGGGACTACACGGACACGGGATGGCCGGCGACGATGGAGGGCGCTGCGCGGAGCGGCTACGCGGCGGCGGCGGCGGTGCTGGGGAAGCCGCGGATGGAGGTGGTAGTGAAGTCGCTGCCGATCGCGGTGCTGTCGGGTTTGCTGGGGCTGCGGGGGTAGAAGCACGGAGGAGTACGGGGGACACCGCGGAGCGGGGGGCGCGGAGGAAAGGCAGGCCGCAGATCAACGCAGATAAACGCAGATCAGAAGGCGGGGAGCAGCGACGGATAGCACGGATGGACACGGATGAGAGAGGGGAGTGCGGCGTTGGAGCGCGTGAGCTTTGCGAAAAGTGAACGCCGACGGGTGCGGGCGGTAGAAGGCGGGCCGGTAGGCTTTGGACGTGTGTCGGATGCTGGGTTTGAGGAATGGAGCGATTCATGAAGACTGGCGAGATGCGTGTGATGGGATTGAGTGTGCTGGTTCTGGCTTCCGGGGTGGCGATGAGTGCGTTGGCATTCCAGCCGGCCGCAGCGCCCACCACTCCCACCACTCCCACCACGCCCCCCACTGCACCCCCTGCTGTTGTGGCTCCGGCGCAACCGGAGGCGGCAGTGCCGACGGAGTATCGGTTCGGCACGGCGGTCGCCCCGGCAAAGCCCGCCGGCGCGTTCCGGCTGATGTCGTACAACGTCGAGAATCTGTTTGATGATCAGGATGATCCATCGCTGAGCGGCGCGCAGGAAGACAAGGACATGACCAAGTCGGAGTCGCACCGCCGGGCCGCGGCGGATGCGATCCGCCGTGCGCAGCCGGATGTGATTGCGCTGCAAGAGGTTGAGTCGCTGGAGGCGCTCTTGTGGTGGCGCGATGAGTTTCTGAAGGACATGGGGTATGACCATGTGGTGTCGCTGGATTCGGGCGACAGCCGCGGGATTGAGAACTCGGTGCTCAGCAAGTATCCGTTGAAGGATGCGCAGGTGTGGCCGGATGCGCCGCTGGGCGGGACGCACCCCAACAAGAGCGAGTTCCGCGGGCAGCCGATCGAGTTCCGGCGTTCACCGCTGAAGGTGACGGTGAGCGTGCCAGGCGAGGGGGGGGCGGCGGATGCGAAAGCGTATGAGCTGACGCTGTTCGTGGTGCACCAGAAGAGCGGCCGCGACAACGGATATTGGCGCGAGCGTGAAGCGGCCAAGACGGTCGAGTTGGCAACCGAACTGCTCGCGAAGGACCCGAACTACAACATCGCGATTGTGGGTGACATGAACTGCGAGCCCGCGCAGAATCCGTTCCGGGTCTATACCGGGGCGGGGTTTGTGGATGCGTTTGCGGATCGGGTAAAGGGTGCGAGCAAGTGGATCACCCACGAATCGAACCGGGCGATCGATCACATTCTGCTGAGTCCGGGGGCGGCGCGGGAGCTGGTGGCGGAGACGCGGTTTATTCTGGGGATGCCTGCGCGGCCAGCGGGGGTGGATTGGCGCACAACCCCCCCGCCTGAGGGATTCGCCTCGGATCACTATCCTGTGGTGGTGGATCTGCATGCAACCGACAAGTAGCGACAGGCGGTCCACAGGCATGTTGTGAAGACAAGTGCGTCTGGTGGCGGGAGTTGCGGCGGAACAGCAGGCGCGCGGCGCAAAACTGAACGCCGCGGCGTACACTTGGGCCCAGACCGGAGGCCGCGCGGTTCTTGAGGCTTCCGGGGATTCCGTGGATCTTCGCCGAATCGTTGCCGGACCTCGACCGGAACGTTGCTACCTCAGACTTCGTCGCCTTGCTGCAAAGCCGTTTGGTGTGATGATGAGCCCGAAGGTGTGCCCCGAGGTCGGTTGACCGTGCGGGAGCAAAGGATGTCGCGATGAACGCCAAGCCATGGCAGATCGCTCTGATTGTGATCGGGCTGGTGGTTGGCGTTGGGTCAGGGGCATGGTTTGTGTTCGGCGGAGACGAGGTGCGGCTGGAGCGGCGGTACTTTCTGATCGACGTTGAGTCGGGGGACATTTTCGAGGTCGACTCGACGAAGTATCGGCTTGTGCTTCCGGCGATTCACCCCGATACGGGGCGCACGACTTTGGTGGGTGTGAGTCAGGATGAGAGCGGCGGCTGGTATGTCTCGCCTCGAGACCTCGGCTCGATTCGAGAGTTGGGGCAGGGGGTCGAGGTCAAGGCAGTGGATCTTGATAGTGGTGAGTTGGTGAACCCGGCCGGCAAGCCGCGGCGGTATGTGAAGAAGTAGGCGCAACCGGCGATCCCCGGACTGACGGAGCAACGCGAGATGAATGCCAACGGCACGCACACCCGGAAGGTTCACTCATCGGCGGGCGGGTTCACGCTCATCGAGTTGCTGATTGTCATTGCGATCATCGCGCTGCTGGTGGGGCTGCTGCTGCCTGCGCTCAAGCAGGCCCGCGAGGCCGCGCGGTCGCTGGTGTGCAAGTCGATGGAGCGGCAGATGGGTGTGGGGCTGAACACGTACGCGATTGACTGGAAGGACTACATCCCGGGTCCGAACACGAGCGGCGCGGAGGGACAGGTTCCGGCGAACGCGAACATCTATCTGGGCGACAAGACGGCAACCACGCCGACGACCACGCACGACTGGATGAGCCCGATGTTTGGAGACTCGGCGGGGCTCTCGATCAATCGCGCGCAGCGCACCAAGCAGTTGTTCGAGCGGTTCGGTTGCTCCGCAGCGCGCGTGGAGAACGACACGCTGTTTGGTGGCGCAAGCGACATGTCGGAGTTCCAGACGCTCTTTCAGAACGAAGGCGTCGGACAGATCAGCCACCTCTCACCGGCATCGTTTCACTATTACGCGAATCCGACTGTGGCGGCCAGGTATCGCTATCAGGGCACAGTGCTGAAGTTTGCGTTCCCTACGCCGGTTTCGGTCACACCGAACTACGTCCCGCGGCTGGATAAGGTGGGAACGCAGGCATCCAACAAGATCTTTGCGGCAGACGGCACGCGGTACTTTGATCCGCCCCGGCTGGACTTTGACGTCTCACCGAACCCGAGCATCTATGGATCGTTCACGGATGCAGGGCCGATTTTTCACGCATCGACAGCCTATGGACGAGCGCACGTAGGTAGCCCGATCAACACGAAGCTCTCGTTCCGGCATCCCAACCGGCGGATCAACGCGGTGTACTTTGACGGACACGTCGCT
>JBBRUT010000134.1:0-9773 GCA_038247555.1 Phycisphaerales bacterium | reverse complement strand
GTTCGCGCAGTCCCCCGCCGCCGACTTCAACGGCGACTCCGCCATCACCGTCCCCGACATCTTCGCCTTCCTCAGCGCGTGGTTCGCAGGCTGCCCCTAAGGCGCCGTCCGCCCGCCAAAGTCAACGCCGCGAAGGCCGTTCCGCGTATAGCGATAGAAACCAAACACCCGGTCGCGCCCCGTTACGCTCACCGCGCGTGCCTCCCAGACATCGGGCAGATAGTCATACTGATACCCATTGGGGTTCCCCGGCGCCCACGGGTCCCAGCCCGGATCGGCATCCCTGTTGTTGCGATAGCCAGCCGAACCATCAAAGCTCACCGCGTTCACGCTCGCGCCCGGGTACGCGTAATACGTCTCGCGCTTCCCGTGCCGCGCGTGCGCCTCGTGCAGAAACACCTTCTGCGACGGGAACAACACCTGCGCAAAGCTCTGCTGGTTCATCTTCCAGACCTGCGAGTTCGAGAACAGAAAGTGATTGGTCGGCACGTTGCGCAGCCGCCGCGAGTAGTCCGCGGGCGCGGCGTTGGTCTGCAGGCCGTCAAACGCGCTGATCGTCGCCTCATACGATGACGAATACGCCCAACGGATCGCCCGGTTGCCATCAGCGATCGGCGGGTTTACCGAGCTCGGATACGGTGCCGCGGCCCCCGAAAGGAACGCATCGATATCGCGCGCCCACGTCAGCCGCACCCGGTCCGCAGGGCACGTATAGATCGGTTCCGGCAGCCGCGCCGCCAGATAGTCAAACAGCACAAAGTGCCCGTACAGAATCTGCGGCAGCAGCGTCGTCTCCCGCGCGTGGTTCCGCCCGGTGAGCCGCCGGAACGTATCCACATACTGCGACCGCTGCGCATCCATGTCGCTGCCCACCGACCGCAGATCGCCAAACTCCGATCCCGCGGCATCCCGCACCCGCCACGAATAGTTCCAGATGAAGTCCCGGTGATCCACCGCATATGAAGCGCTCGACACGCCAAGCTGCTGGAGCTGCGTCGCACACTGCGTCACTCGTGCCGCACGCCTCGCGGCCCCAATCGCAGGCAGAAGCAGTCCCACCAGCAGCGCAACGATCGCAATCACAATCAAAAGCTCAATCAGCGTGAAGCCAGCTGGCCGCGCTGGCCGCGCTGGCCGCGCTGGCCGCGCATGCCACCACCTCCTGTTGGCCAGCGAGCGCGGGTGCCTCATCGCTTCGCCCTCCTTCCCCACCCGCCACCCCCGCCCCCAAGACCAATCCCCGGACTTTCCAGTATACCGAGACAGTGCCCTCCAGATCGAGGTGCTTCAGGCCAGCACGCCACATTAATTCTCCCTCTGCCTCCTTGGCACTTGCAACAACCCGCACTTCCGCTATGTTCATTGAGTGCAGTGTGGACCCCTTTGTGGCCGGCCCCGTCTCCGGGTGCCCGTCTTGGTTTCGCTCGTCATACATTGGCCACACGTCGCCTCGCGGCGACAGGTCCATTCGGGGCATTGTGGCGTTCAGTTGTCCAGCCCTGGTCTTGCCAGGGCCAAGCCGAGGAGTCGAAGATGTCAGTCACCCGCAGGCACATAAGTGCCACTCTCACCACCCGTCTCGCCGCCATGGCGGGTCTCGCGCTCGCCGCCTCCGCCGCGATCGCAGGGCCCATCACCGTCACCCCCATCGTCATCGAGGGCGACCTCTACAACGGCTTCCCGATTAGCAGCGGCTTCTCCGCTTCCGAGAATCACGCTGTGAACAATCTCGGTGTCTGGCTCGTCGAAACCGACACAACCAACTCGGACACCACCATCGACGGCCTCGTCGTCCGCGGCGAGGGCGCAGCAGGCCCACGCACCGCGCTCCTGACCGAAGGCCAGCCACTCGTGTTCCCCGCCGGCGCGAGCATTGATACCTTTGATGCGATCACGATCAACGCCGCCGGAAACGGGGCCTTCAACTTCTTCCTGTCAGGCACCGCAGGCACCGCCTTCGATTCGGGAGTCTTCTTCAACGACATGCTGGTGATCCAGGAGAGCGACCTCTCCGCCTCCCCCGCCTTCAGCACCGGCACGCGGTACATCGGCTGGTTCGAAACCTACATCAACGATCAGGACCAGATCCTCATGATCGCCTCAGTCGATGACCCCGCGATCGCCACCACCGTCGACCGCGCCATCGTCATCATCGACAATCCCGGCGGCTCCTTCACCGAAAATGTCATCGCCAAGGAGGCCGACCAGCTCCTTCCCGGACGCGCCGCCACTGACTTCTCGACGGGCGTGCACAGCACCGCCTTCCGCAATAACTCCCGTGCCGCCTTCATCGCGGACCTCGACGGCGACACCCTCACCGACGGCGCGATCTTCCACTACGACGGCTCCACGCTCCAACTCCTCGCGCAGGAAGGCTCTCCTTCCGCCGTTGCCGGCCGCAACTGGGGCACCCTCCTCAGCGTCCCCATCGACATCAACAACTCCGGCGACTGGGTGATGCGCGGCGACCTCGACGGCGCAACAACCGACGACTCACTCATCGTGAAGAACGGCACCCAGGTCATCGCACGCGAAGGCGATCCGGTTCCCGCCGCCATCGGCGCGTTCAACTTCACCAGCTTCGGCACTGGCGCAGTCGCCATCGCCGACAACGGCGATGTCATCTACTTCGCCGCGTGGAACGATCCCGACACTACTCGCAACCAGGGCATCTTCGTCAACGATCAACTCATCGTGCAGAAGGGCGTGACCATCGTGGGTGGCCAGACGCTCTCTGCCATGTCCGCGGTGGAGGCGAACTTCTCCGCCAGCCCCAACGGACGGTACATTGTCTTCGAAGGTGTCCTCACCGATACTCGCGATGGCGCGTTCCTCATTGATCGCGGCGAGGCCTCCTGCCCCGCCGACTTTGACGGCAATGGCACAGTCCAGGTACCCGACATCTTCGCCTTCCTCTCCGCCTGGTTCGCGCAGGATCCTTCCGCCGACTTCGACGGCAACACGCTCATCCAGGTCCCCGACATCTTCGCCTTCCTCTCCGCCTGGTTCGCGGGTTGCCCGTAAGAGCACGCGCCTCACTCCGGATTTCTCCCAAGGCCCCGTGCACACGCACGGGGCCTTTTTGCGTGGATCCTCCCAACCCCGCGATGAACGGGAAAGCCCCCGCTACCCCGTCGGACCCGTCAGCTTTCCCCATCTTGTCACCAACCATCACCATCCCAAGCTGGCATCTGTCCGGGCCGGAGGTAGATTTTGGCTCTGCCTCATTCCCACCCTCGCTGACTCGATCTCCCGCCCCTCGGTTCTCTGCATTAACAGAAGGTCATAACCCGTGAACATCAAAACGGCTGCTGTCGTTCTCTCCGCGCTCGGTCTTCCCGTCTTCGCGCTGGCCGATGTCGCCATCCTCACCTCTGCCCGCGACAACACCCTCTATCAATCCACCGCCGGTGATATCTCCAACGGCGCAGGCAGCGGCATGTTCGCAGGCCGAAACGCCGCGGGGAGCAACTCCATCCGCCGCGCCCTCGTGTGGTTCGATATCACCGCGCAGATCCCCGCCGGCTCGACCATCACCTCTGTCTCGCTCTCCCTCTACAACTCCGCCGCGAACATCAACGAAGACTCGATCGCGCTCCACCGCGCGCTTGAAGACTGGGGGGAAGGCTCCTCCGCGGCCTCCATGGGCGGCGGAAGCGGAGCACCCGCGACCGCGGGCGATTCAACCTGGCTTTTCCGATCTTTTCCTGCCACGCCCTGGAGCGTCCCAGGGGGCTCCTTTAACCCCGTTGCCACCGCTTTAGCCAATGTGGCCGATTCCGGCACCTATCACTGGAACTCCGCCGGGCTCGTCACGGATATTCAGTCATACCTCGACTCGCCAGCAACCAACTTCGGGTGGATCATTCTCGGAAACGAGTCCGCTTCCAGCACTGCCAAACGATTTGCAACCCGCGAGGAAACCATCGCCGACCGACGGCCGATGCTCACTGTTGAGTTCACACCTGTCCCCGCTCCAGCCGGAGCCGCAATCCTGTCGCTCGCGGCCATCGCCGCCCTGAATCGACGCCGCGACTGATCGCGAATGCACGAACGGGCATGAGGAGAAATGTGGCCATGTTCATGCCACGAGTCGCTCAGATCATCATCTCTCTGCTCGCCCTGGCGATCGCCTGCCCCCCCGCGCACGCACAGATCAGCGCCACCCTCACGGCGACGCTTGACAACACACTGTTCGAGGATGAACAGGGCGATGTCAGCAACGGTGTCGGGCCGGACATCTTCGCCGGAACAAACCAGGTCCCGACAATCCGCCGCGCCGTACTGAAGTTCAGTCTCGGCACCATTCCGCCCGGCTCGGTCATCAACTCCGCCACGCTCCAGCTCCGCCTGAATCGTTCCCGCGGCGGTGCTCACCAGGTCACCGTGCACAGGATGCTCGCCGACTGGGGCGAAGGGCCCTCCGCATCCTTCACCAACAGTGGCGCTGGCGCACCCGCCGCCTACGGCGATGCGACGTGGCTCCACCGCTTCTACGACGCTTCGTTCTGGACAACTCCCGGTGGCGACTTCGTCCCCGCCGCCAGCGCGTCCACGTCGGTCAACTCCGTCGGCACGGTGTACTCCTGGACCGGCACGGGCATGCGCTCGGATGTTCAGGCGTGGCTCGACGCCCCCGCAGCGAACTTCGGCTGGATCGTTCGCAGCGTCGAGAACACCGTGGCCACCGCCAAACGGTTTGACAGCCGCCAGGCCTCTGTCGCCGCAAACCGGCCCAAGCTGGTCATCACCTACACGCCGCCCAACTCTCCCACCGGCGCGTGCTGCTTCGCAGGTGGAAGCTGCACCGTGCTCTCCGAGTTCTTCTGCGGCATCCAGGGCGGCGCCTATCTCGGTAACGCCGTCCCATGCACGCCAAGCCCGTGTGGCCAGACAGTCGTCGACATGTTCCCAACCAAGGACAACTCGCTTTACGAAGATCCCGCGGGCTCGCTCAGCAACGGCTCGGGCGATGGGCTCATCGTCGGCATGGCCGCCACTTCCGTTGATCGCCGCCGCGCACTGCTCGCGTTCGATAGCGCATCGATCCCCTCATCTGCCCGTGTTTTGAGCGCATCCCTCCAACTCACGCAGACGTTCACCGCCGACTCGCAAAGCCGCACACTCTCCGTCCACCGCGTCAACTCCCTCTGGGGCGAAGGGGCATCGATCGCGGCGGGCGATCAAACCCTCGGCGCGCTCGCCGCCCCCGGCGATGCAACCTGGCTCTTCCGATTCTTCAGTTCCGATTCCTGGCTCTCCTCCGGCGGTGATTTCGACCCCGCACCCAGCGCATCCGCCTCCGTCGGTGTCGCACCGTCCAACGTCACATGGGCCGGCCCGCAGCTCATCGCAGATCTCCAGTCGTGGATCAACACCCCCGCGTCCAACCGCGGCTGGCTGATCCTCGGCGACGAATCCGCAGTCCAGTCCCAGCGCCGCTTTGCCTCGCGCGAAGCCGCGACCCAGGCCTCGCGACCCAAGCTCACGATCACCTATACCCTCGTCCCTGCCGCCGCGGCCTGCTGCTTCCCCGATGGTGCGTGCGTCCTCCTGACACAATCGGCATGCTCGCTTCAGGGCGGCATGTTTGAATCCGGTGCAACGGCCTGCGCGCCGAATCCCTGCGTGCAGCCGATCGGTGCGTGTTGCCTGCCGCTGGGCACCTGCATCCAGGCCTCCGCCATCGATTGCGCAGCCCAGAATGGCAACTTCATCGCTGCATCTGCATCCTGCTTCGGCGCGGCCTGCCGCATGATCCTTGAGCCCTTCGTCGACGCCCTTCCCATCCCTGCCATCGCGCAGCCAACCACCGGCATGCCCGGCGAAGCTGCCCACTATGACATCGCCATGACGGAGTTCGTGCACACCGTCCATCGCGATCTCGCGCCGACGCGCACCTGGGGATACGGCGGAACCTACCCAGGTCCAACCATCGAGGCCCGCCGCGACCAGCCCGTCACGGTCAACTGGATCAACGACCTGCGCGTCCTAGAGACCGGTCAACTGCGCACCACGCACAACCTCGCGGTGGATGAGTGTCTCCACGGCCCCGACATGACCGGCAGTTCGCCCGTCACCGTTGTCCATCTCCACGGCGCACTCACAACCCCCGACAGCGACGGCCACCCCGACCTCACCTTCCCTCCCGGAGAGCAGTCGCTGCTCTACACCTATCCCAACCAGCAGCGCGCCGGCACCCTGTGGTACCACGACCATGCGCTCGGTCTGACCCGGCTCAATGTCTACATGGGGCTGGCGGGCTTCTACCTTCTCCGCGATCCTGCCGAGAACACCCTGAATCTTCCTGCCGGTGAGTATGAGATCCCCCTGGTGATCCAGGACCGCTCCTTCAATCCCGATGGCTCGCTGAAGTATCCCACTGACGGTTGGCGCGAGCAGTTCTTCGGCGAGTTCAACGTCGTCAACGGCAAGGTCATGCCGTATCTGAACGTGAAGAAGGGCAAGTACCGCTTCCGCCTGCTCAACGCTTCCAACTCCCGCACCTACGCGCTCTCGCTCTCTACCGGCGCCTCCTTCCTGGTGATCGGCACGGAGGGCGGACTGCTCTCCGCGCCCGCCTCGGTCAACTCCGTCACGCTCGCTTCTGGTGAGCGCCTCGATGTCGTCATCGACTTTGATGGCTATCCCACCGGAGCCTCGGTCATCCTCTCCAACTCCGCGGTTGCGCCATTTCCCAGCGGGCCCGAAGACAGCGAACTCCCCGATGTCATGAAGTTCATCGTGACCGCGCAGTCCGGGTACACCTTGCCCGTCCCGCCCGTGCTCGTTCCAGTTGATCCGATCCCCGAAGCCCAGGCCGTCATCTCCCGCAACCTCAATCTGCTCAAGCTCCCAGCGCACGCCAACTGCCCCGAACACCTCGAAGGTGTCTGGATGATCAATGGTCTGATGTGGGACGATCTCACCGAGTTCCCCCGCATCGGCAACACTGAGATCTGGTCGTGGATCAACCGCTCAGACATCGTTCACCCGATGCACCTGCATCTGGTCTCGTTCCAGATCATCGACCGCCAGTCGTTTGTGCTCTTCGGCGACAACGCCGTCGGCTTCGGCCCCAAGTATCCGCCCAGCCCCGCCGAAGCAGGATGGAAAGACACCGTCCAGTGTCCCCCGGGAATGATCACCCGCATTATCACACGATTCGAGGGCGCGCCCGGGCTCTACCCCTACCACTGCCACCTCCTCGAACATGAAGACCACGAGATGATGCGGCAGTTCAAGCTCGTCTGCCCTGGAGATTTCAATCGCGACGGCGTGACCAGTGTCCCCGACATCTTCGCGTTCCTCTCAGCCTGGTTCGCGGGCGACCCCGAGGCCGATTTCAACTACAACGGCAACGTGTTTACCACCGACATCTTCGCGTTCCTCTCCGCGTGGTTTGGAGGTTGTTGAGGCTTCGCCGCCGCGGGCTGCGCTTCTCCCCCATCTTCACACCACACCCGAGAACCAGTTGTTTGGCCGGAATCCCGGGCCTCGGCGCGGCGGTACTCGTCGCAATATCGCCGCAGTTTCGGCCACTCGGACAAACCCCGCCCTCGCAGAGGGCGCACCAACGTGCGCCCTCTGTTTTTTTCATTCTCGGCCCCCATCCCCTTGCCTCGCGCACCCTGCGTGTCACCATCTTCATTCTGCGCACGCTCACCCCCCCTTTCCCCTCTTCGCGGCCTCGAATGCCGGTTTAGGAGTGCCCCTTGCCACGATTGCTCGTCCGGATCACACCCGTCTTCGCCGCCTTGTCCCTGACCGCCGGCACCGCGATGGCCAACGTCCCGCCCGCCGCGCCCGTCATCACCGAGCCCGCACCCGGACGCATCCTCAATCCCTCCGACGTCCACATGGAGTGTCAACCGTTCTCCGATGCCGACCCCGGCGACACCCACTTGTGCACCGACTGGGAAATCTGGACCTCCCCTTCTCCTCCCGCCCTCGTCGAGCGCGTCTGGTTCAGTTCTTGCATCGGGGGCGTCGAGCGCCTCCACACGCACCTTGGCGATGGCATCTATTCCGGCTCCCACGCCGGACGAACTGATCTCCGCCCAGATCTCACCTTCACCCTCCGCGTCCGCCACCGCGATTCCAGCGGCGTGCCCGCAACCGAGTGGAGCACCTTCAGCACACGCCTTTTCCAGACCGGCCCCACAAGCCAGATATTCCCGCTCGAAGGCGATGACATCGCCTCCTCTCCCGCCCCCACCTGGGTGGCCGCCTCGGCCTCTTCGCCCGTCGTCCTCCCCCCCGCCAGCACACCGCCCAGCCTCCGCCTCGAACACGCAACGGGCGCGCTCCTCCTGGAGTTCGAAGGCGAGGATGGTCTGGCCAACCAAATCCAAAACCCGGCGAGCCTCGCCACCCACGCGCCGCTCCGCATCCGCGTTTCCGCCGGCTCGCTCGCCTCCCCGCTCCTCCTCCCTGAGAGCAACCTCACCTTCACCTCGGACGAAGGCGAGACATACACGCTCTATCTCCCCGCCTTCAACGTCATGCCCGGCGCCGCCAACGACGCCTACCTCTGGATCGCCGCGAGCGGGGCGACATATCACGCCACCGCCGCGCAAACCGGGCCCACGTTCGCCGAGCTCGCCCGCGGCACCCCCACCCCCTGGGTCGCCCTCGAACCCGGCTACCGCGTGGAAGTCGTCGCCAGCGGACTCAGGCTCCCCATCAATATCGCCTTTGTCCCCAACCCCGGCACCGATCCCGACTCCCCTTTCTATTACGTGACCGAGCTCTACGGAAGCATCAAAGTCATCCTTCGCGACGGCACCGTCGCCACCTACGCTGGCAACCTTCTCAACTTCAATCCCAGTGGCGCGTTCCCTGGCTCCGGCGAGCAGGGCGTAACCGGAATCGCCGTCGATCCTGTGAATGGCGATGTCTACGCCGGCATGCTCTACTCAAGCGTCGACGGCGTCGAAAATGTCCCGCACTATCCCAAGGTCGTCCGCTTCACCAGCACCAACGGCGGCCGAACCGCCGCCACACAGACCACCATCCTCAACATGGTCGGCGAGACCCAGGGACAGTCGCACCAGATCTCCAATATGAGCTTCGGGCCCGACGGCGCGCTCTACGTCCACATGGGCGACGGCTTCACCGCATCAACCGGCCAGAACCTCGGTTCATTCCGCGGCAAGGTTCTCCGTATCAACCGCGACGGAACTCCCCATCCCTCCAACCCCTTCTACAACCCCGGTGATGGAATCACCTCACGCGACCACGTCTTCGCGTACGGTCTTCGCAATCCTTTCGGCGGAACGTGGCGGCAGTCGGACTCTTCTCTTTACTGCGTCGAGAACGGCCCCAGCGTCGACCGCTTCATGAAGGTCATCTCCGGCCGCAACTATCTCTGGAACGGCTCTGACGGCAGCATGTCCAACTTCGCGATCTACAACTGGGTCCCCTCCTCGGGCCCCGTCAACATCGCCTTCATCCAGCCCGGCACTTTCGGTGGCAGCGGCTTCCCCTCCGGCAAGCAGGGCGTCGCGTTTGTCACCGAATCGGGCGCAACCTGGGGCACCGGGCCCCAGTCGATCGGCAAAAAGATCACCCAGTTCGTTCTCGATCCAGCCGGCAACCGCATCAGCGGCCCAACCCCCTTCGTCAGCTACGGTGGCTCCGGCAAGGCCACCGTCTGCGGGCTCGCCTCCGGGCCCGATGGCCTCTACTTCACCGACCTCTACAAGGACCTCAACTACACCACCCCCGTCGATGTCGGCGCCAACGTGCTCCGCATCCGCTTCGTCGGCGAT
>JBBRUT010000133.1:0-9818 GCA_038247555.1 Phycisphaerales bacterium | reverse complement strand
TCTATCTCCCAGGTCTTGGCTGTTGGTATTCGGAGTTTGGTTGAACCCGGTAGTCGGGTAGACCCCAAAGTTCATCCAGTAGCTCTACCCCCAACAGTTGCCGCCTGAGGCTAACCCTAAAGTTATTTCGGAGAGAACGAGCTATCTCCCAGTTTGATTACACTTTTAGTCCTCCCCACAGTTCATGCCAGACCTTTTCAACGGTCACGGCTTCGATCCTCCATGGGGTTTTACCCCCACTTCAATCTGACCATGGGTAGATCACTTAGGTTTCGCGTCTAGCCCGTACGACTCAGCGCCCTATTCAGACTCGCTTTCGCTCCGCCTCCGGCCCGGTAGGCCTTAGGCTCGCCGTACAGACTAACTCGCCGGCTCATTATGCAAAAAGCACGCCGTCACCCCGAAGGGCTCCGACCGCTTGTAAGCGTGCGGTTTCAGGTACTCTTTCACTCCCCTTGTCGGGGTGCTTTTAATCGTTCAGTCGCCTTACTGATTCGCTATCGGTCGTCCAGTAGTACTTAGTCTTGGAGGGTGGACCCCCCATATTCAAACCGGGTTTCACGAGCCCGATTTTACTTGAAGACACCCTCGCTCGCAGTTACAGGGCTTTCACCTTCTTAGGCGCGGCATTCCATCCGCTTCATCTGGTCTGCGAGGTGATCCGCTTTCGCTCGCCGCTACTCACGGAGTCGCTGTTGCTTCCTTTTCCTGTGATTACTGAGATGTTTCAGTTCACCACGTTCGCTTCACACATCTATACATTCAATGTGTGATACTCTATTAAGAGTGGGTTGCCCCATTCGGAAATCCTAGGATCTCAGCTCGGTTACCAGCTCCCCTAGGCTTATCGCAGGTTCCAACGTCCTTCATCGCCTCTGGACGCCAAGACATCCACCGCATGCCCTTGGTGGCTTGATCACCCCAACCCGACGCCGAGCCTCCCAATCTTGCGATCAGTCAACTCAACCCCTGATTGGTTCTTCACTTCCACCTCCGGCAAATATTCAGCTGATTTGTAGTCTCAGCCACCTGATTTGCTTTTTCTCAATCTTTATTCGCCTTGACGCTCTCGATTCAGTGATTTTGCAGGCCTCTGAAGCTAAAGACCCTCCTGAAGGCTTGGAAGCCCGCAGGAAGAAACGCCTCAGAGGACTTTTCTTTCACCTCTTCACTATCCGGTTGTCAAAGACGTTTCCCCCGCGCCGGATCAACCGGTTTGGGTGGAACGACCGAGCTTTTCGCCTCAGTCGCTGGCCTCTCCCTTCCGGGAGCGGCGAGGGGAAGAGTAGGCCCACCCTTTCGACTGTCAAGCGTGAGCCAAAACATCGTCGCGCTTTCACGAATCAACCCCCAATCTACTCCCAATCTATCCCCCTCAACGACAACAGGACGAGGAGTTGACCTCGTCCTGTTGGTTGATGTTCGGTTTCTCATCACATCAAGAGCCGCCGCCACCACCACCGCCCGGCGGGGAAGGAGGCGGAGGCTGGTCTCGGCGTCCTGGAGGCAGAACAGGGCCCGGGCCAGGGAGAGGCTCGTTGGGCTGGAAGTCGGTCGCGCCCTGGGTCGCAGAGCGTTCCAGCCTCGCCAACACAATGCTCCCACGTTCCGCATCCGGATACCGCGGCACAATCTGCCCGAGGGCGTCTCGAAGGAACGCCACCATTCCAGAACGCGTCCGCGTCCCAGCCTCAACTGCTTGGGCCGGAGCGACACTTAACAAGATCGCATCCACCGTCACCCGTTCTGTCAGCGTCTGGAGCGGAGCAGGCCGCGGCCCGCCCTGTGGGTCCTGTCGGTTGCCCGCGGGCGGCGGAACCGGTGCCGGATTCTGCCCGGGCTGGGTCCTGCGATCCACCTGCGAGGGATTCGGAGGCGGAGAGGGGGCAGGAGGTGCCGATGCCTGCCGTCCGCCACCAGGCTGCACGGGAAGCACCGCGATCGGTGCCGGCATCCCAGGCTGATCGGGCAAACCCAGGGGCAGCTGCGCCACCAGATCGCGAACGTCCTGATACTTCACATCCGCCCGCAACCGGTCACCCGGCTCAAGCTGAACATCCCCCTTCCGCCAGCGCCCCCACTTGAAGATGAACATCTCCGCCCGTGCGCTCGCCGTTCGGTTCATGCGATCCGTCGCGTTCGCGCTGGTGATGAAGAAATATGTCTCATCATCCACCCGAACCGGCTCGCTCCACTCGCTCGGGGCCGAGCGAATGACCGCGGCCTCGGCCCACTGCTTCTGCTCCGGCACCATCACGTTCGCCTGGCCGAACATCGGGTTGTTTAGTACAACCACGAGGCGGTAGCGGTACGTCTTGCCCCTCTCGACAAACACATCATGAGCCCAGATACGAACCGAGGGATTCTCCAGTAGGGGCGCTTCCACCTGTCCCTCGGCCGCACCCCCGGCTCCCGCGGCGGGGTTCTGCATCTCCGCCCCGTACATGGAAACATCCTCTCCCATGTTCCGGAGGCGTTCGATGAGCGTGGCAACTTCGCTGGTGAAGCGCTCAACCTGTCGTTCCAGCGTCCGACGCCGTTGATCGTTCTCGCGTGGTGGTTGAGGCCGCTCGCCACTCCCACCACCTCCACCACCGCCTGGCCCCTTGCCGGTGGAGTTGGGCGGGGGCGATGGACGCGGGGGCGCATCGGGCGCACGCGTCGAACCTCCACCCACGGACGCAAGCTCCTGCTGGACACGTTGAAGATCCTCGCGCCGTGATTCCACCTGGCGGCGGACGCGCGACGCCTCATCGGCAACACCGGCCTGCGCAACCAGCCGATCATCGGCCTCGCGACGTTCAGCCGGCGTAGTCCACTTCTCACCCATCGCGCTGGCGTAGTACTGAGGACGGCGGATCAGTTCCGCATGCACCGTCGCCATGCGAGCTCGTTCCTTCAGCTGCGCGGCCCCATCAAAGGACTCAGCGAGGTCTTCCCGCAACGAGAACCGCCCGGGCAAGGGCGCAATCGTGGTCAGGCCTGTCCACTGGCCGTTCGCTCCCAGCTCTTCCCGCTGCAACTCGGCATCCACAATCTGAATCGCGCCATCCCACCAGTGACGCGGCATCGGGCGCGCTGGCCCCTCCACGCCATCCGGGTCGAGGGTCAACGCGTCCTGCAGTTCGATCCCGCTGAAGGTTGTCTCGACGGTCACACCGGCCTTGTCGAACGGCATCGCCGCGGGGAGGATCGCCGCCACTTCCGGCTTCCCCATTGCCTCGGCAGGCGAGATCAGCGTAAGGTGCGAAGAGCCGTACGGCGCGGCAGGCGCGGGCACGGTCAGTTCACCAAGCGGTGTGATCGTCGTTGCAATCTCTCCCCCCACTGCTCCCAGACTGGCCTTGTCGCCGATCGCCACGGCAAGCTGTCGCGACGGTGTCACAGGGCCGCGGAACTTGTCGTTAAAGCTCACGATCTGCTCGATCGCGGCCGAACCGCCCTCGCCATCCGGAGGCTGGTTGGCGTTCAGTCGCGACTGCACGCGGCGCGCCTCTTCGGCCACCGCGCTCCACGCGCCGTTCAGCGGAACCTGGGCTTTGTTCACCGTGACCGTGGCTGGTCCGGCGAGGAACTGCCATGCGAGGATGGCCAGAAGCGCGACGAAAATGATCCCTGCGAAGATCTTCTCGACGTGCTGCTCGAAAACGCTAATACCTTTGAGCTTCATGATGAGGTCCCTCAACCGAGGGTGATGAGGAGCAATGCACTGGTAAGGCGTGGAGAGGGGAGAGGTTTCCGCTCAAACGTGATCAGTCACCGCCGCCGCCGCCGCCGCGACGACCGGGGCGACCCGGACGCATGTCGTCATCGTCGCCGCCGCTGGGGGGTGGAGCACGGGAGGGAGCAGGCGCGGAGAGAGCCCCCTGCCCGTCATCGGCAACTATTCCCTCGACGAGGCCGAGCGATTCGCGGACATCCAGAGGCATGAACCCGGTGCGCCACTCACGCAGCCAGATCGTCTCGACGTAGAGCACCGCCCGCACGACCGACTCATCGCCGTAGTAATACCCGTTCTTCAGTTCCTCAATCGGATCGACACGGAACAGATCCATATCGATGACGCTCATGAAGTTCGTATGCGACAGGGCGTCAAAGAACTCCGGAATCCTCTGCGACGCAACAACGACCTCCACCGTGACCGGCCGAACGTCGTACCACTTGTTGTTGGAGCCAGGTCCGCTCAATCGCCCCGTAATCGACCAAGCGAAATCCACCGGCGCCTTGTCGGTGCCCGCCTCCGTCGGCGTCGCTGGGCCCGGCTGCCCATCACTCGTGAGGTACGCCGCTGGCGCAGCACTGATCTTCACGATCCGCTTGACGACCGAAGCCGGGATACCCGCGCCGGAACTGCCCTTGTTGGCCTCGGCGATCGCCCGGCAGATGTCCTGGTGAATCCA
This sequence comes from Phycisphaerales bacterium, assembly GCA_038247555.1. Classification (GTDB taxonomy): domain Bacteria; phylum Planctomycetota; class Phycisphaerae; order Phycisphaerales; family UBA1924; genus JAHBXL01. Next base: position 5,418 of record JBBRUT010000133.1, on the reverse strand, counting down.
GTATCGCTCCTGCCAGTCCCAGCATTGCGCCGCGGACGGCCGAACCGTCGGCGCGGTGGTTGGCACACCAGCAAACACGTACGGCCCCGCGTACACACTGATCTCGGCCGCGCGGCGCTGATACTCACGAAGCCGCATATCCCGCAGGGTGGAGGCGATCTGCTCCTTCTCCGCATCCGTCGGATCCTGACCCGTCTGGTTCTTGATCCGCTCGGTCTCCGCAAGCTGATGATCCGCCAGAACAGCGCCGATCACGGCCGGCTCCTGCGGCTCACCCGCGTTGATCGAGCGGAGAAGCTCCGGATGCGCCCGGATGTACGCCGCGGCGAACTGTCGAAGCTTCGCGTCCGCGATGAACTCCTGCGGATCCGGGAAGAGATCGGGAATCAGGATCTCGTGACCTTCCTTGTTGAAGGTAAGGGCCGCGCCCGAAACCGTGCCCGTGCGGGAGCGAATCTTCTCCCACTCGGCGCGATACCACTCGGTGAACACCTTGTTGGGCTCGATCGACTTCTCGAACATCTTGTCGCCGACAACATTGATCAGGTGATACTGCACCTTCGAGTTGGCGACCTCCTGTGCATCCGCCTGAACCTTCTTCTGAAGGTCCTCGCGCACTTTGGTGCGCATGCCATCGGCGAAGTACCACGCCGTCGGAATCACCGCGAGCGCAACGACCGTGAGCAGCACGATCAACCAGTTCGATTTGAGCCACTTCATCATGTTGTTCATGTTGGGTTCTCCGCGGCGGCAGGCGCCTCACGCCGGAGGATGACCTCCCAGCGCACTTTGAGTCGATTCAGGGTCTCGCCGGGCTTAGCCAGTGGCTCGGATGCGGGGAGCGGCGCAAGCCGTTCAACCTCCTCGCGTCCCTGCGTCGACGGACCCGAGCCCGGAGAGTCGGCCGGTCCGCCAGTGATGCGCGTCCCGGCAAGCCCGTCAAACTCGGGCTGGAAGCGGCCATCATTGGGCTGAGCCGGGAAGCGCCCGGGCACCGTGGGCCGCGTCGCCGCTCCGCCACGACCTGTCGTCGGAGGCGGCGCATCACCAACCACCGCCGCGAGTTTGCGGCTCTCAATCAGCGAGACACTCACACGCGCGATATCGATCTTGTACGGAACCTCGGCGCGATCCGCGTTGTCATACAGCCACTTTTTGATCGTGTGGGTCGCAAACTGCACCGCCTCGACATCGTCCTTGTGCGTCGTGCTGATCTCAAGCTCCCCGGAGATCCGCTGCTCCGCAGCCGCGCCCCCACCGGCGGCCGCCGCAGGGTCTGGATTGGCGTACGGATCATCCGATGCGACCGCCCCCGAAGGCGGCATGTAGTTCGTCTGGAACTCGCCAAACCGGATGGTGGGTGTCGCCGCTTCCTGCCGCTGCTCGGCAGCACGATCAATCGCCAGCTTCAGCATCTTGCCAAGGTCGTCGGCGATATGCGGATAGATCTCGCGACTCGACAGCAGGTTGGCGACATTCGCCGCCTTGTAATCAGGAGCAAAGGAATCGGACACTTCCTTCCACTCCGCTTTCAGTTGACGCGCGGTCCGGGTCGTGTCATCAATGACCTGGAAAGAGGTCTTGGGCGAAGACGCCGCGGCGGTTTCATCAAGGAACGGACGGATGAAGCTCACGCCGCCCGCGACGACGGCAACTCCGGCCGCGACGCCGAACCACTTCACCTTCTTCTTCCACATCGCCTCGCGAACGACCGCGACTGGAACGAGGTTCGCCATGATGCCGTGCTGGAAACCCAGCCCCTGTAGCGCAAGCCCATACGCCGAGGCCAGGTTCATCGTCGCTGCCTGGAACTCAGACTGCGCAGGCCCATCGACCGTGATGCGGTTGAACTGCTCCAGCCGCATAACTTCCATCTGCAGCTGCTGCGAAAGATACTTCCGCAGTCCCGGGAGGTTGAATGTCGAGCCCAGGCCAATCAGACGCGTGAGGTTCGCATCGCGATGGCTTGACTGGTAGTACCCGATCGACCGCTGCACGTCCTGCGCAAGATCGGAGAACACCGGCCGCATCGCCTGCAGAATGTGCCTCGCGTGCTTGCTCTGCTCGGCCTGCGCCTTGAGCGCCTCGGCCTTGGCGTAGCTGAGTTTGAAGGCCGAGACCAAGGCCTCGGTGAAGTTGTGCCCGCCGATCGGGAATGTGCGGATCCACACGCGCCCCGGCTCGCACACGATCAGATCGGTGCTGGTAGTGCCCACATCGAGGATCACGGTGCCGGGCGTCTGCGGGCCAAACTGCATGTCCCATGAGATCGCGTTGTACGCCGCCAGAGGCCCGAGTGTGATGACATCCGGCGAGATGCCCACATCCGCCCACAGCGCCAGACGCTCCATCACACGGTCACGAGTGATGGCAAAGATGCCGACTTCGACATCCGGATTGTCGGGGCTCTGAAAAGTCTGATAGTCCCATTCGACGTCATCGATCGGGAACGGAATCTGTTGCACCGCCTCGAACTTCACGATGTCGGGGATCTTCTTTGGTTCAACCGGCGGCAACTTGGCGAACCTCGCGAACGCCGAGTGACCGGGGACAGCGATCGCCACGGGCGCATCGGTCAGATCAAACCGGGTGACCAGTTCACCAAGGGCAACGCGGGTCGCATCGGTCTGGTCAAGGTCGGGCGTCGTCAGCACCTTCTTATGCGGGATCACGGCGAACTCAACAACGTTCACCTCATCACCGGAGCGCTCGAGCTTGATGGCCTTCACGGCCCCCGCTCCCATCTCGATGCCCCAGCACATATTGGACGATGCCATTCGCATCTCCGTCGAAAGGATCCGCTCTCCGCCCGATCCCGGAACTCCCGGGCGGGCCGTCTCCAAACACGATTTTCACGGGCGCAAGCCCCGTCTCTTCCATACGACCGGCCGCCGAACCGTGTTCCGGATCGATCCGGCACGCCTCAGAACCCCGGAGGGGCCGTAGCTTAGCGGATTGAGTCCAAGTCGTCGCGAGCAGCCTCCGGAGGATCCTCGGTCTCCGAAGCAGACAAGCAATGGCGATCCATCCAAAACGAGAGCATCGGGAAGGTGACCACCGCGGCACAAACAACCCACCAAAACTGGCGGTTCACCTGAACCGGGGTCAAGGTGGGCGGAAATGACCACACAATAAGGTGGTAACCAACGAATGCCATACAAAGTCCGAATGTGGCCTGCGTTGCCAAAGACATGCTTTTTGGACGAAATGACCGCCGGGCGATCAGCAGCCCGATAAACGCCAGCACGACGCCTCCCGCCAACATCATGATCTGCATGGGATGAGTGGGCACGAAGACGTTCTCCCGCAACACGACCGCTGGACACTACCATGGCCGCGATGCTGACGCGACTACGCGGAACACTGGAATCGATTGAGGAGAACCGGGCAACGCTCGTGCCCGAGGGCATGCCCGGCGTTGCCTACGAAGTCCTCCTCCCTGCATACTTGGCCGATGCCTGGCTCGGCCGCGGCAGTGCAGGCCCCGCCGGAGCGATGATCGGCCGCGAAGTCTCGATCCACACAACCGAATACCTCGAAGGCCAGGGGCAGGGCGCAAGCTTTGTGCCCAGAATCCTCGGATTCGCCAGCGCGGCCGAACGATCCTTCTTCGATCTGCTTACCAGCGTCAAAGGCCTGGGCCCCAAGCGAGGGCTGAGGGTGATGGCGGTCGAGCCCGGCGTGATCGCGCGGGCCATCGCCGAGCGCAACGGTCGGATGCTGCAGACTCTGCCCGAGATCGGGCCCAAGCTCGCCGAAACCATCGTGCACGAACTCAAAAGCAAGTGCGATGGCTACATCGGGCTGGGGATCTCCAAGGGCGTCGCCCCCGCCGCGCCGATTGTCGCCGAGGCCAAACCCACCAGGAAGGGCGTTAAGTCGGCCGCTCCACAAAATGGCGCTGCCTCTGCCCCCCCGGCCGTTGCCGCCGCGGCACCTGTCGTGCCTATCCGAAAAGCCGTGGATGCTCTGGTCGCGCTCGGGGAGTCTCCGGTGGATGCCGAACGAATGGTCGCCAAAGCAATCGACAGGTTCCGCGCGGGCGCAGATGAGCCGCCGGCGGAAGTATCGGTATTGATCGCCGCGGCGTACGCGGCGAGGTGATGCGGGCCGAGGCGGACTTTCGTTAGGATGGGTCCATGCGGTATGCGATGATCATGGCGGGCGGTGCAGGGACCCGACTTTGGCCCATGAGCCGCAACGCGCGGCCAAAGCAACTGCTCCCCCTCATTCACGAGCCGGGCGCAAAGAAGCCGCTGTCCCTGCTGGAGATTGCCGCCAGACGCATCGACGGCCTGGTCCCCGCCGAGCGCAGGTTCATCTGCACGGGCGAAGGCTTCCGATCTCAGATCCGCGAGGCCCTCCCCGAGTTCACCGATGACCGCATCCTCGGCGAGCCCATGGGCCGCGACACCGTGAACGCCGTCGGCTTCGGCGCGGCGGTGTTTCAGAAGCTCGACAAGAACGCGGTCTTCTGCGTGCTCACCGCCGATCACCTCATCCGCCCGGAGAGCGTCTTCCGCGAGCGGGCTGAACTCGCGTTCCGATTAGTCGAGCAGGACCCGAGTCGGTTGGTGACGTTCTCCATCAAGCCGACGTACGCCGCAACCGGGTTTGGCTATGTCGAACGCGGCGCAGCGATCAACGGTGTGACGGACGACAAGAAGAAACCCATCGGCAAGGGCCTCGCGTTCCGCGTCACCCGCTTTGTCGAGAAGCCCGATGGGCCGCGGGCACAGGCGTACTTCGAGTCGGGGCACTTCGCGTGGAACTCGGGGATGTTTGTCTTTCACGCGGCGACCTTCATGGACTGCCTCAAGCGCTTCAAGCCCGAGAGCCACGAGGGGCTGGTCAAGATTCAGGAGGCTTGGGGCACCAAGCGCCAGCGCGAGGTGATCGACGCGGTCTACCCGACCCTGCCGCGGATCAGTGTCGACTACGCCGTGATGGAGCCCGCCTCGCGGGATGATTCCGTCTCCGTGTGCACGGTGCTCACGGATGTCGATTGGCTGGATGTGGGCTCCTGGCCGAGCTTCGGCCAGACACTCGAACCCGATGGCGATGGCAACCGCATCGCCGGCCACACCAAGGCCGTACTGCTCGACGCGGCAAGCAACCTCATTGTGAGCGATGACCCCTCGCACACCGTGGCCGTTCTCGGCGTCAGCGATCTGATCGTCGTGCACACCAAAGATGCAACGCTGGTGATGCCGCGGGACAAGGCGGAGCAACTCAAGAAACTGCACGCGATGGTGGAAGAAGGGCTGCGGTAAGGGGGAAGGGAAGTGGGACCAAGGGATCAGGGGATCGAGAAGTGCGGAGACGCATCCGGCCGCGCCGCATCATCGAGCGGAAGCTGGATGTCACGATACCCTCTGACGTGCGCTACCTGGCCATCGACATCGGCGACAAGCGGAC
>JBBRUT010000132.1:0-9854 GCA_038247555.1 Phycisphaerales bacterium | reverse complement strand
ATTTGGAAATGTTCCCATGCCCCTCCTCGACCTCCGCTCCCAATCCACCCGCCGCTCCCCCAGCGAAACCGTCAAGCACCTCAAGTCCTTCTCGCTCGACCTGAAGTTCTCCGCCGGCAGCTGGGACACGCCCCGCCGGGTCGTGGCCAAGGTCGAGTGGCACGCCGGGGAACTGTTCCCCCGCGTCGGCTTCATCGTGACCAACCTGCGGCGCGACGAGCCGGAGGTGGTGCACTTCTACAACCAGCGGGGCACTGCGGAGCAGTGGATCAAAGAGGGCAAGCACGCGCTGAACTGGACCCGCCTGAGCTGCGGCGGCTTCGCCGACAATCAGGTCCGGCTGCAACTATTCGCCCTGGCGTACAACCTGGGCAACTTCCTGCGGAGGGGGGAATGGCTGTGCCCAAGCCGCTACATCGAGCCCCGCTCGGTCCGTTACAAATGTCGTGGTAGAAGCGCTCGCAAGAATCTCACTTTCGCTCCCCCTTGTACGGGTGTGAGCACCCAAAAGGCAGACCCTCAATCATGACGACTGCTCTGGTCATCATGGCACTTCTGGCCGCCTGTTCACAGGTGTTGACACGCGTCTTGCGTGACTGGTCTGGACCTGTTCTGGCGGCAGCGGTCGCTGGCGTAGGTGGCTGGCTCCTCTGGATCGGACAGCCGGTCTGGTCGGGCAATCCCGTAAGCGAGTCCTTGGAGTGGGTGCCGGAGCTGGGCTTTGATTTCTCCCTTCGGCTTGATGGTCTTTCGTTGCTCTTCTGTATCTTGATTTGCTTCATTGGTGCCGCGGTACTGCTCTACGCCAGTTCGTATCTCCGAGGGCATCGAAAGCTTGGGCTGTTCTACGCCACGCTGATCGCGTTTATGACCTCAATGCTGTCGCTGGTGCTCAGCGACAACCTGATTCTGGTGTTTGTATCGTGGGAACTCACCAGCATCACCTCGTTTCTGCTCATCGGCTTTGAGCACGAGCGAGAATCCGCACGAAAGTCGGCGTTGCAAGCCCTGCTGGTCACTGGCGTCGGCGGCCTGTGCCTGCTGGCAGGCGTGCTCATCCTCGGGCTGGGTGCAGGCACCTTCACCATCAGCGAGATTCTGACATCGCCCTCACACGACCTGCCTGGATACACCGCTGCCGCGATTCTGATCCTGATCGGGGCGTGCACAAAGAGCGCGGCCTACCCGTTCCACTTCTGGCTTCCTAATGCAATGGAAGCCCCTTCGCCCGTCAGCGCCCTGCTCCATTCTTCAACAATGGTCAAGGCGGGTGTCTACCTCGCGGCGCGGATGCATCCCACCATGGGCGGCACAGCCCTGTGGGACAACACACTGATCATGGCAGGCGGGCTCACCATGCTGCTTGCCGCCTTCGCAGCAGTCCACCAGACCCAGCTCAAGAAGATTCTCGCTTACTCGACGGTCAGTTCATTGGGCACTTTGCTGATGCTCATCGGGCTCAACGCGCCCAAAGCGATGGCCATATACCTCTTGGGACACGCGTTCTATAAGGGATGTCTCTTCCTGGTCGCGGGTTCGATGGTTCATGCAACGCACGAGAAATATGCCGAAAAAATCGCTGGTCTTCGCAGCGTTATGCCCATCACGATGGTCGTGGCACTCGTAGCCGGTCTGTCAATGGCTGGCTTCTTTCCATTCCTGGGCTTTGTCGGCAAAGAACTGCTGCTCAAGGCGACGCTGTACGACCCTCGCTTTGGGCTGATGCTGACCACCGCAGCGACGCTTGCCGCTGTCATGACCGTAGTGGCCGCGGCGGTGGTCGCTTTCAAGCCCTTCTTCGGCCGCCCGAATGAAGGCGAAGAACTCGATCCGCATGCCCAGGAGTCTGATTGGCGCCAGTTGCTTGGCCCCGTGGTCCTCGCCGGAGCCGGGGCGATCACTGGCTTGTTGCCCTTCCTTGTATCCATGCCCATAGCGAAGGCTGTTGCGCGTGCGATGGATCCATCGCATACGGAAGAACCGCTCAAGCTCGACGCGATAAGCTTGCTCTGGCCACCAACGACAGCGACATACCTGAGCCTCGGCGCCGCGGCCGCGGGCATCGCGCTGTATGCCTTCCGCGGGCAGTTCCGCAAACGGACTTCCTTTGCCACTGTTCCGATCGCGGTCTGGCCCGAGAAGCTCTACGACACAAGCCTCTCGCTTCTGGATCTCGTCACGCGTGTCCACATCAAGTTCATGTCAGGCTGCACGCTCCGTGTCCACATCCGTCTCACACTCGCCCTCACATCAGTTCTGCTTATCGGGGCGATGCTCCGTTCCAACGAGCGCCACGAACTGTTCATGGGTGAAACGAGCGCGCTGTCAGTTCTGCTGACAGTGCTCATCGTCGGTGCCGCTGCTGGGTTGCCATTTCTACGCTCTGCGATGGGCATGGTCGCTGTGGTTGGCGTTGTAGGTTTTGCTCTGGCTGTCCTGTACGCAAGGCTCGGAGCGCCCGATGTCGCGATGACTCAGCTTGCAGTGGAAACGCTCGTAGTCGTTGTGTTTGTGCTGGCCATCCTGCACATGCCCAGTAACAAGGGAGAGGCCAAGTCTGCATCTCGCTTCCTGGATGCCTCTATCGCGGGCATATTCGGTTTGGCGATGAGCGCGATCGCGTTGCTCGCTGCCGAGCGACCCACTCCCAACCCAGTCTCTGCCTACTTCGCAGAGAACTCCTACACCCAAGGCTTTGGTCGCAATGTGGTGAATGTGATTCTCGTCGACTTCCGAGGCCTCGACACGCTTGGTGAAATCACCGTGCTCGCAGTCGCGGCGATGGGCGTAGCCACGCTGATCCGCATCGCCCCGCGCCGACGCCCGAAAGACAATGGAGGAAGATCATGAAATCCGTGATCCTCCAGACCGCTGCCCGTCCGATCGTCGGGCTCACGCTTCTGGTATCAGTCGTGGTGCTTTTGCGTGGTCATAACGAGCCAGGGGGCGGCTTTGTTGGCGGGCTTCTGTTTGCAGCAGCTCTTTCGCTTCATGCGTTGGCCTTCTCTACGAGAGAAGCCCAAAGCTTGCTGCGTGTCTCCCCGAAGACTTTGCTCGGATCAGGGCTGTTGATTGCGACCTTGAGTTCTGTGCCACCGATCCTAGTGGGCGAAAGCTTCTTCAAAGGAATGTGGTTCAACCTGAATGTGCCCGGATTTGAAGACGCAATCAAGATTGGCACGCCCGTTCTCTTTGATATCGGGGTTTATCTCACCGTTGCCGGCGTCCTGCTTGCCATGATCTTTACTTTAGAGGAGATACGCGATGACGCTGCTGACCTCGATTAGCATCGGCGTTCTCTATGCAGCCGGGGCATACATGCTCCTGGGGCGAAGCCTGCTACGCATGGTGATTGGTCTCGCCCTGCTCGGACATGCCACGAACCTGCTGGTGTTTACCATTGCCAATCCTGTCATCGGACGCCCGCCGCTGATTGAGGCTGGCCAGAAGACACTCGAGTCTCCCTACTCAGATCCCTTGCCTGCTGCTCTGGTGTTGACGGCGATCGTGATTGGATTTGGGCTGATCTCGTACACCATAGTGCTCCTCAAACGCGCGTACACCTCACTGGAAACCGACCAGCTCGACATCATCACCAAAGGCGACCTTCCTTGAACCTGCTGGCCATGCCCATCCTGATCCCCCTGATCGGAGCCTCGCTCTGCGTGCTGCTCCTTGGGCGACGCCGCCTGCAGGAAGCCATCGGCGTTCTCGCCGGGGTGACCAGTCTGGGCGTCTCGCTCTGGATCGCTTACGGCGTCTGGGCAGATGGTCCGAGCACGCTCGCATCAGGTGGCTGGGCCGCACCCTTTGGCATTGTGTTCATTGCCGACCGTCTCTCGGCCATCATGCTCGTGCTCAACTGGATCGTCGGCGCGGCCGCGATCTTCTATTCACTCGGCGGCACACCCACGCGACTCGCACGCGTCGGTCACTATCCGCTCATGCTCACCCTTCTCGCGGCGGTCTCCGGCGCGTTTCTGACGGGCGATCTCTTTAACCTTTATGTCTGGTTTGAGCTGATGCTCATCTCATCCTTCGTGCTGCTGACCCTCGGCGGACGCCCGGACCAACTTCGTGGCGCTGTGACCTATGTCACGCTCAACCTCGTTGCGTCCATGATCTTCCTCGCCGGGGCAGGGATGACCTACGCCATGACCGGCACGCTCAATATGGCCGATCTGGCGGGACGACTCGACTACCTTGAGCCCATGACCGCCACCCTGCTGGCCATCCCTTTGCTGGTCGCGTTCAGTATCAAAGCGGCTCTGTTTCCCCTCTACGGCTGGCTACCGGCAGCCTATCACACCCCGCCACCTGTGGTCAGCGCTCTTTTCGCTGGCTTGCTGACCAAGGTCGGCGTGTACGCACTGATTCGCTCCACCATGCTCATGTTCGATCAGGAGCCTTTGCTGGTGGGTAACGCAGTCATACTGGCTTCGGGGCTCACCATGGTCAGTGGAGTCTTGGGTGCTGTCGCACACAACGACATGCGTCGCATCCTTTCATTCCACATCATCAGCCAGATCGGCTACATGCTGATGGGCTTGGGTATAGCACTTCGTGCAATGGCCGAGCCGGGCATAGACCCGGCAATACCTGAGCTTGCCTTGCTCGGCGCAGTCTTCTACATAGCCCACCATATCGTTGTAAAGGCCAACCTGTTCCTGATTTCGGGTGTGGTCTACAAGCTGCGTGGGACGACCGATCTTTCTCGACTCGGCGGGCTCGCTCGTACCAACCCGGTTCTCGCAGGATTATTCTTCTTTTCTGCGATGTCGCTTGCCGGCATACCCGTGCTCTCGGGCTTCTGGGCAAAGCTCGCCCTTGTAAAGGCGGGTATCGAGGCCGGGCAGACAGAGATCGTCGTTGCTTCACTCTTTGTAAGTCTGCTGACGCTCTTCTCGATGATGAAGATCTGGATGAAGGCATTCTGGGGAGAGCCTCACCCCGAGCAGCGTCACCGCGCCGCGAAGCGGTCGTTGCGAACCATGATGCCGGTCGTCTGGTGCATGGCCATCATCAGCGCTGTTGTGGCCATAGCCGCACCGCAGCTGTACGAGATTGCTCGCTCAACCGCGGAAGAACTGATCGATTCCAGTCGCTATATCGATCTGGTTCTGCCTCCAGAAGCCGAGCGTTGGCAGCCAATGGTGGCTCCGCCTGAAACAGGGGAGGTGCCGCTATGACCCTCGTAGCTCACATCATCCTCGCGCTGCTCTGGACGGTACTGATCGGGCCAAATTCGCTCGCCAACTTCATTGTGGGTGCAATCCTTGGCTTTGGCGTGATCTGGATCTCGACCCGTGGAAGAGGCCGCGGAACTTATGCCAGCCGTGTCATCGCCATCATCGGACTTGTCGCGTTTATACTGATGGAGTTGATCTTTGCCAACTTCCGTGTCGCCTACTACACACTTTCCCCACTCAAGGGGATCAGGCCTGCCATGTTCGATGTACCTCTTGAGCCCGACTCTACGGATCTAGAGATCACGCTCTTGGCCATCTTGATCACACTCACCCCCGGCACTCTCACGATTGATCTCTCCCCTGACCGTATGACCATGCGCGTCCACGATATGCATGTACCCAACACCGATGCCGCGATCCGAGAGATCAAACAGGGCTTCGAACGACGGATTCTGGAGGTGACCAGATGACACCCGATCCGTCCGTACTTCCAGAAATCATTCCAGCAACCGTCAGCATCGTCCTCGCCATTGCTGGTGTTGCCTCGCTGTACCGAGCCCTTCGTGGCCCATCGCTGGCTGATCGTGTCATCGCGCTGGATACCATCGGTTTCATCACTATCGGCATCTTGCTCGTCTTGGCGATGGGCAGCGGACAGAAGTCCTTGATCTCCATCGCACTCATAGCTGGCCTGATTCTCTTTCTGGGTACCGTCGCCTTCGCGATCTATCTCGAAAGGAGGGCGGGCGAGTGACCTTTCAGACGATCAGCGCAACGGTCCTGATGATCTTTGGATGCGGCCTGTGCCTGCTCGCCTGCATCGGGCTCATTCGCATGCCCGACCTCTACATGCGAATGCAGTCTGCTACGAAGGCTGGCACGCTGGGCACTGCATGCTTAGCCATCGCCGGAGCCATCGTATTTGCAGAAGGACGCGCCATCATCGAGAGCATCCTTGTGGTGCTCTTCCTCTTCTTCACGGCACCTGTCGCGTCGTATATGGTTGCCCGCGCTGCTGACCGCAACGGAATGAAGGCATGGACCGGCGTCGCCTCTCCGCCAGACGCCAAGGGATGAGAGCGCCTCAAGCATTTCCGCTGCCCGCGCGGGTCATCTGGCTTTCCCGAGCATGGTGGGCATTGTGGTCATGGAGATGGCCTGCGCGGCGGATCTGCGCTAAACACGACAAAGGCCCGGAGCAGAGTGCCCCGGGCCTTTGTTTTGAGTGGCCTGTCGACGACACGAATCGGGCGCGACCGCGCCGGGCGTTCACTTGAGCTCTCGCTGCGGGGACGCTGCCATGCGAGGCGCGCCCGGTGGGCTTGGCGGAGTCTGGCAACAGACTCTCGACGAGCGGGATTTGGGAGCCGCCGGCACATGGGTTGATGCGGGGAGGAGCGAGCGTCCGTAGGATCGCAGGGCGTTTGGGCGCGCGAGGACTTCAAGGGCACACATGGCCGCACGATTCGTCGACTATTACGGGGTGCTCGGGGTGAAGAAGGATGCTTCGGCCGAGGAGATCCAGCGCGCGTACCGGAACGCGGCGCGGACGTATCACCCGGATGTCAACAAGGAACCCGCCGCGCAGAAGAAGTTTCAGGATGCGCAGGAGGCGTATGAGGTTCTGAAGGATGCGGAGCGGCGGAAGCGTTATGACCAGCTTGGCGCCGACTACAAGCCCGGGCAGGAGTTTCGCCCGCCGACAGGAAGGGGCGGCAACGGAAGAACTGGGAGAGGCGGGGGAGGCACGAGGGGTGGCGGGTTCCACGTGAACTTTGGCGGGGATGGCGGCCCGGAGACGGCGTTCAGCGGGAGCAACTTCTCGGAGTTCTTCGAGTCGCTGTTTGGCGGGGGCGGCGGGCAGGACCCATACTCGGATGCAGGTGGAGCGAGCGGACGCGGGAGGGCGGGCGCACGCGGATCGCGGCGTGGGGTGGATGCGGAGGCGGAGCTGCTCATCTCGCTTGCGGATGCGGCGCAGAGAGCGACCAAGCGTGTGTCGCTGAGTGATGGTGAAGGGGCGACGCGAACACTGGATGTGAAGATTCCGGCGGGCGTGACCGATGGCGCAACGATTCGGCTTGCGGGTCAGGGCGGTCCGGGGAGCAATGGCGGGCCTGCGGGGGACTTGCTGCTGAGGATGAAGATTGCGCCTGATGCCCGAGTTCGGATCGATCCGTCGGATCCGTACACGGTGATCGCGACGTTGCCGATCGCGCCGTGGGAGGCCGCGCTGGGGGCGAAGGTGCCGCTGCGGACGATTGATTCTGAGATTATGGTCACGATTCCCGCGGGGACCTCAAGCGGGCAGAGGATGCGAATCCGTGGGCAGGGATTGCCGAACAAGTCGGGGGAGCGGGCGGATCTGATCGCCGAGGTGCGGATCGTGGTGCCAAAGACGCTCGATGAGGAGACTCGTGTCCTGTATGAGCAGTTGGCGGCGAAATCGAACTTTGACCCGCGATCTGCGTAGGTCAACTATTGAGTCAGCGCGATCGCTGCGCTGTCATAGAAGGAGGCTTGGATGCCTGGTGGAATGAATGTCGGCGGATACTCGATTTTGCCGTTTCTGGTGCTGGTCATTGTGCCGCTTTTGCTGGGCCTGTGGGCACAGTTCCGCGTGAAGTCCGCGTTCAACAAGGCGAGCAAGATTCAGTCGTCGAGCGGGATGACGGGCGCGCAGATCGCGAAAGAGATCATGCGGTCGTTCAACATCAACGATGTCGGGATCGAAGAATCGCACGGGATGTTGAGCGATCACTATGACCCGAAGGCGAAGATGCTCCGGCTGAGCAAGGACGTCTTCCATGGAAAGTCTGTCGCGGCGGCGGGGATCGCCGCGCACGAGGCGGGGCACGCGATTCAGCACGCGACGAACTACGGACCGCTGGGACTGCGGAGCTTTTTGGTGCCCGCGGCGGTTCTGGGCTCGAATGTCGCGAATATCGCGATCATGGCGGGCGTGTTGATGATGGCGCTGCTGAGCCCAAAGATGGGCGCGACGGTTCTGCTCATCGGCATCCTCGGCCTGTGCCTGGTTGCGCTGTTTCAGCTCATCACGCTTCCGGTCGAGTTCGATGCATCTCGCCGGGCGAAGGACCTGCTGACGACGACGGGGCTTGTGGCTGCGGGCCCGGAGACGCAGGCGATGAATCGAGTTCTGAACGCCGCGGCGCTGACCTATGTGGCCGCGCTGGTGGCGACAGTGGGCACGATTCTGTACTACCTGCTCATCCTCACACAGCGTCGAGACTGACCAGGGGAGCGGATGCTTCAAAGCCGGTTGGGAGAACCGGCCCACCAGAGGCCGATCATCACGTCATTCACGTTTGTCCCTGTCGGGCCGGTCTGGATGAGAATCCGCCGGCCCGATAACGTTTTGGAGCTTTCGAGTCGGTTGAAGAACCCGTGGGAATCGTTGTTGGTCAGCGCGGCTACCGGATCGAGCCCGGCAGCGCGGGCCATCGCGGCCGTTGAGCCGGTGACAACCGCACCGGCAGCGGTGGAGCTGCCGTCAACACCGTCGGTGGCGAAGGAGATCACGGCGATACTTGGTACGCCATCGAGCTGGAGCGCGGCGGCGAGAGCGAGTTCCTGGTTTCGCCCCCCTGCTCCTGTGCCGCGGACGGTGACAGTGGTCTCGCCACCCCAGATGATCGCGCGGCGGGCGGCGTCGGTTACATGCGGCATCGATGCGAGCGCACTCACACGGTGCGCGAGCTGAGCACCGACCTCCCGCGCTTCACCCGTCACGCCCGAACGCACCTCCACGACGGCAAAGCCAAGCTCGCGAAGCTGCGCCGCGGCGGCATCGACAGCGATCTGGTTGCTTCCGATGATGATGTTCTCCACGCGTGCGAGCACCGGATCGCCGGGCTTGAGGGTTTCGGCGTGTTTTCCGGCCGCGCCGGCACGGAGGTGCGCGGTGATCGCGGGCGCAGCATCGAGCAATGTGAATCGGGTGAGGACCCCGAGGGCATCGGCATAGGTCGTCGGGTCGGGCGCGGTGGGGCCGGAGCCGATTGTCTCGAGACGATCGCCAACGACATCCGACAGAATGAGCGAGAGAGCTCGGCGGCATCCGGCCTGGGCGGCGAGACAGGCGAGCCCGCCGCCTTTGAGCTGCTCGCAGTGCTTGCGGACACAGTTGAGTTCGTCGATGGTTGCGCCGGCGCGGAGGAGGGCGCTGGTGACGGCGCGGAGGTCATCGAGCGTGAGGCCGGGGGCGGGGAGGGTGAGCATCGCGGAGGCTCCGCCGGAGAGCAGGAGGAGCAGGGCCTCATCGGGCTTGAGCGCGCGCACGAGTTCTACGGCGGTGCTGGCCGCGGCAAGGTTGCGGGGGGTTGGGAGGGGGTGATCAGCGGGATGCAGCGCGAAGCTCGGCGCGGCGATGTGAGGATGAATCAAAGGAGGGGCGACGAGGATCCCGCCGCGGAGGCTGGCCCCGACGATGGGTGCGGCGGCTTCGGCCATCGCGTGCGCGGCCTTGCCGACAGCGATGACGCGGCAGGGACCGAGCGATTGCAGGGCGTGCTGTTGCGTGCGGATGAGGTGGCCGGGGTGGAGATCGCGCAGAACCTGAGCGACGAGGTTGTCCACAAAGGTGAGGTTGGCGTTTGGCATATCGGGGAAGCCCCCTTGACGGGCGAGAGTATGGTAATCTGT
>JBBRUT010000131.1:0-9907 GCA_038247555.1 Phycisphaerales bacterium | reverse complement strand
GAGCGGTGCCGGCACGTAGATGACGCAGCCGAAGATGAGGCCGGGCCCGCCATCTCTAACGAGGTTCCCTCGTGTTGGCGTAATCGAGGACTGGAGCCATCTTCGAATGTCGTATCAGAGCAGCGGGTTCTTTGCGCCGTGGGTATAGTCGCGCGTCGGCGAGAGGTTCTTCTGGATGTTGACGTAGACGTCGGAATAGAGCTCGGCCTCGGGGTCGGGGATCGGCGACTCTTCGGCGAACTGCACCGCCGCGGCCACCTGGGCCTTCACTTCCTTCTGCATCTCGATCCAGGCGTCCTCGGTCAGGCTCTTGCGCTCGTTCATCACATGCAGCGCGAGCCGGTCGATGGAGTCCTTCTTCTTGACGCCCTCGACCTCTTCCTTGGTGCGGTACTTCTGCGGGTCGGACATCGAGTGGCCCTGGTAGCGATAGGTCGCCAGGTCCACGAACCCGGGGCGCTGCTTCTCGCGGCATTCATCGACGAAGGGCTTGAGGCGGTCGAAGAGCTTGAGGATGTCGAGGCCATCATCCTCATTGATCTTGAGACCCTCGATACCGTATGCCGCGGACTTGGCGAGCAGGTTGTGGGCCATCGTCGTTCCGCGTTCGATGGATGTGCCCATGGAGTAGCGGTTGTTCTCGACGATGTAGATGACGGGGATGGACCAGAGGCCGGCGAGGTTCATCGCCTCGTGGAGCGAGCCCTGATTCAGGGCGCCATCGCCGAGGTAGCAGAGGCAGACTTTCTTCTTTGCGGGGAAGTTCTCATCGGGGCCGGCGGTCGAGCCGTCGGGACGATTCACGGACTTGCCCAAGACTTCCCACTCGTACCGGGAGGCGAAGGCGAGGCCCGCGCCAAGCGGGGTTTGCGCGCCGACGATGCCGTGGCCGCCGAAGAGCCAGTTGGGCCGGTCGAACATGTGCATCGAGCCGCCCTTGGCCTTGGCGCACCCGGTGATTTTGCCGAACATCTCGGCCATGCAGGCGCCGGGGTCCATGCCGCGGGCGAGCGCGTGTCCGTGGTCGCGGTAGGCGGTGATGATCGGGTCATCGTGGTTGGTGCAGCCGATGGAGCCAACCGCGCAGGCTTCCTGCCCGATGTAGAGATGGCAGAAGCCGCCGATCTTGGCCTGCTGATACGCCTGGGCGCAGCGGACCTCGAACTCGCGGATGAGGTACATGTCGCGCAGCCAGCCGTGCAGGACCTCGTTGGGGAGGTCCGCGCTGCGGCGGGCGGGCGGTGCGTTGCGACCGGAGGCGTGGCCGTTTTTCGCGGAGGCAGAAGTTGCGGTCGATTGGGCGGATTTCGCTTGCGTCATGACAGACATCCAGGTCCCTCGTCGGCTCTTGCGGCGCGATCCGTAGTGTGTTCGTGCGGAAGGCGTGAACGGATCACGAAAGCCGTAATGGTAGGCGGTTGGCCGGGGAGCTTGGGGCGACTTTGGGAAGGGGAGCGTGCCGCGGCAGCAACGAAAAGGCCCGAGCAGGGTTGCCCGGGCCTTGGCGGTTCATGCGTCTGCCGGCCACGCGTGGGCGGCAGGAGGTTCTCGGTCGGTAGAGCGTGGCTCAGTCGTTTTTGGTGAGCTTGGTTTCGGGCTTGCTGGAGGCCGCGATCCGCGTCTGCAGGAGAAGCAGGGCGTGCTGAAGCTGCAGATCGACGCCGTCATCGATGAGCTTGCGGGGGTCGGGCGGGGGAGTCTTGGAGACGATGATCTGGCCCTTCTCATCGATGGGCAGGACATCGGCGTCCTGGCGCAGCTTGAGGGCATCGACTTCCTGCTCGGGGAGCATCTCGACGCGAAGGTTGGGATCGACACCCCAGGTTGAGTCTCCGGGGCGACGGTGCAGGATGCGCCCATCGGGGAGCTTGTAGTACTGGGTGGTGAGCTTCATCTTGGCGTTGTCGGCAAGGTCGAAGACGTTCTGCACGCTGCCCTTGCCGAAGGACCGCTGACCGACGATGACGGCGTCGATGTCGCCCTTGTCGGCATAGTGGCGGATGGCACCCGAGACAATCTCGCTTGCAGAGGCGGAACCCTCGTTGATGAGCACGACGAGGGGAACGCCCGCGAGGCGATTGCCCGACGGAGTTGCCCGCTTGGTTTCGCCGGGCTGTGTGCCCTGAGTGGAGACAATGGTGCCTTCGCGGATGAAGGTGTTGGCAACGCTGACGGCCTCGGTCAGGAGGCCACCGGGGTTGAAGCGGAGGTCGAGGATGATGCCGCGGAGTTCTCCGGCGCGACGCATCTGGCTGACGGCGTCGTGCAGGTCCTTGGTGGTGTCTTCGGTGAACTGCAGGAGGCGGACATAGCCGACACCTGCTGATTGATCGATGTACCAGTCCCACTGATCTTCGCGCGGGCCGGTGCGCTTCCAGCCCTTGACGGTGGCGAGCGGGATGAGCTGACGCTTGAGCGGGAAGTCGATCTCGGTGGTGACATCCTTGCCGTTCTCATCGGTATCGCCCGTGGCGCGTTCGATCGTGAGGGTCACGCCCGTTTCCGCGGGGCCGGTGATGAGATCGACGGCCTGATTGACGGTGATGCCCAGCGCGGACTTGCCGTCGATCTTGGCGATCTTGTCTCCCTGGCGGATGCCAGCGCGCTGCGCAGGGGTGCCTTCGATGGGGGTGACGACCTTGATGAGCTGAGAATCCTCATCCATCTGGATCTGGATTCCCACGCCGCGGAAGTTGCCCTGGGTCATGCGGTTGAAGCGGGCGATCTCATCGGGCCAGATGATGGCGGAGAACTCGTCGAACTTCTGCATGGCGCCGTTGCCGAACTCATGGAGGACCGCGGTCTGCGGGACCTTGACCGTGGCGTTGCTGGTGGCCACCGTGTCGTTGATGATGTCCACCAGCGTGTTGTTGGAGACGATGGTGGTCGGGTTCTTGAGTTCCTCGATGCGGTCGGTGAGGAAGGAGAGCATCTTGGCCTTGGCCTCCTCGCTCTCAAGCGAGGCGAAGGTCTGACGCAGGTCATCGGTGGTGACCATGACGCTCATCGCTTCGAGCCCGCCGATAAGCGCATCGCGCATCGCGACACGGTCGATCTGCTGGCGGGTGGCGCTGAAGATCGCGCGGGCGACCGTCAACTCATCAACACCTTTGAGCTTGGCGACATAATCCTCGCCCAGGCCATTGTAGGGGGGCAGCGGGTCCTTGCCGTCGCGGGTGCGCTCGTTGTTGCGGAGTTCCCAGAATCGTTCGGGCGCGTAGAGCCGGATCATCGAGAGCCGCTGGCCGATGCGCTTGACGTCGTCCTTGTAGCGCCCGGTTTCCTCGAGCAGAACATTGAGCCGCCAGAAGAGTTCGTTGGCGGTAAACCAGTCGCCCTTGCGCTCGGCGGCATGGGCCGCGGCCTCGGCGCGTGTGACGAGATCGGTGATGCGAGGCTGCTGAAGGAGGGCGGGCTTGCCGTCCTGCGGCGTGAGCATGTAGAGCTCGACCGCGAACTTGATGGCGTCGGCAATCGCGACGGAGTCCTGCTGATCGAGCTTGGCGGCGAGCTTGGTCTCGACATCGGCGATTTTTTCGGCGCGCGTGGCTTCGCGCTTGGCGATGTTGGCTTCGAGCGATGCAAAGGCGTTACGCAGTTCACCGAGCGAGGCGGGGACATTGTCGCCGCCGAGCTGATGAGAGAGGGCGAGCAGGTCGCCGGAGTTGTTGCTGCGGGCGGCGGACCAGACGCGTGTGGAGAGGTCGCCGACGGTGGCGACCTGCGCGCCCGATGGCGGGATGACCGCGGCCGCGGTTTGACCGAACGCGGCGGTGGTCGGGGCGAGCGAAGCGGCGAGACCCGCGATCGCGAGTATCACCGGGAGTGTCAACCTTGCAGCACGGAAGTTCTTCATATCGACTCCTCGAAAGGATCGGGTCAGCGGACACTACCGTAGTGTCCGGTTTTTGTACGCGCGCCGGCACCGTCAAGTTCAAAGGAATTTCACCGCTGGTTCATTTGGACGCTCTTGTGCCTTGTTTCTGGCATTGGGCCATCGACCACCGCGAACCGACACCCCAGTTCGTCGTGCGAAACGGAGACGACGAACCGAGTCTTTGGCCATCATATCGGAACCTGTTCCCATCCATGGGGGCGGTCAACGGCGTTGTGGACGTGCCGGGCACGAATGAGCATCGGTTTGATGCCTTAGACGGCTGGATTCGATACCGTCCGAAAAGCAGGGGGGTTGCGGTGCGCGGCATTGCTGAGGGCGACCCCTCCCACCGCCCAACTCCCGCCCCGCCCGCCATCCTTGCCCGCCGGTTAAACCGGCGTGCTGGAAGTGGCTCTGCGAGCGAATAGGAGGCCGAATGCCGCCGCGGCGAGGGCGATGATGCAGACCAAGAGCGCCATGACCGGCTCGTAGGGGATGGTGGGCGTGGCTTTGGACTCGGCGATTCCGATGGCCAAGAGGCCACAAGCCGGGCCGACGGAGTAGCCGACGCCGATGAGGGTTTCGTGCATTCCGCCGGCATCGACTTCCGCCGCGCCGACTTCCATCGCGTAGTAGAGCGCGGAGCAGTAGATGATGCCGATGCCGATGCCGAGGGCGGCGAGCGCGAGGATGATGACGGCGAGCGCTGCGGCGGTGGGGAGCAGGAGGGGCGCGAGCACGGTGATCGCAAAGGAGATGACAAGGATGCCGCCGCCCCAGATGACGGTGGACCACTTTCCGTGCCAGCCGTGCCAGCGCTCCATGGCGAGGAAGGTGAGGACGCGTGTGAGGAGCCACGTCGAGGCGACGGTGGTGGCGAGGCTGGTGCTGATCCCGAGGCGATCCAGCGAGCCGGGGAGATAGGGGGAGAGGGTGCTGATGAAGAGGAAGGCGGTCGGAAGGAGGATGCGGAGGAAGGTGAGGAGCTGGGTGTAGACGGGCGGGTGAGGGACGTGCGCGTGGTGCTCGTGCTTTCCGGGACGCTTGTTGAAGGTGCGCAGGAGCACTACCGCCGCGATGATGTGGACGAGGCTAAGGCCTTGCATTGAGAGCAGGGCATCGTGCTCGATGATGGGGCCGATGATGGGGAGTGAGACGACGAGCGCGCCGGCCCAGCAGACATTGAACTTGCCGGTGGCGGAGCGGAGCTGTCGATCGGAGCGGCCACCGGCCAGGAAGGCTTCGACCATGGGCCACATCGCGCCGCTGAGCGGGGAATAGAGCGCGATGAGCAGCCAGATGGACCACGCGCCGCTGACCTTCGCCGCGAGCGCGGAGGGAGCGGTGTTGGCGATCGGCGCGATGTCGCCGGCGAAGTACTGGGCAAGGGAGGGGAGCCAGCAGAGCGCGGCCATGAGGAGCATGATCGCGGCGAGCACGCCGCGGGGGGAGAGGGAGCCTGCACGTTCGAGGCGGCGGAGCAGTGGCCCGATGAAGATCGCGCCGGGGATGTAGGTGAGGCCATAGACCAGGCCAAGGCCGAAGCGCTCGGCGGGGCCGAAGCCGTAGGCTTCGCGGGCGATGAAGAAGATGCCCTGATAGATGATCGCCGAGCCGATCGAGTTCAGGAACGTGAACGCGAGCACTGCCCAGAGGGGCGTCGGGGCGGCAGGGGATTGCAGGCGGGGAGGAGGGAGGGGCATCGTGTGCGCGGAAGGCTGTCTGTGTTGCCTTGCGCGCGGGCCGATCGTAGCATCGGCCGCTGTGCGGATGCGCACGGCAGATGGGTACCCGTAGCTCAATTGGATAGAGCGCTGCCCTCCGAAGGCAGAGGTTGTGGGTTCAAGTCCCGCCGGGTACATTGACTCGTGTGGGGGTGCGGGAGGGGGGCGGGCCGGAGATGCGGCCGCGGCGGGGAATCAAGGCGCTGGACCGTGGACCAAGAGCTCATCGCATGGGGCGATGTCGGATGTGGGATGGCGGATGTGGGAAGTCGGATTTGGGAAGTGGGAACTGGGAAGTCGGATGTGGGACTTGGGATGCGGGCGCGTGGGAAGCGGATGAGAATCCGATGAAGGGTGTGGCGCGGTCGCGGCTCTGCCTCCGGGTTCGCGGAGTTCCACCGGTTGCGGCCGGTCTTGGAGTTCGCGCCGCGGTTCCTGTGGGGGTTCTCGTTGGGGTTGTTGTCGCCATCCCGGGACTCGTTTGACCACTCCAGCCTGGGCGAGCTTGCCGGAAGCGGTTGGCGCGGGAGTTGGCGTGCGCGAGAGCGCGGGCGTGCCGGTGAGGAGAGATGTATTCGGAAAGGCAGGAGCCCCCAGGGCGAAGTCGGATGTGGGATGGCGGATGTCGGATGTGGAAGGCGGAGGAAGTGAAGGTGATTGGGGGAGCGCGGCCCGAGCGGGGGGCAGTGACACGCGGTGTGGGCGCACAGAAGGTGCGGGCAAGGCGGCGTGCTGCGGCGCAGCGAAACGCGGAGCGGATTTGGCGGTGCGATCTGGTTCGACGCGTGCGGTTGCGGCTGCGCGGCGATCAATCTGGGAGGAGAAGGAGAGGATCCGCGCGGCGGCGAAGAGGGCTTCGCGGGTCGGGAGGTCTTCGTGCGTGCGGCCGGCGAGCGCGAGGACGAGGATGTCGAGCGCGGCGTTCTTGGCGACGTTGAGAGCGTCGGCGAAGTCTTCGGCGGTTGGGGGCCCATCGCTGGCGAGCTCGAAGGGGAGGGCGGCCGCGACGGCGGGATGGGGATGGTGGTGAAGATCCGACACGATGTACGGAGTTTACATGGTGCTGTCGATTTTGCAAGGGGTTTGTTCGGAAATGTGGAAAAGTATGTGTAAGTGGTTGTTGGGTATGGAGATATGTGTTGTGGCGGAGGGGCAGCGGGGTCGGGTGGTCCGGGGGTCCGGGTCTCGAAGGTGTGTTGGTGATGCCGCGGCACGAGAAGAGGCGAAGTCGGTATGTCGTCGGCCCTCCGGGCCGGAGGGTGAGGGGGCCTTACCACGGGTTGCGCTGGTCGCGTTCGGCGACTCGCTGACCCGTGGCAACGTTCGCGCGCCCTTCGGCCGGGGGAGAAGGAAGTGGGAAGTGGTGTTCGGTTCGTCGGATGGGTGCGTGATCGCTGGATTGTTTCGCAGCGGTGTTCCCGCCGCGTGACCGCGGGGGCTCCGCAGGAGAGGAGGATCAAGCGGCGCGGTGGGTAGTCGTTGGGCTTGCGGGCGGGGGAGAAAGACCCCCTCAGTCTCGCTTCGCCCCCCCACCGACAGCTCCCCCGGCGGGGACTGGGGAGCGGGCTCTTCGGGAGGGAGGAGGGATGTGGTAGGCTGAGTGTGTGGAAGCGGCCGCGGCGGAATGCCAACAAGCGGACAGGAGGCGTGTCCATGCCATCGCACCAGGGCCAGAGCGCGGAGGGGTTTGATGCCCGGGCGATCACGCGGCCGGATCCGCTGCTGCTGAAGTACTACACGATTCTGTCGCTGATCACGGGGCCGCTGTGCGTGCTGCTGTTTCCGCCGATGTACTTCAAGTATCACACGCTGCGGTACCGGTTTGATGATGAGGGTGTGGCGGCGAGCTGGGGAATCCTGTGGCGGCAGGAGGTGTATCTGACGTATCGGCGCATCCAGGACATTCATGTCAGCCGCGGCGTGATTCAGCGGTGGCTGGGGCTGGCGAATATTTCGGTGCAGACGGCGTCGGGGAGCGCTACGCCGGAGCTGACGATTGAGGGGATACCGCAGTTTGATGCGCTGCGTGACTTTTTGTATGAGCAGATGCGCGGGGCCAAGGGGCAGAGCGGCAAAGGCAAACTGAGCAAGGGCGATGCGGGCGGGGTAAGTGTGGCGGTGAGCGCGCCTGCGACTGCGTCCGCGATTGTGCAGACGACGGGGAGCGCTGGCGGGGTCGCAGTCGAGAGTGCGGGGCGGGCAGCGGTGGAAGATGAGGCGCTGGTGCTGCTGCGACAGGTTCGAGATGAGCTTGCGCTGGTGCGCACGAAGCTGGAGCGGCGCGAGGTGCGGGCGGATGGGAGGGTTGGTGGTGGGAGCGCGGGGAGTGGGGGGGGTGCGGCGTGAGCGGCGCGGAAGCTGGACATGGCGCGGGTTCGCAGGGCGCGGCGGGCGGGCGAGTCGACCGCGCTGTCGAGTGGGTGTATGGCGGTGTGTGGGGCGTGCTTGCGAGCCTGTTTAACGTGCCGCGGGAGGCTCCGGAGCTGCCGGCGCTGGGCGGGGTGGAGGCGGAGCGGTTTCGGCCATCGCCGAACTATCTGGCGATGCAGAAGATGATCTTCTGGATTGCGATGACGATCGTGGATGTTGCGATCGTGATCGGGTGGATCGTGATCGCGATTGTGGAGCCGATCGCGGGCGCGTTGCTGCTGTTGCCTGCGCTGGCGCTGGCGATTTTGCCGGACATCATCGCGTACGTTGCGCTGCATCTGCGGTACGACACGATGTGGTACGTGATGAACGAGCGGAGCATTCGGATCCGGCGGGGGGTGTGGGTGATCCAGGAAACCACGATCACGTTTGAGAACATTCAGAATGTGACGGTGACGCAGGGACCGGTGCAGAGGTGGTTTGGCGTGGCGACGGTGGTGATCCAGACCGCGGGCGGCGGGGGTGGCGTACCGGGACAGCCCGGCGGCGGGGGCACGAACATGGGGCTGATCGAGGGAGTTGCGGATGCGCCGCGGCTGCGGGATCTGTTTCTGGCGAAGATGAAGGTATCGCGGGGCGCGGGGCTTGGGGATGAGCGGGGCGCGCAGCGGGATGAAGAGCGAGCGGAAGAGGGGGAAGAGGCGCGGCTGCGCGCGGAGGCTGGAGTGGGAAGTGGAGCGGGGGGCTGGACGCCGGCGCACATCATCGCGCTTCGGGAGATGCTGGAAGAGGCGCGGCGGGCGAACGCGGCGGTGGGGTGAGGGGAAGAAAATAGCAAATCGCAAACGAGCAAATGGCAAATGCGGAGGGAGCGGTCGGGGGTGGAGTTTGCGGTCGGAAGTTCACCACGAAGAACACCGAGGGCACGGAGACCAGATGCGCATTTCAGTCAGTGGAGGTGGTGCCGGATCGCTGCCGACTGGACCTTGGCCTCAGTCGCTTTGAGGACCCACCAGAGCCAGAGGCGGATGACGGGGCGGGGCACCCAAGTGGCGGTCCACTTGCCGCGGGCGGAGACGGTGAGTTGGCAGGCGTTGTCGCCGCGGGGGTCGAGATCGAAGGCGCAGATGTGGGGGAAGCCACGGTCGACGCCGCGGCGAGAGAGATCGCTGATGGCGTAGCCGCGACCTTCGCGCCAGGTGAGGATGCGGCCGATGCGATCGGGCCCGATGCCGAGCAGGCGGTGGCGGATGGTGAGCCGTGCGCCGACGAAGGAAAGATGCGGATCGGGGAGGGAATCGAAGACGACGTCGGCGTGGAGCGGGTCATCGGCGAGGAATCGCTGGACATCGCGCATGCGGGACCACATCGCCGCGGCGGGGAGAGGGAGGTGCGTGATGCTGCGGGCGTCGATGCGCCAGTCGGGGGTGATGGAGATCGAGATGCTCATGGCGCATCGCTCGCGACGATGGTGGGCTTGGCGGAGTCGGTGAGTTGCTGTTGCGCGGTATTGAGCGCGATGCCTTCGAGCACGTAGCCGTGGAGCGTACGGAAGGCGATCATTTCGCCCCAGCGCCAGCAGAATCGCGGTGTGAGCCTGGGTTCGTAGGTTGAGGTGAGCGTGACGCGGGTGTGGTTCGCGTCGATGGGCTCGAAGGTGAAGCTGCCGGAGATGAGGCGGAGGTCGCGCTCGTAGCCGATGTCCTGTTCGGTGACATCGAAGGAGAGAAGGCGGCCGGGCTGGGCGCGGCGAATCTGCTTGGAAATTGTGCCGCGGTTGTAGACGCAGACGCGGCGATCGCCGGGGGAATGTGATGGGCCGCGGGTTGCGAGTGGGCGGGCCAGGCCGATGCGGAGAATCCACGGCGGGGGGTGGGAGACTTCTTCGTAGAAGACGAGGCCGTCCCAGCATTCGTCGGCGGAGGCGTTTATGATG
>JBBRUT010000130.1:0-9916 GCA_038247555.1 Phycisphaerales bacterium | reverse complement strand
TCAGCTTCTGAACCGCGGCAACGAAGTGACCGCCCGGCGCGTTCAACGCGCGATTCTTCAGGAGACAGATCCTTGGTGGCAAGGCCGCCTGCAGCGTGAACGTGCCCGGTTGACCGAGGAGCTGCGCACCGGCCAGGCCCGTCGCGGCGAAGATGCGTTCCTCAAGAAGCCCACGGATGAACGCCCTGCGGGCTTGCCCGTTCCGGGCGTCGATACCGCGCCGGTCGCCGAACCGCTGCCTGAGTGAGCGGGATGTGGCATATGGCATGTGGGATGTGAACCTGCCGGGCTCTGCACGCCCACACCTTTCGCGAGCATGGACCCTATCCTCGTCCATGCCAGCCGCACATCCGACATCGGGCAGCCATCACCCATCAACCGGCGCGGTCCGCGCGCTGATCCGCGAATCTCTGCCCGGCGTCACTGCGATCCGCCACGACATCCACGCGCACCCCGAGCTTGCGTACAACGAGAAGCGCACCAGCCGCGTTGTGTGTGATGAGCTCAAGCGGCTCGGTGTTGAGCATGTCGGAGGGCTTGCCGGCGGGACAGGCGTGCTGGCGCACATCCCCGCAACAACGCCCGAGGGTAAGGCGCGGGGCGCGGTGGCGCTTCGCGCAGATATGGATGCGCTCCCGATTGAAGAAGCGACGGGCGCGCCGTACGCCTCGAAGACCCGTGGCATCATGCACGCCTGCGGCCATGATGGCCATACGGCCAACCTGCTCGGGGTTGCGCAGGTGCTGTCGAAGCTCGCACACCGCCCCAACCCCGTCACGCTGATCTTTCAGCCCGCCGAGGAGGGGGGCGCGGGCGGCAAGCGGATGTGCGAGGATGGCGCGCTCGACGGCAGCAAGCTTGGCCCGCGCGTCTCGAGCATCTTCGGCCTGCACGGCTGGCCCCAATATATCCTTGGCGATGTCGGATCGCGACCCGGGCCGCTGCTCGCGGCGACAGACAACTTCGAGATCGAGATCGTCGGCGAGCAGGCGCACGCGGCGTATCCGCACCTCTCGCGAGATGCGGTGGTCGCGTCTGCGCAGATCATCACAGCGCTGCAGTCGATCGCCTCGCGGAACGCGCCGCCGACTGACTGCATCGTCGTCACGGTCGCCGTGATCAGCGGCGGGCTGGCCCGCAACGTCATCCCGCGGAGTGTGCAATTTGCGGGCACCATGCGGACGCTTACGCCGGAGATGCGCAGGCTCGGCCGCGAACGCTTCCACGCGATCACCAGTGGCATCGCAGGGGCGATGGGATGCGTCGCGAAGATCAAGTGGGAGGAGGGCTACCCGGTGACGTTCAACGACCCGGCGATGACCGATCGCTTCTTCCGTGTTGCCCGCGCGACCGTTGGCGACAGCCGCGTTCAGCATGTACCCACGCCCACCATGGGCGGCGAAGATTTCTCGTATTACGGGCATCACGTGCCGGCTTGCTTCTTCATTCTGGGCGTGCGTCCGGCGGGCCAGGATACCTATCCCGGCCTGCACCAGCCCGAGTATGACTTCAACGATGATGCGCTTGAGACGGGCATTGAGTTGATGTGCGCACTGGCACTTGATGAGTCGTGATGGGGCTCCTCCCCCCTCGCGGGGGGAGGTCCCGCCGAGGGCGGGGGAGGGGGCTTCGCGCCTTTGCTTCTTCCCTCCTCTCTGCATTCTCCCCTCTTGACGAGATCGGATAGGTCCACGATATTGGTGGCGTGGCGCGATTGCTCGACAGCTCCCCCTGTGGGGGAGCAGCTTTAGATCACTCCCCCATCTTCACCCACTGCGCTGTGTCCGCCGCGTGCAGAAGGTGAATCTGCGGGCACACACCCGCCAGCTCCGTCGCGTACTGACCCCAGCGCAGTGTCAGCCACACCAGCACAAAGCAGCAGAACCAAGCCGCGGCCTCGCCCACCAGCGTCCGTCTGCCCGCGAAGAACGCAAGGCACGCCGCGGCGACGGTTGTGAGCTTCCACGCGATGAGCCACCCCGGCGAGTTGGTGCTCATGACCAGCCGCGCGATCGGATT
Source organism: Phycisphaerales bacterium (assembly GCA_038247555.1). Classification (GTDB taxonomy): domain Bacteria; phylum Planctomycetota; class Phycisphaerae; order Phycisphaerales; family UBA1924; genus JAHBXL01. The sequence goes on along the minus strand of JBBRUT010000130.1, from coordinate 7,897 downwards.
GCCTTCTGACATCCCGATCGTTGTCAGGTGTACCAGCGTCATGTGCAGGTCCGCAACGCTGAGCACGGCGATTGCAAAGATCAGCCAGCACACCCGCGCTTCGCGTGTCTTCACCAGCGTGCGCCGCGCCAGCACCGGCTCCGGCACTGCTTCCAGAAGTCCGCGAACATAGGGGGACGGCGCGCTGTGCATGGGCCTGCCACTCCTTGCAGGGAGAAGGTGGGAACGTTGGTGGATCGGCCCCTTGCAGGCTCGCCCCGACGCTTCGCTGGGTTCTCTCCGCTCGCGGCGGCCCGTCCCTGCCATTTGTGCCGGTTGGCGAACCCGGATAACCCCTTCCGCGTCCGATCCGGTGCCACCCAATCAGCCGATCAACAATGTGAAGCGGCCTGCCGGGCTTGACCCGTCCCCGGAGTGGCCGCCAGGACAGGGAAAGAGCGGAGTGAAGTGGGGGCGATGGGGGGGTGGGGTGCGGCCATGAGGGCCCGCCGCGGTACCAAGCATGGAGGCCTTGCGCATGCGTCGACGAAGCAACGGATCTGTGTGTGGCATCGCGGTCGCGGCCATCGTGCTGGCCATCGCCGGTGCGCCCGCTTCGGTCTGCGCGCAGCAACAGCTCAACCCGGTCTATGTCGACGATTCGCCCGTCGCTTCCGAGACCTTTTCGCGCGTGAAGGACCACCTTGGCGCGGGCAATGTGGATGAGGCCGTGCGGGTGCTGCAGATCCTGCTCGATGAGCAGGGCGACCGCGTCATCGGGCTCGCGACGGACCAGGACTTGTTCATCAGCGTTCGCGAGTCGGTGCATCGCCTTGTGCTGGGCGATGCCCGGCTGCTGGATCGCTACCGCCAGAACATCGGCCCCCGTGCCGCGGCCATGCTTGCGCGCGGCGAGGTCGCCGCGCTGGAGCGGCAGTGCCTCATGACCGCCGAGGGATTCGAGGCGGCCCTGCGCCTCGCGCAGTCCCAGCTTGAGGCCGCGCAGTTTGAAGCCTCGCTCCGCACGCTGCTCCAGCTTGAAGACCATCCCGACCGTCGTGGCGAGAGCGGCAAGGCCGCGGCGCAGCTCGTGGCCCAGGTTGCGCGATACCTGCCGCGGAATGAAGTCACGGGCCTTGCGCAGAAGTGGGCGCGTCAGGCGGGCGCGGGCAAGGCCGTCGCGCTCGAGCCGCCGGTGCGTTGGCCCGCGGCCGCGCTCATCCAGGGCCAGAGCCCGATGGAGGTCGCCCCGCCTCTGCGCACACAAGGCCTGGTCAGCAAGCCGCTGTGGAGTGCGGAGTTTGCCGCCGCGGCGGCGATCGAAGAGAACCTGAAAGATATGGGCGAGCCGGGGCTCCCCCGCGGCGCGGTTGAGCTGCTGGTGATGCCGACCGTCTCGGGCGAGATGGTGTTCGTCAACGACGGCACCACCGTCAGCGCTTGGGACCAGTTCACCCTTGCCGAGCGATGGCGCATCAACCCCGCCGCCAGCGACGCCGCGGCCGCCCGCACATCGCGTCGCGGGCAGTTCGGCCAGCCCAGCTATCGCGGCTGGGCTCTGAACCCTATGGATGTGGCCAGTGTCTCCGTGAAGGGGCGCACCGCCGTCGCCGCGACGGGCCGCGCGATGGGCAACTCGCGCGATGGCGATACCCGCATCAGCGCGATGGATGCTCGCACGGGCCGTGTGAAATGGTCTGTTGAGCTTGGCGAGCTTGATCCCCTCCTGGCCGACGCGGTTGTGCGAGGCCCGCTCGCCATCGAGGAAGGGGTTGTCATCATTGGCGCACGCAAGGCCCTGGCCGAGCGCAGGCTGCTTTCGCTGGTGCTCGTCGGGCTCGATCTGGAGACCGGCGCCAAGCTCTGGGCGCGGCCACTGGGCAGCAGCGGCATGCTTCCGTATATGTCCCAGCCGGGTGGGTCCGAGTCTTCGTTTGTCGCTGAGGGAGTGGTGTATCGCGCAGATCGCCTTGGCGCGATTGGCGCGTTTGAGGTCGCCAACGGACGGCCTCTGTGGGTCCGCCGCGCACCGGTGGATGCGATGGGCGTGCGCGAGGGCGCGGTGCCCTGGCGCATCGGTGGTCCGATCGTCGACGGAGACTCGGTCTTTGCGCTCGCGCCCGATCAGCTCGCCATTCTTCGGCTGGATCGACGCACCGGCAGGCTGCTCTCGCAGAAATCGACCGACCGATTCGGCGTCATCCCGCCCGATTACATCATCAAGGTCGGGCGCTTCCTGGCGGGTGTGGGCGCGGATCAACTGGGCTTCCTGCCCATCGATGATTTTGAGGATGGGCTCATCCGGCCCACCGCGCGAATGCTGCCGCCCGGCATCCACGGGCGCGTGGTCGCCGCGGGCGACCGGTTGATTGTTCCGGTGCCCTCGGGGCTGGCGATCTACAACCCCGCGGCCCCCGACACCGAGCCCCAGCGCATCGATCTGGATTTGCCCGGTTCGGTCGTGCCGATCGAAAGCCAACTGATCATCGCCGACGATTCGCGTCTGCACAGCTACCTGCTGTGGGAAGTCGCCGAGTCCATGCTCATGTCACGCATGCAGTCGGGGCCCGATGATCCTTCGCCTGCGGTGACCTTCGCCGAGCTTGCGTATCGCGCTGGCCGGCCGGATCGTATTCTTGAAGCGGTTGACGCCGCGCTGCGGGCGATTACCGCCCGGCCGGATCTGGAAGCCTCCGCCTCGGCGGCGCGACGGCTGTTTGATGCCCTGCGAGAGATGACCACCAACAGCGTCGAGCCGCGCGACCCGCAGACCGAGTCTGCCGCGACGAGCCGGGGTGGGCCCAAACTAGAAGACCCCGCCCTCATCGCCGCCCTTGTTGACCGCATGGGCCGCTGCGCCGTCACGTCGGATGACCGTGTCACCTACCTCATGGCGCTTGGGCGCGTCGAGGAGCAGGCCGGGCGCGGACCCGCTGCCGCGGCGGCGTATCAGCGAGTGCTCGATGACTCCGCGCTGGGCGGCTCCACGTGGCGCGGTGTGCAGCTCTCTGTCCGGGCCGACCTTGAAGCGATGCGGCGGATCGAGCAACTCGTGCAGCGCCAAGGGCCGGGCATTTATGCCGAGCAGGAGGCCGCGGCAGCGACGGCGTTTGCCGCGATCGATCCTGCTGCGCCGGCCGAGCGTCTTGCCGAGTTGGCGATGCGTTACCCGCTCTCGACGATTGTTCCGCGCGCGTACCTGCAGATGGCCCAGACGTACGGCGCGCCCGAGCAAGAGCAGCTTCGCCTGAATGCGCTTGAGTCGGGCGTCCGTGCTTCGGTCCGCGTGCCCGGCGCCGACACCGAAGTGGTGGGCAAGCTTGCCGGAGAGCTGGTCGAGGCACTCTCGGCCCGCGGGCAGTTTGCTTCTGCCGCTTCCGCGCTGAGGGTTGCGCAGGAGTTCTTCCCCAATGCACAGCTCCGCGCCGGCGACCGCCTGCTTGATGGCCCGCAGCTTGCCGCGGAGCTTGATGCTCGCGTCGCCCAGAACGTACGGTGGCCGAACCTGGGGCCGGTCACGGGCGAGGGCGTACAGCTTGTGGGTCGCACCACGCTCATGGAGCCCCTTCTCCCCAGTGACAGGCCCAGCGCACCCTCGTGCTTTGCCACTTTCAAGGATGATGAGGTTGCGCTGTGGTCGATCGCCGCGGCGAAGGATGCTGAACTTGTCGGCAAGGCCTGGAGCATGCAGGTCGCGGGGTTCCAGCCCACGCTGCTACGGACCGACAGCGAAGCGGCATACTTCCTGCTCTCCAGCACGGCCGCGGGACAGGTTCTGCGGGTTGCCTCCACACCCGGGGGGAAGACGTGGGCGACCGACCAGTTGCGAACCCTCTTTGATGTCAAGGATCCGCGAGGCATGCGCAAGACGGCGGATGGTGCGGGCCTGAGCACGTTCTTCCCGTCCCCGCAGGACGGCATCCTCAGCACCAGCGACCTCACCGCGGCGATGGATGACCGCACGATCGCGATTGTGCAGCGCGGCGGAAAGGCCGCGGCGTTTGATACCGACACCGGGGCAACGCTGTGGTCCGGCGTCACGCCCGTCAGCCGCGTGTACGACGTGGATGTCGCGGGCGGAGTGCTGATCATCGCCGGAGATATGGAAGTTCCCGCGGCCGGCGGCGGTGTTGCCGATCTGCGCCCCATCGTCCAGACGATTGATGCGCGCACCGGCAGGCCCCTGCAACGGCTCAGCGATGTGGGCGGCCGCACCCACTGGGTCCGCACCTCGCCCGACGGCGCAACACTCCTGCTCAGCCTTGATCGCGCGGTGGTCAGCTTCGACCTTGCCAGCGGCCGCGCCAACTGGGTGCTGAGTTCGCCGGATCTCGTTCCCGTGTCCCAGGCCTGGGTCGCGGGTGACCGCGTGGTCATGGTCTCGCCGGATCGCACCCTCTGGCAGGCATCGCTCTCGACCGGTCGCCTGCGTCCTCAGCCGCTGGATGCCCCTCGCACACATGTCGAGAGCCTCCGCCCGCTGGAGGCGTTTACCTCCGGCGCATCGGAAGCCTCGGACCTGCTCATCTCGACTGGCCAGGGCCTGATCGTCTTTGGTCCGCAGGGTGAGCTTCGGGGCGTCGATGCGCTCGGCGGGTTTGAGACCATGCTCCCGCCGCGACCGGCGCAGGGCCGCGCGGTGACCATCGAGACGATCGCCGAGGGACGAACGCCCGCGGGACTGATGATCTTCCAGGTGCACCAGATGGAAACCGCCACCGCCATGCTGGTGAGTTCGAGATCGATCGAGCTGGGCGCCCATCCGATGTCGATGATGCTGCTGGATGGCCGCATTGTCATCAGCGGCGGCGGAATGACCATCGTGCTCAGCGCGCCGGCGGAGCCTGCCCCGGCCGCGGGGGAATGAAGGCGCTCACGCCTGCGCAAGACCCTCGCGGATCGCAAACCGCATCAGGTCCGCCCGCGCCGAGATTCCCAGCTTCCGCATCATGCGGTCCTGGTGACCATCCACCGTCTTGGCGCTTCGCGACAGCTGCGCGGCGATTTGCGTTCGCGACAGGCCCTTGCCGATCAGCCGCAGGATCTCCAACTCCCTGCCCGTCAGCGACGAAAGCAAAGTCCGCGGCGGCACCGCATCGGTGAACATCGACGCGTGATCCGTCGGGGAGAGCGCATCGTCGTCGGTCGGCTGCCGGGTCGATGCCGGTGGCCGGCACAACTCGCGTACCTTCGGGCTGAGCGCAAACGACCCCGGCGGGCTCGCCACCGCATTGCGAATGCCCTCCACGATGTCGTCAAGGTCATCGGACTTGGAGAAGTATCCGCACGCGCCGGCGGAGAAGGAAGCGGTGATGAACGCATCGCGGCTGTGCGCGCTCAGAAAGATCGTCCGCACCTCCGGATGGGAGTGCTTCAGTCGCGAGGCGATCTCGAACGCATCGGGGCCGGGCATCTCGATATCCAGCAGCACGGCGTCGGGCTGCAGCCGCTGCACTTCTTCGATGAGTTTCGCCGCGGTGGGCAAGCGCCCAACCACCGCGATGTCGCCGTGGATCGAGAACTGCGCCTTGAGTCCCTCGACGAGCAGAGCGTGATCATCCACGCACAGCACGCGGATCACCGGGTTGTTTGGGTTGTTTTCTCGCGCCAGGGCCGACGCCGCCCCCGCCGCGCTGCCCCCGCGCTTGCGCTGCGCGAGCGTCCGGTTCGGGCCGAGCGCATCTGATACCCGTTCGCTCAGCTTGCTCTTCATGATGTTTTCGCCTTCCGCCGCGGCGCAGGCCGCGATCGTTTGGTGGAACCGCTACGAGGCTTGCCGGTCTTCGAGCCGCCGCCGTTGGCGGTGGGGGTCGGCGCGGGCGATGGCGCCAGCGCATCGCGAAGCGCCTCAAAGTTGTCGGGCGGGTCGACGATGCTTGAGGTGATCGCCTGCCAGCGTGCCCGCGCCCGCGCGGACGGGGTACCCAGCACGATCACCTTTCGCCCTGCCCGGGCCGCCTGCCATGCCCCGGCGATGCGAAGCGCGGCGTCGGTCGGCGCGGTGATCCACAGGTCCGTGTTTCCCGGCATCTGCCGAGCCTGCGGGAGCGCCAGGACTCCTGCGCCGATCAGGATCTGGGCAATCAGCGCGGCGGTGCGGGTGTTGGGCATGGAGACTGTCGCGGTTCGCTGCGGATAGGACGGGACTTTGCGACCATTCGCGCCCCGGGCCGCGGCCAGGAGGGTCAGGGTGGAGGTGGTGCCCTGGCCGGGCGTCGATTCAAGTTCGATGTCCCCCCCGGCCCGCAGCGCCACCTTCCGCGCCAGCGGCAACCCCAGACCCGTGCCCATGCCCCGCGACTTGGTGGTGAAGAACAGGTCGAACGCGCGCCGCGCGATTCCCGCGGACATTCCGCGGCCGTTATCGACGACACGGATGCGGACGGTGCCGCCATCCTTGCCCGGGACGGCCGAGACGTGAACGCGCCCGCCGCGGCGCGTCGAAGGGATGGACTCCCCCGCGTTGACCACCAGGTTCAGCATCGCCTGCGTGAGCCAGTGGTGCGAGATCCGCACGTTCGGCAAGCCCGCAGGGAACGAGGCAACGAGCTTGACATGCTTGGGCACCAGCTTCGAGAACAGGGACGAGGTCTGCTTCCACCATGCCGGCAGATCGGTTTCGGCATGGCCGTCATCCCCGACGGTGTCAGGATCGATCGCGAGAAAGTGCAGGCCATCGCTCAGGTGCTGGAGATACGCGATCGACTGGCGGACCGCGGCGATGTGCTTCATCGCGGCTTCGGAAACCCCGGCGTGCGCCAGGGCATTGAGCCGGGCGCGGACGGGGAACAGCACGCTGTTCATGTCGTGGCCGAGCCCCGCCACCAGCGTGCCCAGCGCTCGCGTCTGCTCGTTGAGAAGCTGTTGGAGCCGGTGGCGCTCGTCGTCTGAATCCGCGCCGACGTCGATCTGGTGCGAGACGTCCCGCAGGATCCCGATGAAGAACGGAGTGGCGTGTGAGGGGAGATCGGCGCGCGACATCGACAACTCGATCGGAAACACCGTCCCGTCCTTGCGGAGCGCATCGAACCGACGCATCCGGTTGGGGGATCGGGTGCGGTCGGTGTGGCGATACCGGTCGAGATATTGCTCCAGCGCGGAGCGGCGCGGCTCGGGGATCAGGATCTTGACGTTCCGCCCCTGCAACTCCGCCGGCTTCCACCCAAAGACCTGCTCGACCGAATCGCTCGCCGACTGGATGATCCCGCTGGCGTTCATGGTGATGATCGGATCGGTATGTGGGCGCGTGCGAGAGCGCGCAATTGCAGCCGGTGCCACCGGCGCCGGGGCACGCGCCTTTGGCGATCGTCTCTGCACGGGCATACATACATGATACGAGCTTCATCCACATCGCGAGCGAATCGCGACGAATCCGGCTCTAGATGGGGGAATATTCCGCGTTGACGGTTGGAAGCATTCAACCGCACTTAAACGAGGAACGTTGCTCATGGCCAAGCAGGGGGCAGGGTATCCATACTTTTCATGTGCAGTTCATGTGATGGGAGGGGGTCAGCCAGGGAGGGAGGACTCCGTGCGGGAACTACTTCGAAAGGGCGCGGCTGTCTCTGACGACTCGCTTGGGCGTGGTGTCGAGGCGTTGACGCAGCGCATGACTACGGGCGGAGAGCGCGTGCATGGGCCTCTGGGCGATGCGGCCGCGGGCGCCAGCATCCGCGATGTTGCGCTCGGCGCTGCACACGACCTGGCGAACCTGTTCCAGGTGATGGGGTTCGGGATTGAGCAGTTGTCCGGCGAGAGTCTGTCGCCATCGGGCGAGGAAGCCATACGTTCGTTCCGCGCAGAGCTGACATACCTGCGCGCGGTGGTGCGAACGCTGCGCGCCGCTGCGACCGAGACCCCGTTGACCGTCAAACTTCCGAGCGCGACCAAGGCCGATGTTCAGCTGGCCGACGCAGGC
>JBBRUT010000129.1:0-9955 GCA_038247555.1 Phycisphaerales bacterium | reverse complement strand
GAGTGAACGGCGAACTGCTGATATGAACTTGTGCGCTCAGCCTGTTGCACCCACGCCGATCATAACGCCGAGGAGAGCCGTTGCCAAAGCCGCGAGCAAAACTGCGATAATCTCTCGATGCCTTGTCGCCCGCACCGCACGGCGGCTCGGGACCTCTACGAAGCACGCGGCGCCGGCTGATAGAAGCGCGGCGAAGGTGAGCCAGCCAGCCGCGAACCAGTTTTGCTTCAGGACGCGGAGTAGTCGGTCGAGGGTGAGTTCTGAGATTGTTGGGACGGGTAGGGCGGGAGTGTCAGGTGGTAAGGTCTGGGGTGCTTTGTCTCCTTGCATCCACCTGTTGATCACTTGGAAGCGATATTGGATCAGGTCCATTTGGCCTGAGGAAGCAGTCCGTCGGGCGGCGTGCGCCTCCTGTTTCGCGTCGAGGCAACTCACCGTCAGAAGCAGCAAGGTCGCATTCACGAGCGCGAGCATCACCAGCAGAACCACGATCCAGTGGAGCTTCGACTGAAGCCATCCGCTGCCAACGGGAACCCACTGGACATCGAGTCCGCACTCTGAGCACTTGGCCGCGCCGAGGACTCCGATCTCGTAGCCGCATCTTGGACAGTTGGAAGAGCCTGGGGACATTGAAGCGCTCTCCATGGGCACGGATTCAGTTGAGGCCTGGAATGTCGAGCACCACGAACACCCCCCCGTCGCCCTCGATCCCGTCTCGGCGGCACTCGACCTCGGAGGCGATCATGTCGCTGTCCTTGGCGAGGAACTCATCCGCGGTGCAGGTGAGGGCGGGCCTGCCGTTGTTGTCGCGGAGGAGGCCGTTTGAGCGCGAGATGATTGCGGGGGCGTGGGTCTTCCAGGCTTCGGGGTTGATCCAGACGGTGCCCGATTTGATGGCGAAGGAAGGGGAGGAGGGTGCACCGACGAAGGAGGGGCGGCGTGGGGAGCGAGGTGACCAAATCGATTCTAGATTTTGTATTTTGGATTGTGGATTGCAAGAGGCAGAAACCAGTTCGGCGAAGCGGGCGGCGATGCGCGCGGGTGGGTCGTTCTTCTTGAAGCACTCGACGGTGGCGGGGAGGCCCTTGCACGCGGAGTGCAGAATGTCCGCCGCGCGGTCCTCGGTGTTGCCGCCGAGGCGGATGACGGCGGGGATGCTGAGTTCGAGTTCCCAGAAGGCCTTGGCGAGTCCGTACGCGCTCCAGTACTGCTCCTGGTTTGCGACGCCGGAGCCGGAGCCGAAGTAGCCGATGAGGCCGGGCTGCTGCAGGATGATGCGTGCTGCGCGGTAGACCTTGGCGGGAGAAGGGTTGCCGGAGGTGTCGCAGAAGTTGGCGATGGTGAAGCCTTCGTTGGTGATGGCATCCATGGACATCATGCTGCCGCCACCGCCCGCGCCGTGGAAACCGATGAGGCCCTTGGAGTCTGCAGATGCGAAGGAGTTCATCTGCGCGAAGTAGAACGTGCCGCGATGGTCCTCCTGCTCGACGCGGTAGGCGATGCGTTCGAGTTCGGTGGGGGGGTGGTCGAGCTCGCGGGCGATCTCGATGCCGAGCTCGGGGTGGCGGCCCGCGCCGATGGCGTAGTCATCAATGGTCATGCGGCAATCGGCGGCGACGAGGCGACCATCGGTGGTGAAGGCGAGGGGATTGATTTCAACGCTGCGGGCCTCGGTGGCGCGGGCGACGTTGAAGACTGATTTGACGGCCGCGGCGACCTGACCTCGCTGGGTGTCGGTGAGGTCGCTTGCGTTGAGCGCGCGGGCGAGGGCCGCGGAGTCTGGGCCATCGGTGGGGGAGCAGGGGATGCGTGCGACCTGGCCGGCGCGTTCTTCGATGCCGGTACCGCCGGTGAGGGAGAGGAGGATCATGGGGGCGCGGGCACGATCATCGATCGAGAGCGAGACGAAGAGTTCTCGCGCGAGCGGGAGCTTTTCTTCGACGATGATGTGGGTGACGGGGAACGCGCCGACGGACATTTTGAGCAGGCGCGCGGCGTGTTCGCGGGCCTGCGCGGGGGTATCGGCAAAGGCGACGCCACCGATGGCTGCGCGGCCGGTGGTCCAGGCTTGGATCTTGAGTACGACGGGGCAGTTGAGGGAGGTCGAAAGCTGGGCGGCTTCGTCGGGGGAGGCTGCTGGACCGCCGCGGGGCGTGGAGAGGCCGTGCTGGCGGAGGATGGCTTTGCCCTGATACTCGTGGAGTCTGGCCATGGGGGTTCCGTCGGAGGGAGCGTGCGAGGGGCATGGTAACCGGAAGGGGCGAGGACTCGAAGGGGGCGGCGAGCTGGCTGGGAGCGTCCGAGAAGCGGCGGCGGCAGGTCAGGGTGAGGTTGGCGGGACTGTTTTCGAGACCTTGTGTTGAGGCACTGCTGTGGAGAGCAGTGCCACCAGAGAAGAGGTGGCAAGGTTGTGAAAGATGGGGGTTTACCGGGGGCAATTGGCTGGAATCCGTTCGCAATAAAGGGTTGCGGCGGCGAATCGCGCGGGTACTCTTTCAGTGCGGCATCCGTGTGTCGCACTCTGCCCTCTGCTGTATCACAAGAGACGTTTAATTCACTGCCTGAGCGGCCAGAATGGTGGCTGGTTGCTCGACCTTTCCGCGTCCGATGACCTCATTGAGGCAACCGGACGGGGCTTTGGGCCGAACAACGAAGTTCGCCAGAACATCGGGCTGGTGACCGTGACCACCCGTTAAGGAGTAGCGTGCGATGACCAGGAATGTGGCGTGCGTGGTGTCGTTGGCCCTTGGGTGTATGGGTTTGCAGGCGGCGATAGCTGCACAGCAGGCTGCTGCCCCGGGAGGCCAGGTCGTGGTCGCTCAGCCCGCGGTTGATCCCGCGGTTGTCGAAGGATTGAACGTCAGCCGGTATACGGTGCAGACGTTTGGAGTGCCGGAAGAGAACATTCAGCCGTGGTCTGTGGAAGTGACTCTGGATGGACGGGCATTCGTGCTCGATCTCCAGCCGTACTCGCTGCGATCGGATTACTTCCGGGTCATGGTGCAGGGCGAGGATGGAATGCTTCGGGACGTTGAGGCGCCGGCGATCCGGACGATGAAGGGCGAGGTTCGCGGGCATCCTGGATCGTCGGTGCGTGGCGCTCTGGTAAATGACGGCGCGGAACTGATCGTGCGGTTTGATGACGGATCGATCTACGGCATTCAGCCGTACTCGGTTGTGAACCCCGCCGCGGCGGAAGGCTCGCACGTTGTGTACAGCGCGCTCGATGTGATCGACACCGGCGGCGTGTGCGGTGGCGCGATTGTGCCAGCCGGGCAGGCAGAGGAAGAAGAGCCGGGGCTGATGCTTCGCGGGACGGCGAGCAAGATCGTCGAGATCGCGATTGATGGGGACTTTGAGTTTTTCACGACCAACGGCTCGAGCGTAGTGAACAGCGTCAACGACATCGAGAGCACGATGAACTCCGTGGAAGGGATCTATGAGATCAACACGGGTGTGACGATGGAGATCACGACGATCATCATCCGCAGCGCTTCGGCCGATCCATACTCTGGATCGGATTCGGGCGCACTGCTGACGCAGCTTGCGACGACATGGGGTGGGTCGCTATATACGCCAATCCGGCGTGACCTTGTGCACCTGATGACCGGGCGCGCCATGGACAGCGGAGTCCTGGGGATTGCGTACCTGAGTGTGGTGTGCACCACTAATCGGTACGGCCTTTCGCGGCGGCTGAGCAATGTTGCGCAGCGTCGGGCGGTGGTCGCGCACGAGGTGGGCCACAACTTCAGCGCTCAGCACTGCAACACTTCGTGCACCCCATGCCAGATCATGTGTGCGGGGCTTGGGGGTTGCAGCGGCGTTTTGACTTCGTTCTCTGCGTGCGAGGCGGGGGGAATCGCGTCGTATGCCGATACGCGGCCGACGGGCTGCCTGACCGTGCAGCCGGCTTCGGTGCCTCGGCCGTTCTCCGACGCGTTCCCGTCGACGGCGTTGAACACGAACCTGTGGGTGTACAACCGCGGCGCTTCGGTGAGCAACGCGGGCGTGAACGAGCCGACCGCGCCCAACTCGCTGCAGCTCAACGCATCGGGCAGCGGCACGTACCAGACCGATGAGATCCGGACGCACTTCATCCTGATGGCCGGGGCGAGCAACCCGATCCTGCGGTACTCGGCGCAGAAGCGCGGCGTTCCGGCGGGCGGGCAGCTGGTTGTGGAGGTTTGGACCAACCAGCTTCGCTGGGTGGTGAAGAACACGCTGACTTCCGATGGGACGGATGATTCGACGTACACGCAGTATCAGCACACGCTGTCGGGTGTCGACCTTCACGATGAGTGCCGGGTTCAGTTCCGCGTGGTGGGCGTGGTTTCGACGGCTCAGAATTGGTACGTCGATGATGTGTTTGTGGGCACGAACCCCGGAGCGGCGACCGGCGCGTGCTGCATCTCGGGCGTTTGCACGGTGACCACGCAGGCGGCGTGCACCGGGACGTGGACAAATGATGGGGAGTGCTCCCCGAACCCCTGCGCGCAGCCGACGGGCGCGTGCTGCTATCCGAGCAACACGTTCTGCTTTGTCCTCTCGCAGGCCCAGTGTGAACTGGAGGGTGGCATCTTCCAGGGCTTTGGGACGACGTGCGCCACGGCGAACTGCCCTGGGCCCTCGGGCGCGTGCTGCTATCCGGGTTCGTCGTTCTGCTTTGTGATCTCCGAGGGCCAATGCGCACTGGAGGGAGGCGAGTTCCAGGGGGCGGATACGACGTGCTCGCCCAGCCCCTGCCCCCAGCCAACGGGCGCCTGCTGCTTTGGCGATGGCTCGTGCCAAGTGATTACGGCGAACGACTGCTCGACGATGGGCGGCGAGTTCCAGGACATCGGCGTGGCGTGCGACATCGGCCTGTGCGATGTGGCGATGGGGGCCTGCTGCGTAGGCGATTCTTGTACGGTGATCACCGCTGCTGATTGCACATTGCAGGGCGGCTCGTTTGAAGGGATCGGATCGGTCTGCGGCGGCGGGACGTGTGCTCCGGAGACCGGCGCGTGCTGCATCGGGTCGATCTGTGTGGTGATCGCCAGCGATGCGTGCACGACGCAGGGCGGGAACTATCGCGGAGCGGGCACGCCGTGCAACGAGCAGGGCAACAACACGCAGCCGTGCTGCCGCGCGGACTATGACCAGAACGGCGCGGTGCTTGTGCCCGATATCTTCGCGTTCCTGAGCGGATGGTTTGCGCAGAGTGCATCGGCGGACTTTGATGGTGGCGGCATCTCGGTGCCGGACATCTTCGCGTTCCTGAGCGCGTGGTTTGCGGGCTGCGGCGAGTAAGGCTGCGGCTTGAAGGTATGGAATCCAAGGCCCCGGGACGCTGAGTCCTGGGGCCTTTTTCGTTGGTGGAGTGCGTGGGTGAGCGGGATGAAGGGGACCGTCGCGGGGTCCCTATACTGCGGGCCGATCCGGTGTTGACGACGCCCAAGCCTGAAGAAACGAGAGCATTTCCATGTCCGCAGAAGCATCGCCTCCCTTGCAGCCCACTGATCTCTCCAAGCAGGATGCCGCGCCGATCGTCGGCAAGAAGTCGATGGATGCGATCATGTCGCTGTGCAAGCGGCGCGGGTTCATCTATCAGGCGAGCGAGATTTATGGGGGGATCAACGGGTTCTGGGATTACGGCCCGCTGGGGACGCTGATGAAGCGGAACCTGCGCGAGGCGTGGTGGCAGGACATGATCATGCACCCGGCGTGGGGGCGGAAGGGGCCCAATGGCGAGGCGGTTCGGTGTGTGCCTGTGGAGACGTGCATCATTCAGCACCCAAAAGTGTGGGAGGCGAGTGGGCACATTGGGGGCTTTAACGACCCGATGGTGGATGACAAGGAAACGAAGCAGCGCTTTCGGGCGGATCATCTGCAGGGATTGTTCATTGATATTGGAAAAGGCGTAAAGGTAACTTCGAACGGCTTCACCGTGCCGCTGCGCACGGTTGTAGCCAGCACTGCTGGCGAAGCTGTTGCTCAACTCATGGAGCAGCCCAAGCTGATCAAGCCGCTTGAGCTTACGACGGCCACGCCAAGTGAATCGCCCAATGTGATGGATGTGACTGTGCGAGATAGTTCCGGCACAACACACTTTGGACGCGTCTTCGCGATTCCTGTCGATGCCCTTCAGTCAAATCCGCTTGAAATTCCTTCGCCATTCACCGGCAAAGCTGGGCACCTGACCGAACCAAAGCAGTTTAACCTCATGTTCTTCTCGTACACTGGCGCGGTCTTCAATGAGGACGCGAAGGTCTACCTGCGCCCGGAAACGGCGCAGGGCATCTTTGTGCAGTTCAAGAATGTCGTTGATACCACGCGCGTCAAGATGCCGTTTGGCATCGGCAACACGGGGCGTAGCTTTCGCAACGAGGTGACGCCGCGGAACTTCACGTTCCGGTCGCGAGAGTTTGAGCAGGCGGAGCTTGAGTTCTTCTGCCACCCCGATGAGTCGCAGGCGTGGTACGCGTTCTGGCGCGAGTTCCGCATGGACTGGTGGCGGTCGATCGGGCTGGCGAGCGACAACCTGATCCTGCGCGAGCATGACAAGGATGAGCTGTCGCACTACTCGACGGGCACGTGCGATGTTGAGTATCGCTTCCCGTTCACTGCGCCGGGATATGGGGAGCTTGAGGGCGTAGCGCATCGCGGCAACTTCGACCTGGCGCAGCACCAGAAGCACTCAGGCATCAAGCTCGACTACTTTGATCAGGAGCGCGGCGAGTTGTTGCCGAATGGTTCGAAGAAGGGCGAGCGGTATCTGCCGCACTGCATCGAGCCCGCGGCGGGGCTTGACCGGGGTGTGCTCGCGCTGATCTGCGAGGCATATACGGTGGATGCGGCGCGGCCGAGCCCGGAGTTCATGAAGTTCCATCCGCGGATCGCGCCGATCAAGGCCGCGGTTTTCCCGCTGGTGAACAAGGACGGGATGCCGGAGAAGGCCGAGGCGCTGCACGGCGAGCTGAGCAGGAAGTTTGGTCGGCAGGGGCTCATCGAGAACGATGCGAAGCAGTCGATCGGCAAGCGGTATGCGCGCATGGATGAGGCGGGGTGCCCGTACTGCTTCACGATCGACGGGCAGACGGCGACCGATCAGACGGTGACGGTGCGCGACCGCGACACGGGCACACAGGAGCGCATGGCGATCGACAAGGTTGCGGCGTTTATCGGTGAGAAGTTGGGGGAGTGAGTAGTGGACAGTGGACAGTGAGTGGTGAGTGGTAAAGGGCCGCGGCATGTCGATGACGGTGCGGCAAGAAGCGATGGATGCTGAGGATCGCGCGGCGATCGAGGCGCAGGCGGCGGACTACGAAACGCACGGCGCATCACCGACGCTGCCGCTGTGCGTGGGTGCGCTTGGTGCTGTGTTCGCCGCGGCGGGCCTGCGGATGATGTCATCGAGCCCTGTCGGCGGAGCGGCGCTGCTGCTGCCGGGGATCGTGCTCGGCGGGGGCGGCCTGCTGCTGGCCTCGGGGCGGAAGCGGTACCGCCGCGTGATGGAAGCGATGGCGGCGCGGCTTCGTCGGAACGCCGCGGATTCGGATGAGGTCTTCGTCTATGAGGTCGAGGCGCAGGCGGGCCGCATCGTGGGCGGCGATAGCGATGCATTTGATGCGGAGTGGTCGGGGGCCGTGATCCGAACTGCGAGCGGGCGTTTGCTGTTCATTGAGGCTCGGGTCGCATTCGAGTTCCCCCGGGATGAGCGGGGGGTGCAGCACGTGCCGCGAACGCTGGAGGTGCGGGCCCTGCGGAGTCACGATCTGGTTCGAGTCACTGTCGGTGATGATCGTGTGGAGGGATCGCTTGAACTGACGGATCAGGATCGGGAGCGGTTGAGCAAGTGGGTGGTGTTGGATCTCGAAGAGGGCACGCCGCCCTGCCGCGAGATTCCGGCGGGGATCATTGAGTGAACGCGGCTGATGCACGAATCCGGCCGCGGCTTGTGCTGGTGCCGGGGCTCGGTGTCGATTCGCGGCTGTTCTATCGCCAGCGTGAGGAGTTTCCGGATGTGATTGTGCCGGAGTGGCTTGAGCCTGAGCGGGGCGAGTCTCTGGCGCATTATGCGGAGCGGCTGGCGGCGAGTGTTGACGCGGTGGAGCGTGGGCCTGTGGTGTTGGGTGGGCTGTCGCTTGGGGGGATGCTTGCGCTGGAGATGTCGAGGCATCTAAAATCTCGCGCGGTGGTGCTGATTGCGAGTTGCCGTTCTCCCGCGGCGGTGTGCGGGCCGCTGCACTGGGCGGAGCGGCTCGGACGGGAGATTCCATCGGTGGTGGTGGGATGGTCACTGGGTCTTGCGCCGATGGTTTGCGGTCGCGGCGGAGGGATCGGCCCGGCGGATCGCAAGCTGCTGAGCGAGATGGTGTCGCAGGTGCCGGTGCCGCTGCTGCGTTGGGGGGCGCGGGCGATCATGGAGTGGCCGGGCGCGGAGGACGTCGCGGCACCGGTGCATCACATCCACGGCGACTGCGACTGGGTCATTCCGCTTCGGTGCGTGGAGCCAACGGTGGTGGTGCCGGGCGGTTCGCACGTGCTGAATCTGTCGCACCCGCGCGAAGTGACCGGGCTGCTGCGGTCGGTCTTGTGTACTTCGTGAACGATGTGCCTGAGGTCCGCATCCGTACACTCACCGCAAGGTCCGACCTTTGGGAGCGCCAGCCATGAACCCAACCGACGCATTTGACCTGGTACAAGGCATCGCCGCGCTTGAGCGTACGCCGCGGGTGCTTCACACTTTGCTGGCAGGCGCGACGGCGCAGCTGGTCGAACGTCCATATGGCGCGGACACTTGGACGGCCCGCGAAGTCATCGCGCACCTTATTTATGGCGAGCAGACCGATTGGATCCCGCGGCTGACTCACATCCTTGCACACGGCGAGTCGGAGCCGTTTGGTTCATTCGATCGCGCCGGGCACAAGGCCCTGCTGCGATTGTCGCTTGAAGAACTGCTCGAGTCCTTCGAGTCGCACCGGCGCGACTCGCTGTCTGCGCTACGCGCCAGGAATCTGGGCGCGGCGGACCTTGCGAAGACGGGCCGCCACCCGGCGCTTGGCGTGGTGACGGTGTCGCAGTTGCTGGCGACGTGGGTGGTGCACGATCTGAATCACATCGCGCAGGTGTGCAAGGCGATGGCGTTTCAACTCAAGGGCGAGGTGGGGCCGTGGGAGCGGTATCTGTCGGTGCTTGCGCCGCCCGCGCCGAGGTAGGCCGGGAAAGAAAACGACCCCGGGCCTGAGGCGCCGGGGTCGTTGTGGTTACGAATCAGATTGGAGAGGCTGAAGAAGCGAGCGGATCAGCCGCCCTTCTTGGCGGCCTTGTACTCTTCGAGCGCGGGCTCGAGCTGGGCCTTCTGGTCGTCGGGGACGAGGGAGATGGCCTTGGTCTGGAGCTCGATTGCCTTGTCGATGTCGCCCTTGATGAAGTGGATGCGGGCGAGGGTGTCGATGATGGTGCCGTCCTTGTTCTCGGTCAGCTCGACAGCCTTGTCTGCGGCCTTCTTGGCGAGATCGATGTCGCGGGTCTCTGCCGTGAAGGGGCCATCGGGGTCGACCATCAACCAAGCGAAGCGGTTGAGGAGCTGGGGGTCCTTCTTGGTCATGGCTGCATCGATCTGCGTGCGCATGATCGGGAGGGCCTTGGCGGGCTCGCCGTTCATGAGGTGGATCTGCCAGCGGGACTCGTCGATCTGAGTCTTGGCGGCGGGCATTTCCCTTTCGACCTTATCGAGCGCGGCGAGCATGTCCGCGGGGCTGTTGCGATTGTCGTTGAGCGCCTTCTGGACGGCGGCTTCGGCGTCTGCCTCGGCCTTGGCCTTGGCGACATCCCACGTGCCGGCGACGATGCCTTCGAGGGCGGAGTCCATGCTGGCGGGGTGGCCCATCCAGGCGATCTTGCCCTGCTTGTCGACGATGAACGCAGAGGGAATCCCGCCGCGGCCCGCAGCTTCCATGTAGTTCTTGGTCAT
>JBBRUT010000128.1:0-9997 GCA_038247555.1 Phycisphaerales bacterium | reverse complement strand
TTCGCCGCCCGTCGTCGTCGCTGATCCTTTCGGATTCGGCTCGAAGGTTTTATCTCAGACCCAAGAGGGCGTCCCACCGGGGGCGCCCTTTTTCATTCCCTTTCGCCCACCCCCCCGCGAACGCGATCACGGAAAAACAGGCTCATGCCGGTTGACGCCGGACCTTCCATGAGCAACAGTCAAGCATGTAAGCGTTTGCATAAAACCTGCAACGCACGCGGCCCCGTCCCGCCCGCCCCCCATCCCCCCCTTCTCGGCTTTGCAATCCCATGCTTTCCAACGCCTTCGGACACTTTGATCCTTCCGGCCGGCGATTCACCATCACCGATCCCCGCACACCCATGCCCTGGGTGAACGTCATCTGCAACGGCCACTACGGCATGGTCATCAGCCAGAACGGAGGCGGCTTCAGCTGGCTCGACAACAGCCAGCTCAACGTCCTCACCCGTTGGGAAATGGACCTGGTCCGCGATGATCGCGGCCGCTTCCTCTTCATCAGCGATCTCGAATCCTCGGATGTCTGGTCCGTCGCATCGGCACCCTGCCGGCCCGACTATTCCTCCTACGAGTGCGAGCACACGCAGGGTCAGACTACCTTCACCTCCGAGTACAAGGGCATCCTCGCGCAGTGGACGCTCGCCGTTGCGCCGCAGGATCCGGTCGAGGTGTGGATGTTGCGGCTGGAGAACCGAAGCGACCGCGCCCGCAAGCTCCGTGTCAGCTCGTTCTTTGAGTGGTGCTGCGGCGTCGCGCCCGACTCCAAGCGCGAGTTCCATCGCCTGTTCTTCACCACCCGCCACGATGAAGGCCGCCGCGCGATCATCGCGCACAAGAACATGTGGGATGTCCCCACCAAGGATGAACGCGAACACTGGAACAAGCCCTGGCCCTATGTCGCCGGTCATGCGATCGGTGGCGTGAAGTTCGAATCCGAGCACGCCCTCGGCGACAAGAAGGCATTCACCGGTAAGTTCGAGTTGATCTCGCGTCCCGAAGCCATGCTCGCTCCGCGGCCGCCCCGCCCGACAGATAAGCACGTCTTCGGTCGCTTTGGCGATGCCGCCGCCGCCCTCGGCGGAGACCTCACCCTCGCCCCGGGGCAAAGTGTGACGATGGTCTTCACCACCGCCGCCGCCAAGGACGAGACCACCCTGCTGGGCCTGCTGGATCGCTACACAAATCCTGCCGCGACCGATGCGGCAATCAGTGGTTCGGCCAAGATGTGGGACGGCCTGCTTGCCCCTTCGACCGTTCGCAGCGCGATGCCGGATTTCGACCTGCTCAACAGCACGTGGCTGCCATACCAGGCAATCAGCGGTAGGCTGTGGGGACGCACGGGCTATTACCAGCAGTCTGGCGCGTTCGGCTTCCGCGATCAGCTCCAGGACAGCCTGGTCTGGCTCCCGCGCGATCCGCGCCGGACCCGCGATCAGATCCTCCTGCACGCCGCGCACCAGTTTGCCGATGGCAGCGTGTATCACTGGTGGCACCCGCTCGTGGAGTTCGGCCTCCGCACCGCGTGCAGCGACGACTATCTCTGGCTGCCGCTGCTCACAGCGCAGTACATCAAGGACACCGGCGACTGGTCGATCCTCGATGAGCGCGTCGTTTTTGTTGATGACGATGCCGGCGCAACGCTGCTCGAGCACTGCACACGCAGCATCGCCCGCAGCTTTGCCCGCCACAGCGATCGCGGCCTGCCGCTCATCGGCTCATGCGACTGGAACGATGGACTCTCGGCAATGGGCGTCGGCGGCAAGGGCGAGAGCGTCTGGCTCGCGCAGTGGCTCGCCTATCTGCTCACCGAGTTCGCGCACGTGGTCCGTCGCGGCGGAGCCGGCGGCGCAAACGCGCAGCTTGCCGATCAGTACCTTGCTCACCGCGAAAACCTCATCACCGCGATCAACGCGCACGCCTGGGATGGTGATTCCGGTGGTCAGTGGTACCGCGCCGCGACACGCGACGATGGACGCTGGATCGGCACGGCAACCGACACCGAGGGCCGCATCTTCCTGAACACGCAGACATGGGCCGTGCTCTCTGGTACCGCCACACCCCAGCGCGAAGACGCGGCGTGGGAGAGTGTCAGGCAGCACCTGCTGCGCCCCATGGGCCCGGTGCTCTCGCACCCGGCGTATACAGAGCCCGATCCCACCATCGGCTACATCACCCGCTACGCCCCGGGCCTCCGCGAGAATGGCGGCGTTTACATGCACGCGGCCACCTGGGCGCTCGCCGCGGCGTGCAAACGGCGCGATGTCCAGTCGGTCGAGAAGATCTGGCGCTCCATCTCTCCGCCGCTGCGTGGGCAGTCGGCCGATTATGAAGCCGAACCGTTTGTCACACCCGGCAACGTCGACGGTCCCGAATCCGCAACGCCCGGCCGCGCCGGCTGGACGTGGTACACCGGCTCGGCCTCCTGGCTTAACCGCGTGAGCCTTGAGTGGATCGCGGGCATCCGCCCCGAGTGGGATGGCCTCCGCATCGATCCCTGCCCGTTCGCCGCGATGGGCAAGGTCGTCGTGACGAGGCTTTGGCAGGGACGAACCGTGCGTGTTTCGTTTGATGCCGCGGAGTTCTCCGCGACGCTCCCGCCTCGCATTACGGTCAATGGGCAGGCGCTGTCCGGCAACCTGATCGCCGCCGGAAAGTTCAAGGGCGATGCCGAACTCAACGTATCTGTATCCTGGGGAGTGCACGTCACCTCTGGCGGGGGCCGCCCCGCCGCTGTGGCCGTGCACCGGTCGACCCAAGGTTGCTGAAGGGAATGATCACATGTCCAGCAGGCGTCAATCCCGGTTGCCAAGAGCCTTTACCCTGATCGAACTCCTCGTGGTGATCGCCATCATCGGGCTGCTGCTATCGCTGCTGCTGCCCTCTCTGGGCGGCGCGCGCAACGTCGCACGCGACCTGATCTGCAAGAACAACCTCCGGCAGATGGGCCTGGGAATCCAGATGTATCTGGATGACCAGAAGAACCCCGTCTGGTTCAATATCCGCCTTCGGTCACCGTCGGTCTTTGACCAGTGGGTCGTGCCCCGCGCCCTCAAGGATTACTGCGGCGATGGCGCCACCAAGCTCTACCGTTGCCCGCGCGCCGGACCGGGAACCTCGGTCATCGATCCGCAGGTCCGCCAGTACCTCACCAGCGGTGGACGGCTCTTCATCGATCCCAACCCCGAAGAGCCCGACGCCAATCTCGTCACCAATCCCGTGGTCGATCTGACCAACCCTCCGTCCTACACCGAGTACTGGTTCAACGATTCCTACCCGATCACCGGTCGTTCGTACCGCAACGTGAAGTACGAGGACGCCGTGGTATGGGCCGCGGACGCGTATGACGAAGTTCCGCGCCACTCCGGCAAGACCCGCACCGAGCGTGCAAACGCCGGCGGGGTGACAACGCGCGTCAACGAGATCTATATGCTCTTCGGCGACAACCACATCGAGGGCATGCGCTGGTCCCGCGCTGTGCAGGCCGACCGATACGGCACACCGGGCCCGTTCTACAACTGGGGGATCAGGTTCTAGCCGATCGGCGGCGATTGTTGGTGGAGATCGATCATGGGCAGTTTGCGAACCTTCCTGCAGAACCGTCCGATGCTGGGCTGGGGCCTGGCCGCGCTGCTCATGCTCTTTGCCGCCGGCATGTTGTACATGCGCCTGATGAGCAGAGATGAAGCCGAGCAGCTCACCCAGATGGTCACCATCCGCTGCTCCGAAACCGGCGAGACATGGGAAGTCCTCAGAGGCGTGATGGAGAAGGAACTCTACCTCCGCCCCTACCCGGTCGACCCCAACCAAGGCCTCGTCAATCCCAAAACCGGCAAGCCAACCGGCTTCCCCGTGGATGCCTGGAAGCAGACCGTCGAGCGCATCAACGCGGAGGTCGCGGCAGAATCCGGCGCACGCACCTCCGCCCCCCAGGCCCCCCCCGCGGCTCCGCGATAGGAGCCCGCGGACCGATGGGCACTCCCGCTTCAACCTATGAGCTGACGCGGCGCGCAGCAGTCGGCGCGATGGCCGCCGCCGCCGCCGGGTATGCGATTCTCGGGCCCCGCGGCACCCAGGAGATCCCCCGCGGCAGGGTCGTGCTGGACTACTGGGAAAAATGGACCCGCCACGAAGGCGACGCGATGGAACGCGTCGTCAGCGACTTCAACAAGTCGCAGGACCGCATCTTCGTGCGATACCTGGTCGTCAGCGACATCGGACAAAAGTCCCTCGTCTCGATCGCCGGCAGCAGACCGCCCGACATCATCGGTCTCTACGCGTTCAACGTCCCGCCCTACGCGGAGATGGGCGCGATCATCCCGATGGATGAACTCGCCCCCCGCGCCGGTGTGCGGATGGAGAACTATGCCCCCGGTGTCCGCGAGGTCATGCGCTACAAGGGCGGATGGTGGGCGATGGTGAACACCGCCGGCTCCATCGCGCTCTACTACAACCGTTCTGCCTTCCGCGACGCCGGGCTCGATCCCGACCGGCCCCCCCGAACCATCGCAGAGCTTGATGCCGCGCACGCCCGGCTCCTGCGGACCGATTCACGCGGCGCACTCGAGCGCGTCGGCTTCCTCCACAGGGAGCCGGGATGGTGGTCGTGGCTCTGGGCATACCACTTCGGCGGCCGGATCTTCGATGAGGCCTCCGGACGCGCGCTGCTCGATTCGCCCGAGAACATCCGCGCCATGGAGTGGATGCAGGGCTACGCGCGCGATCTCGGGCTCGATCGCATCAAGATCTTTGCCGAGAGCTTTGGCAACTACTTCACCCCCGAGAACCCTTTCCTGACGGGCAAGGTGGGGATGATCGTGCAGGGGCCCTGGATCGCCAACCTCATCAACGCCTTCAAGCCCGACCTCGACTACGGCGTCGCGCCCTTCCCCACCGTGCACGGAGAGGCCGGCTCTTCCCCGGTGGGCCTGATCGACACCGATGTGCTGGTCATCCCGCGCGGCGCAAAGCACCCCGAGGCCGCGATGGAGTTCATCGCCTTCACGCAGCGACAGGACATGACCGAGCGCCTCGCCACCGCACACTGTAAGCCATCCCCGCTTACAAGCGTCAGCGCGGAGTTCCTCGCGGGTCACCCCAACCGCGGCATCGGCGTTCACTACGACATCCTGCGGAGCGACCGGGCATTCGTCCCCCCACGCACACGCGTCTGGCAACAGTTCAAGGACGAGTTCGATTCTGTCGTGCAGCGAATGTGGCGGCTGGAGGTCCCCGCCGCGGAGGCGCTCCCGCGTCTGCAGGTGCGCGTGCAGTCGCTCATCGATCAGGCGGCCGACCAGCAGTTCCGGCGCCACGGCGGGGCCGATCCGGCGCCAGGGGGTGCGGCATGAGCGTGCCGGGCCAGGCCACACATTCCCGGCGATCGACCGAGCAGCGGGCGGCACGCCGCCAGGTGCTCATCGGCCTGACGTGGGTCAGTCCCTGGCTGTTCGGGGCGGGCCTTTTCGTCTTTGCGCCGATGGCGATGAGCCTGTACTACTCCTTCACCGACTATCCGCTCCTCGAGCCTCCGCTCTGGTCCGGTCTCGACAACTACAAGCGGATGTTCAGCGATCCCACCTTCCTTCGCGTCGTGTGGAACACCACGGCATACGCCGCCGTTTCGATCCCCCTGTTCACGATCGTCGCGCTCATCCTCGCCGGCGTGCTCGCAAAGACCGGCCGGATGTCATCGTTCTACCGGGCCTGCGTCTTCATCCCGACCCTCGTCCCCCTCATCGCCTCGGCCATGGTCTGGATGTGGCTCTTCAACGGCGAGTACGGCCTGATCAACAAGCTGCTCGCGATGATCAGCATCCGCGGCCCCGCATGGATCGTCGACCGCAACTGGGTGCTCCCGTCGATGGTCATCATGAGCGTCTGGGGAGTCGGTCAGGGCGTGGTGATCTACGTCGCCGCGATGCAGGATGTCCCCAAGCAGCTCTACGAAGCCGCCCGCATCGACGGCATGGGCACAGTCCGCCAGTTCATCCATGTCACGCTGCCGATGATCTCCCCGGCGATCCTGTTCAACGTGATCGCGCTCACCATCGCCGCGGTGCAGGTCTTCGCCGTCCCCTCGGTCATGTTCCGCCGCCCCGACGGCCAGAACCCCGCGGGGCACTACTACACCATGTACCTCTACGAGAACGCCTTCGTCTACGGCAACATGGGCTACGCCTCGGCGATGGCATGGATGCAGCTTCTCGTGGTCCTGCTGTTGACGGCCCTGCTGCTGTTTGCGGGCAGGCGGTTGGTGCATTACGCCCGAGTCTGAAGCAAGAGGATCGATCTTGTCGAACGCCTCGCCCAAACCAGGTGCACGCTCCCGCCTCAAGGGTGTGTACTTTCACATCGCGATGCTTCTGGTCTCGCTGGTCTTCCTCGCGCCCCTGGTGTGGATGCTTTCGACCTCGGTGAAGCCCGAAGATCAGGCAGCTTCCGGTGAGATCCACCTCCTCCCCACGCCCCCCTCAAGTGTCTTCGCCCAGGCCGCGGACAACTACTCGGCGGTCTGGAACGACCGGACAATCAGGTTCCCGCTCTACCTGCGCAACACGCTGATTGTCGCGATCCTTGGTGTCGTCGGGATGACGCTCTCCAGCGCGGTTGTCGCCTACGGGCTCTCCAGGGTGCAGTGGCGCGGCCGCGGCGTCGTGTTCTTCCTTGTCCTCGCGACCATGATGATCCCGTTCCCGGTGCTGATGGTCCCTCTATACATCATCTTCCGCGAGCTGGGCTGGACCGGAACCCTCAAGCCGCTCTGGGTGCCCGCGTGGTTCGGCAACGCGTTCAACATCTTTCTGCTGCGCCAGTTCTTCATGACCATCCCCCCGCAGCTGGATGAGGCCGCGCGGCTCGACGGCTGCTCGCACTGGTCGATCTTCTGGCGAATCATCCTCCCGCTCGCCAAGCCCGCCCTGGCTGTGGTGGCGCTCTTCCATTTCATCTATGTCTGGAACGACTTCGTCGGGCCGCTCATCTTCCTCACCGACCGAGATCAGTTCACACTCGCCCTGGGCCTTCAGCTCTACCAGTCGCAATCCGGCAACACCCCGTGGAACCTGCTCATGGCCGCCAGCGCGCTCATGATCTCCCCCCTCGTTGTCCTCTTCATGCTCACCCAACGCACCTTCGTGCAAAGTGCCTCAACCGAGGGGTTGAAGTGACTTTGCCAGTCCGCGGCTGGCGTCGAGAGCGGGTGGGGAGGGGGGGTAGGGGCGATTCTTGGTGGCACTGCTCTCCACATCAGTGTTTACGGACCCACTGTTCTTGGCGGCACTGCTCTCCTGAGCAGTGTGTGCACCGAAAATCCTGATTCATATCCGCCAAGGGGCTTGCGTCGGTCGACTTACCGTGTCACAATGTAAGCGGTTACGCTCCGTGCGCTGGCATTCTGCCTGCCGCGGCTTGCGACCACTACTGTTCCCGCACGCACGACGATCCGACCAAACCGGAGATTCGAGATGAACAAGTCACAAACGTCGCTCATTGCGGCACTTACATTGTCCTGCCTGGCAGGCACTTCCGTAGGGCAGGTCGCCGAGCTCTACAATCCAGGCTTCGAAATCGGGTTCGAAGGCTTTCCGACCTACCCCGAAGGCTGGCGTGTCTATCAGGCCGAGCAGACCCGCCGCCGCGAAATCGGCGATGGCGGCGTCCCCGCAACCCAGGTCCGCAGCGGCATCGCCTCCATGCTGATCCCCGGTGCCGAAGGCAACGCCAACGGCAACTTCCAGGCCGTGCAATCCGAGGAACTCGTCCCCAACATTTTCCCGCCCGTGCGGAACTGGCCCCAGTACAACTTTGACGTTGTGAACGGTGACCCGATCACCGTCTCGTTCTGGTTCAACATCCCCGCCGATGCACCGATGGTCGGCACGCGGCTGGGAATCAAGGCGGGATTCCTCCGCTCGGGCAACAACTTCTCGTACTACTACTCCTTCGATCGCCTGGGCATCGATGACCCCTCCAACGTCGACCCCGACACCGCCGGCCCGGTCTTCCCCGGCTGTACGATCGTCACCCTTCCCGATCTGCGCAAGGGCATCCACACCAACGGTGAATGGCTCCAGATGTCCCGCACGTTCGACCAGCAGGTCGACTTCGTCAACGAGTTCGGCCAGCCCTTCCCCGAGCCCCCGACCAACCCCGCCTACGCCAGTATCTTCGCGGCCCGTTTCGGACCTACCACCGACTCCACCGGTATCGTCTGGGTCGATGACGTCGAGTTCGTTCAGGGAGGACCGACGTGCGCCGCCGACTTCGACGGCAACGGTCAGGTCCAAGTCCCGGACATCTTCGCGTTCCTCTCCGCATGGTTCGCCAGCGACCCCAGCGCGGACTTTGACGGCTCGGGCGTCATCGGTGTCCCGGACATCTTCGCGTTCCTCTCCGCCTGGTTCGCCGGCTGCTAAACGCGGCAGCCCGCAGGACTGCTGAAGCAGCACAAGCATCACGAAACCAAAGAACGCCCGAGCCGCATGGTTCGGGCGTTCTTCATTGTGCCGCCGAGCCGCCGCCCGCAATGCCGCCGCGGCGATGCCATGAAAAAGGGGCCCGCACACGCTTGTGCACGGGCCCCTGAATGAATCAAGCGATCAGGTTCAAAGACGATCAGCCGCAGGCGCCGGCGCCGGCGAACCACAGGCTCAGGAACGCGAAGATGTCCGGCACACCCACGCCCGGTGCCCCGTCAAGGTCAGCGCGGATGTCCTGTGCGAACCAGGCGGAGAGGAACGCGAAGATGTCCGGAACATCCACCGACCCGCTGCCGTCAAAGTCGGCCGGGCAATAGACGATCGTCATGTTGCCGCTGCCGGTAGCGCCGCCAAAGCCGCCGATGCGGATGGTGTAGTTCTCGCCGATGCGGCTCTGGATGCGAACCGCCGAAGCCAGTCCGCTTCCGCCGCAGGCATCATCGTTGCACGCCATGAGGCGGGCCTCGTAATCCGTGCAGCCCGAGCCGAGATAGGCGGCAAGCTTGGTGTCGTAGTTGGCGTCGCAGAGCGCGATGCGGATGGAACCGGGGCACTGCGACGGGTGGTTGTACCAGATGTCATTGGCAACCTGGCTGTCGCCAAAGCCCAGGCAGCCCGCGTGCGCCGGGCCGTCGGTCGTCGCACCAATCGTGCTGAAGACCGTGTTGCCCTGCCCAACGCCTTCGCGATTGGCGCAGTTGTCGTTCGCGGGGCCGGGGGGCGGGCAGGCCGGACCGGAGATGGCCAGCGTACCGCTGCCGGTCGCGCTGTTAAAGCCGCCGATGCGGATGAGGTAGGTCGTGCTCGCGACGGCAGCGAATGTGACCTGGGAACGCAGACCGTTTGTGCCGCATGCATCGTCGTTGCACACCAGGATCACGCCGCCCGAGGCCGGGCAGTTCCCGCCGTACACCGCCAGCCGGGTGTCATAGCTCGCATCGCAAACGCTTATGGTGATGGTGCCACTCGCGCAGCCCGTCCAGCGGTACCAGACGTCCGCCCCGACCTGGTTGGATCCGAAGGCGTTGCAAAGAGCTTCGGCCGGGCCATCGGTCGTCGCGCCGACGTTTGTGAACGCGGTGCTGCCGTAGCCCGAGATCACCGTCGCCGCGGCACAGTTGTCATTGTCAGGACCCGGAGGTGTGCACACCGGCCCGGAGAGCGTCAGGGTTCCGCTGCCCGTCGCGCCCTGGTAACCGCCCAGACGAATGCGGTACTGTGTGCCCGCCGTGGCTGTCCAGATGATGCGCGACGAAAGGCTGCCCGCGCCGCACCCCGTGGCGTCGTCGTTGCAGCCGGCCTGTGTCAGTGCGCCGCAGGCGCCGGTGTAGAGCACCAGGGTGGAGTCATAGTTCCCGCCCGCGCAGGTATCGACCGTGTGCGAGCCCGACACGCACGCGGTGTAGGTGAACCAGATGTCGTTGCCGATCTGCCCGCCGGTGCCGCAGCTTGAAGGCGCGGTGCCATCAGTCGTAGCGCCCACGGTCGTGAAGGCGGTAGCGCCATATCCGGTAAGGGCGATC
>JBBRUT010000127.1:0-10021 GCA_038247555.1 Phycisphaerales bacterium | reverse complement strand
GTACTTGCTCATGCACCCAGTCTGCCACCGCGCCGAGATCGCGCCAGGAAACCATGTCACATATTTGGGCAGGGATCAGTATCTAAACTCTCACGGCTTTGTTGTAACGGCATACGGTCCAGGTTCACCTGGTTTTGAATCAACATATTTTGGTCCGGCGACAACCCAAGCAGTTATTAGATTTCAGACAGCATTTGGTATTTACCCATCCTCAGGTTTATTTGGTCCTATCACACGTGCGCAAATGACAGCACAACCATAAAAGAGAAGCGGATTAGTCTCCGCCCAAATATCTATTGACTGCAACCAATAGTTAGTGTATTGTTATAAATAGATGGGTATCGATTTGTTACCTGAAATATGAGTACTTTTACACGGAGAAATATCGTGAAATTTAGTGTTACGTTCCTTGTTCTCTACGTCCTTGTCATTGTTTCTCTCACCCCTACGGTACGAGGCGAAGTTCAGTATCATGTCATCGGCCTCGATATGGTTCGGGCCAGTGGCGTCGACACGCACATTGGCGACATCCAAATCGTCGGGGTTGACCAGCCTCCCGGAATGGACTTCCGTGGCGCCTGGCAGACACTTGGCAACGCTCGCTCATTTATGGGCGTATTGCCGGGCGGATTTTACAGTGAAGCGTTTGCTGTGCGGGACGGGTTTGCGGTTGGTTCTTCGCAT
The DNA here is from genome assembly GCA_038247555.1 of Phycisphaerales bacterium. Lineage (GTDB taxonomy): Bacteria > Planctomycetota > Phycisphaerae > Phycisphaerales > UBA1924 > JAHBXL01. The sequence continues at coordinate 9,337 of JBBRUT010000127.1, read as the reverse complement.
GGAATCAGTCCAGACGGTCTCAACTATGTACGAGCATTCATTTACAACCACACGGGTGGCGAAATGATGAGCCTCGACAATATTAGCGACTTAAGCGAGGCTTTTGACCTCAACAACAACTACGTAGTCGGCACAGCAGACTTCGGAACAAGTATCAGTCCTCGTCCCACAATTTGGGACCGAACATCTGGAACAATGACCGAGATCGGCAATTTTCCACGCGGAGAGGCACGTGCGATCAACAACAACAACCAGGTGGTTGGGAATGTCGTGCATAACCAAGGGTCATGGTTAAGAAAAGCGTTTCGACTTCTTGACGGCCTTAACGACGTCGAACTGCTCGATATCCCGAATGCGCTTCAAAGCTTTGCGTGGGATATCAACGACAGCGGTGATACTGTCGGGACGTACGTAGATCATGACACAGGTGCCACACACGCCTTCATTTGGAAGTCAGATGGCACTATTGAGTTTCCAAGTGCTCTTGGAGGGTCGTCAAACACCCTCACCAGCATCAATGTACATGGTCTTGCGGGCGGGCACTTCTTGTCAGTCAACAACGGACCTCGTGCATATCTCTTCGACCCGATTCTCGGTCCGAGGGATCTCACAGATCTAATCGATCCGGCGTCTGGTTGGACTCTGCGTGAAATTACCGGCATCACCGACGAGGGTTATCTTGTTGGTTTCGGTACCAATGCAGCAGGGCGCATTCGGGGCTTCATCGCGATTCCAGTGCCGGGCCCTGGTTCAGGAGTGATTGTTGCTTTCACGACAGTCTTCGGTGCCATTCGTAGGCGACGATAAAGTAAGACGATAAAGTAAATCGTTAGACCCTCCAGAGCAATCTCGGAGGGTCTTTTTTTATATCTAAACACTTGTTTCTAAATATTAACATCTAAAAAATAGCCTCATTGACAGACATTCACCTCGGTTTGTTCGCCTGGGCAGACCGGTGAACCGCTGGCACGCCGCGGCGGTAGGTGTGTGTAGGGCGTGGTAGGCTGGGGTCAACCCCAAAGGGAGCGTGATGACTCCAGCCGGACAAGGATTCGATGTCGCGACGCTCTGGCTGATCGCCGGATGGGCTGCCATCGTGGCTGGCGGGCTGCTGCTCCTCTGGGCGCTGTTCCGCGATCGCTCCCGCGGCCGCCGTCGCTGCCCCAAATGCTGGTACGACATGAAGGGCGTGCCAGGCCTGCGATGCCCGGAGTGCGGACGCGAAGCGCGGAACGAGAAAAGATTCTTCAAGACGCGGCGGCGCTACGGCTTCGCGCTGATCGCGGCTGCTTTCCTGCTCGTTGGCGCAATCGGAACCCGCGTACCAAAGGCTCTCAAGTACGGCTGGCTCGACGCGGTGCCGGTGTTGCTGCTCAAGCCGGCGTTCTGGTGGGAGCGAGAGAGGGCACGGGACCTGTACACCAACGAGGTGTTACGTTCTGCGCGCCGCTACTCCGGAACACCGTTCAGCGGAGGCAACCCAAACTTCCTTCCCGCGGGAGGCCCACCGATCGTCACGGTTCCAACGCAATGGGAGCGGCTGCTCGTGGCCTCCGAAGCAGCCCGGCGCATTGACTCCGCAGGCCCACAACCTGGTCCTTCTCCTGCGGAGGCCGCTAAGCAAAAGCAAACCGGTCAACTTGTGGTGCTTGAACTCAAGCGGATTGTGGAGGAACTCGCTGCCGGAGAGATCGAGTTCGATGGCCTTGAGCCGGTCCGTGTGGCCGGCGACCTCGGACGCGAGTCGCGTCCTGCTCACGCGGCGCTGCGCCGATCATTGCACGCCTCCCCCACGCCCACGCTTGTGAATGTTGCCGCCTCGCTTTCGCAGACGGGTGATGCGGATTTTTCCTCCGATCTGCGCCTGCTGCTGGATCGACATGCTGAACCCAGGATCCATTCCGCGGCCCTCTCCGGGCTGATCGGTATCGAGATGAGGTCAGGCCCGCTGTCTTGGGCCGTGAAAGCAGCGATCCTGCGAGAGCCCTGCGACAACAGACTCTTTCACGGATGGGTACGGCAGGTGCCAGCCACTGGCAAACCGACTTCGACCATGCTTGATCTCGTCGCGACGATGTTGAAGCATCGCGACAAGAAAGCGCGGACAATAGCCACGATACCCGTGCTGTTCTGGATGGCAGAGCGGCACTGGTCAGAGGACTTCGCCCAGGAACTGTGGAGTGGTCAGGGCGACGAAGATGTGCTGTGCCTCCTCGCGTACATGATCGGCCGATGCGGAGGAAACGAAGCAACGTGGGGACCGCGACTCATGCAGCTTGCCGAACATCCGTCGCCAGCAGTGCGACTGGAGGCGATGAACGGGCTCTATCACCGAACGCTGTCGAAGGAATGGACGCCATCCACGTGCACGCGCTGGCTTGCAGCTCTCGATGCCTCGCGGCCGCTGGAGAATGGGGAACGCAGGCAACCATGGGCTTGGATTGCGGGCAACATTGGTGGTTCCAGACGACTCGAACCGGTGGTGGTCAATGCGGTCGCGGCCGCGGTTGGGGCGACATCTGAAGATGTCATTGCCATGCTGGTGCCCATCATGCTCGATGGCGAACAGCCCCGAATACGCCGCGCGGCGATCGTGGGCCTCTCGGAGCAGCGCATCGATATCGACCGTGCGTACGCATTTGCTCTGCGCGTGCTTGCCGCGGAGCCGGACGCCTACGTGCGCGCAACGGCGTTCGACAGCCTCGTCAGACCCCATCTCTCCGATGCCCGAATGCGACAGATGCTGAATGAAGGACTGATGGAGAGTGATCCGATCGTGCTCATCATCGTCGCTCAAATTGCCGGAACAGTGCATGATCCCTCGCCGCTGCTGGTCGCGAGGCTGCGGCAGCTTGCGGAAAGCGCGGACTATATCGTCGCAAACATCTCGCGCGGATCCCTCAGGCACCTGGGTCTTGAGACAGAGATGACAGCGATAGATTCGCCCCCTTTACCCGCATCGCCCCCTCTACCTTCGACCCCGCGCTGATCTGAACATGCGGTGAAAGCGCCCGCCACCCGCAAGGCGGACATGCCGCGCAGAAGCACACCACCGCCTCAATCCGTCAATGCCGCTGAGCCTCCCGCCGCCGCTTGCGCGACACCGCGCTTCTTCGCGCCCCCCGCATCGCCCTTCCCCCCCGCTTTCCCCCCCCCCTTCACCCCCTGCGCCGCCGCACCCATCGGCGCGGCCAGCTTCAGCATCCGGTCGATCGCCATCAGCGCCCACTTCCGCGCCTCGGGGTGCACGCTGATGCGGTTCACAACCTTCCCCTCCGCAAGGTTGTCGAGCACCCACGCAATGTGCTCCTGATCAATCCGGAACATCGTGGTGCACAGGCACTGACAGTCCGACAGTATCCGCACCTGCACGCCCCGAGCCGCGGCCTCGCGCGCAAGGCGATTCACCAGGTGCACCTCCGTGCCCACGGCCCAGCGCGAGCCGGGCGCGGCGTCGTTCAGCGTCCGGATGATGAACTCGGTCGAGCCCGACAGGTCCGACTTGTCGACAACTTCCTTGCTGCACTCGGGGTGCACCAGAATGTTCGTCCGCTCCGCCGCCCCCCCCCCGCCCCGGGGCCTCGCCGCGTCGGCCTGCCGAATCTCGTCGCAGTGCTCGGGCCGGAAGAGCTTGTGCACGGAGCAATGCCCCGCCCACAGAATCACCTTCGCGTCGGCAAGCGCCTCGGGCGTCGTCCCGCCAAGCGGCTCGCCGCGCGACAGCCGCCGCGGGTCATACACCGTCGTCTGCGTCGCCACATTGAGCCCGTACGCCGCGGCGGTGTTTCGGCCCAGATGCTGATCCGGCAGGAAGAGGATCTTGATCTCCTCTCCCGGCTTGACGGGCTGCGTGCCGCCCTTCATCGCCCACTCAAACACCCGCCCGGCGTTCGACGATGTGCACACCGCGCCGTGGTTCTTGCCGACGAAGGCCTTGATCGCCGCGGAAGAGTTGATGTAGGTGATCGGGATGATGCGGCCGTGCCACTTCTTCTTCCCGCCGACCCCCCCGCCGACCCCCGCCTGCGCTTCGATCGTCTTGTGCAGCAGGTCCCACGCGGCGAGCGCATCGTCATAGTCGGCCATGTCCGCCATCGAGCAGCCGGCCGACATGTCGGGCAGAATGACCGCGACATCGTCGGGCGTGACCAGGTCGGCCGTCTCGGCCATGAAGTGCACGCCGCAGAAGATGACAAACTCCGCCTTCTGCTCCTGCACCCGCGACGCCGCGAGCTGGCTGAGCTTCAGCGAGTCGCCGGTAAAATCCGCGTGGCGGATGACTTCATCGGTCTGGTAGTGATGCCCGAGGATCACCAGCCGCGAGCCGAGTTCCGTGCGGCGCGCGGCGATCCACTCTGCAAGCAGTTCGGGTTTGGCGGTCGTGTACTTCTCGGGGAGAGAAGGTTGCCAGAGCATGGGGGATGGTAGTGCCGTTTACGCCGCGGCGTGGGCGCGCTGCGCGCCCAGGTATCGCACCGCGATCGTCTGCTTCTTGCCGCGGATCGCATCGGCGCGGATCACCACGGCCTGCACCATGGATTCGTTCCGCACGATCCCATCGGTGCTGGAAGCAACCGTGATGTCGATGCGCTGGCCCGGCGCAAACGGACGCTCGCAATCGACCTCGAGCATCGCGCCGCCGACCGAAAGGTCGCGGCTGCGCGCAGGTGAATACGTCCGCGTGTCGGGCGCATAGACCTTGCCGTCGCGCTCGATGCCGAATCGGCGATGGCGACGGCGCTCGGTGACGAAGCTCTTGGTGCCATCGGGGGGGGGGTTCGACATAATGAACAGCCTCCGGGATTCGCGCGAGCGCGTCCGGAGGCATCATCGGCGGGCGGCTGGCCCGCGCATCGAACATCTCTGCCCGCGCAGACAGGGGCGCAACTGCCGCGCCCAACGTCCGCACGAAGTTATCGCCGGCGCCGCCCCGCGAGTGCCGCCAGCCCTGCGAGCAGCGTCACCGCCGCGCCGGGCGAAGGGATCAGCGGCCCGACGGCGAAGATGAAGTCGCCGACGGCGCGGTGAAGCGCTGGGTCGGGCCCGTGGTTCAGCCAGCCCCAGCCCGACACCCCGTCGAACCCGCGGTGCCCGGCGTCGTTGTTTTCATCCCCCAGCCGGAACGAGAACGCGTCGCCGCCTCGCTCATCCCACAGCGCGATGGTGTCGCCAAGCGGCGTGAGGATCGAGCCCATGTTTGCGTTGTTGGGGCCGTTGACGATGATGTCATCGTCCCCCGGTGCTTCCTGCACGCCGATGTTGTACAGCAGATCCAGGCCGTACACGCCGAGGTATTGCCCGGCGATGTATCCCTGTCCGGGGCGGTAGTACCCGCCATAGACATCTCCGGAAATGCGGATGGTGTTGACGGTCAGTTCCATCACCACCAGCGACGACGAGTGTTCGAAGTCGAACAGGAACCAGTCCTGCTGGGAGAGCTGGACGTTGTACAGCTCATCGAGCCGCAGCCCGTGGTCCTCCGGACTGGTGCTCGGGTGGTTGAGAAGAACATACACCCCCGGATCGATCACCGCTGCATGAGCGGACGATGGAGCGATGACGCCAAAGAGCGTCGCGCCCGCCGCTGCCGCGGCGAGAGCCAACTTGTGCTTATTCATGGTGTGACACCCCGAGAGAGGGAGGGTGTAAAAAACGACCGCCGTCTGGACCTATAAAAATGAACGCATGAGAGAGAGAGAATCCAAGTATGACCGATAACGGCTGTATAAGCAACACGCATCGCGGCAGATCGCGTGCGATTGCTCGTAACCTCCCATACCTGCCAGCCTTGCGCGTGCGTTAAAAGCGAATCACCCCAACAAAACAGGGTGAACAGCACGCGAACTGGCAAAATGGGGAAGTTTCTTCCGATCTGAGGCCGAGGGTCAGGCCGCCGCGGCAACCGCTTCGGGCGTGCTCTGCGATGCAGCAGCGGGCAGCAACCGCGGCAGGGCCGCCGCAACGCCAAACAGAGCGAGCCCGTAGCTCAGGTCGCCCGCAAGCTGATACTTGAAGAACGGGATCGCCGCGCCAAAGCAAGCGAGCAGGCCCGCGCCCGACGACTCGTACATGGAGCCAAACGCCCAGACCGCGCCGTTGGTGATCGTGAAGAACAGGATCGAGCACACGATCGACGCCGCGCCAACACGCAGCAGCCGCGAGCCCGCGAAGGTGCTCTTCGCACGGACGATCGGGCTGAGCAGCAGCGGAAGCAGCATCGCGCCATACACCGCCAGCATCAACCGGGCGTCGTACCCGCCGATGAACGCATCGCTGATGACCATGGCCGACAGTGGCACAGCCGCGGCCAGAACACGGGACGAAAAAAGCACTGCCGCGAGCAGGCCAACCGCCATCAGCGCGGTGAAGTTCGGGGCGTGCGGCAACAGGCGGCTGGCGACGGCGATGCCGACGAGCAGAGTGAACAGAATGGCATCGCGCACGGGAAAACGCTGCATATCAGGCTCCGGGGGCAGGTATCCACGGAGGATAGGCCGCTGCCTCGGGAAACCGCCAACCCCCTTGAAGGTGCATGGCACGCTCCGAGGCGGCCAATGAGCCCGGCAATCAAGGGGCGGGCGGAGCGGGAACGGCCGCGGCGGGGGCGGGGGCGGGGGCAGCATCAATCTCGGTATCGAACTCGAATCGGGAGCGCCGGGATCGCGGACCCAGCGTCGCCGTGACATCCGTGATGACCTTCTCCCGGCGCTGCGTAATCCGCGAGCGGGCGACATCCCACACGACGCTTCCCTCTTCCGTCCACTCCTGAAGAGCGATCGACGGCACCGTTGGGTCCGGGTCGGAACGCTTGGCGGGGAGCTTGCCCTTGCCCTTGAACTCGATCGACTGTCCCGCCGCTTCCGGCCCCTTCACCGTGAAGGTCCGCTCGATCATCGCGACGTGGTCATACCCCAGTTGCCGTTCATCGGCCATGCTCCACTGCGCGCCCGCGGCCCGCACGAGCCACTGTGGCTCGGCCCCGGGTTCGTCCCCGGCGCGAGGCTCATCCACGCGCCAGAATCGCTCGAGCATGCGCACGACCGAGTTTGGCGAAAAGACTCCCATCGCCATCTCGCCGATGTCGAGATCGCCCGCCGCTTCCTCAAGGCCGTCGAGCCCGCTTACACGGCGCACGCGTCCGCTCGGCAGGACATCAAACCGGATCACCGCGCGGGCGAGCTTATCGGCCACCGCGCTGACAACATCAGCCTGCGCCGCCGCCGCGGCCTCTTGCGCCGGCTGCTCGGGCGCGGCCGCCTCAGCCTGATGCACAAACGCGATCTGCCGGACATCGGGATCTTCGCCCGGCCGCCCCGCTTCGACGCGGAGGTCCATCGAGGCGATCACAGCGGACATGCTCGCGATCCCCTCTTCATCAATGTCGAGCACGTTCAACCGGAGCGTGCCGACCTGCCGCATCCGGTACTCAAACCCGGCCGTCTCGCCCGCGCTGCCGCGACGCTCAGACGCTTGAACCGAGATGCGATACGCGAAGGTATCGCCCTTGATTAACACCGGTCGAAGCGTGGCATTCTCCGCCGCGGCCGCGGCTCCAGGGAGGGGCGCGGCCGGAGGAGAAGCCGGACCCTGCGCGCGGACGGCAACGGCCAGGAACCCCAGCGTCTGCATCGCAACGATTAGGAAGGTGTGCTTCACAAGCAGAGCTTATCAGCACGGCCCCGCGGCGATGCACCACCCCCCCCCCCACACACACACACTTGTCGCACCGGCCAAGCGAGCGGGCTCCATTCGGCTCCGCGTGCCCGTGTTTTCCGGAAGCTAATCAATCATCGGCCGAGATCGACTGCGGGCCACCGCTCCCGGCGGTGCGCTCCATGTAGCCCTTGCCCTTGCGCTCGTACTTGGTGAAGCCCAGCCGCTCAAGGTTCTTGTTCGACAGCGTGCCCTTGGTCTTCAGCGGCGACATGCTGCCCGCGATGGCGGGGGCGACGATCGCGCGGCGGCACGGCTTGCCGGTCTCGGGCTGCCTGGTCAGCGCCTCATCCTTCATCGGCTGGGCGATCTCGAACGTCTCGCCGGTGGGCTCGCCTTGCTTGTCGAGGAGTTCGTAAACGTAGGTGGGCATGGGGGGAGGATCCAAGGGGAATAGGCGAAGTGGGAGGCCAGCCTTGGTCGATCACTGCTCCCACTCAGTGAAGCCCTGATCTACAAGCATTTGCTGATGCCCGTTCTTGGCGTGTGGGGACGACATGAATCCGTCGCGGATCCTCTTAAGTAACTCAGGCGTTACTGGGTCATGAATCTGAGTTGTGTGGAAGGCAAAGACCCTCCGCAGCTTGTCGCTTGGAAACAAGTCCGCGGAGGCATACTTCACCCACGAACGATGAATCAGAAATCTGTGATCTCGCGGCTCAAGGATGCACGTGTCGTCATGCACCACCGGGCCACCTCGAAGCGAGGTGATGCTCACGGCCAGTACCCGCTCGGCGCTCGGGCTTGAAACCACTACCCAGAGATGCCTCGATGGGTCGGTCCCGGCTTGGAGAAAAAATGTGCCCCCAGCTTCCATTGCTACATGCTTGCCAACTGTCGGCGAAACTGCTCCACTTCGCGCAACTCTGCTTCGATCGCTTCAGCCTCTCCACGACGGTCAAACTCTTCCAAAATGTCAGCGAGTGGAATGTCCCTTCTTGAGCCCTTCGGCGGTTCGTGCTTGCGCCACTCTGGCAAGATGTCGTGCAAGTGCCGAACCAGTTCCCAATCGCTCAGGTGCTGGAAACGTACGATCACCTCGTGGATCTTCCCGATTTCCCACTTGGACAACTGGCTGGTTCCTGGAGACTCCAACAACTCCACAGAGAATCCGTCAGTCCGAATGCACTCCTCCCATTCCGGAGCGTCGAGTTCGCCGCGAATAAGGCGATACGTTCGGCTCAGAACAGGTCCGTGGTCCATGGCCACCACGCTGTCGGCGACAAACGGAACTCCTCGCTCAGCCAAGCTCTCCCGCTCCACCATATAGAGCAGCTTGAGGAGCCGAATGTACGACATCCGCTCCGAACGCTCCGTCCTGAGGATGATGGCCGCCGCTTGGGTGACCTTCGGGATGTCTAGCCAGGAAGGCATGTCTGTGAAGTATACATCGGCTACCGGCATCAGGCCCGCCAGCCCTGTCCCGATCGCACACTCGGCTGGTTTGGATTATGTCAGTCGCTTCGCGACCCCTGACTGCCTCATCGCATTGTCAATCCCCTACCCCCAACTCACCGACGGCTGATCACCCACAATTCCACGATGAGAATCCTGCTCAATCCAGCCCTTCGCTCTCGATGCTGGCCTTCTCGCCCTTGAGCTTCTTCTCAACGTACTTCTTCTC
>JBBRUT010000126.1:0-10251 GCA_038247555.1 Phycisphaerales bacterium | reverse complement strand
GGCTTGGTTGTCGGCGGCCTCCTCGCCGGGGTCTCGTGGCAGCCCCAGCTCCTGACCGCGAGATTCATCTGGGCCCTGCTTGTTACCTATCTCCTGATGTGCGCAGTCTTCGAGAGCTTTGTCTACCCGCTTGTCATCATGTTCAGCGTGCCGCTGGCGGTGGTCGGTGGCTTCGCCGGCCTCAGCATCGTGCATGCGGCAACACTCGCTGATCCGACCATCGCCCCGCAGCAACTCGATGTCCTCACCATGCTCGGCTTCGTCATCCTCATCGGCACGGTGGTCAACAGCGCCATCCTCATCGTCGAACAATCGCTCAACTTCGAGAACCCGGAGCGCTTCGGCTCCTCCGGCAAGCGGCTCCCGATCCTCGAGGCCATCCGCGCCTCCGTGGTCTCGCGATTCCGGCCCATCTTCATGACGACCGCCACCACGCTTGGCGGCATGCTCCCGCTGGTCATCTCTCCGGGCGCTGGCTCCGAGATGTACCGGGGCCTGGGCGCGGTCGTTCTCGGCGGCCTGCTGGTCTCCACCGTATTCACCTTGCTTCTGGTGCCCCTCGTCTTCAGCATCGTCGTCGAGATGCAGGTAGGGGCTTCGAGAGCACTCGGTCGCCCCGGTGCCCACGCCCTGTCCGCGGAAGATCTTGACAATACGAACATAACCCCAGCGGCAATGGAGTCGTCGGTCGCGCCCGCTGCCCCAGCCAATGGCAATTTTCACCCCTCCGTTCAGGCCGCGAGTCGTTCAACGGGCCAATAATGTCTTGCCAGTAATGGGGAAAGACGGCAAGTCGCAAGTGCAGGAGTGTGGTGGATCGTTAAGGGGTTGGGCGGTTGGGCGGTTGGGCGGTTGGGTTGGGGGGTGGGTGGGGGGAGGTCGGTGCTCGATGATGGGTCCCGCATGCACTTCGCGGAACCCGGGGCTACGCCCTTCCGAACCGATACACAGGGAACCGCCGCTGGAGGCGAGCGTCTAACCTTGAGTGGTGCCAGTCTCGCAGGCCTCGGACTGGCGAACCCCGCACACAGGACCGCGGGGAACGATGCGCGGCATGCCGCGCTTCCGGCACACAGCCGGCGGATCACGGGCCCAGGAGCAGAACATGCGCACGAGGTTGCTTGTGTCGGTCGTCTCGATCACCGGAATCGCCGGCGCGACGATGGCCCAGTCTCCAGGAACGGCCAAGCCCGCCGCCGCGGCCGATACCCAGGCCCAGTCGACCGCCCAGCGCCCGGTCGCCAACCCCAAGCGCGACACGCTCACCAAAATGCAGCGGAAGCTGACCATAGAGTTTGCCGACTCGCGACTCGAGGACGTCATCACGTTTATCAAGGAAGTCACCGGTGCGGAGATCGAGCCCGTGTGGACCTCGGGCAACACCATCGGGCTCGACAAGGACAAGCGGATCACGCTCAGCGTGAAGAACCAGTCCGCGTTGTTCGCACTGGAAAAGATCCTCGAGAAGGCTCAGGACGACTTCCAGCAGAATACCTGGCAGTTGAGCGAGTACGGCGCGATGGAGGTCGGACCCAAGGATGCGCTGAACAAGACGCGCCGTGTAGAGATCTACGACATCAACGATCTCCTGCACGTGATCCCTCGCTACACCGAAGTGCCCACGCTCGACCTTCAGAGCGTGCTGCAGCAGGGTCAGGGCGGCGGACAGTCGCCTTTCCAGGATGCCGAAGCAAATGAGGAGCCCACTCGCACCAGAGCCGAGCGCACGCAGGACGTCATCGACCTGCTCGTTTCGCTTGTCGAGTCGGATCAGTGGGTCGACAATGGTGGCGAGGCGGCCACCATCCGCGCGTGGAACGGCCAGCTCATCGTCCGTGCGCCCGACTACATCCACCGCCAGATCAACGGTTACCCATTCTGGCCCTCGCACACCGCGACCCAGGTGAAGGGTCGCCGCTACGTCTCCCTCGACATGGACGCTGGCATCGGCAAGATCGACGGCTTCCGCGAGCACCCCGTCACCGGAGTGGTGAACGGAACGCCCGTGAGCAGCGGTCCCCCCGGCGGCGGCGGCTGAACCAACATCGATCATGCTGAACAGGACTTCGCCCGCGCGACACTTAAAGAGTGTCGTAGCGGGCGTTTTTCTTGACATCTCCAGAGGAATCGGGCGCAATCGCTATAGCTGCCAGAGACTGCTGCCCCAGGTCAGCCCGCCGCCAAAGGCCACAAACATCACCTTCTGGCCCGCCTTGATGCGCCCCGCGGCGCGAAGCTCGTGCAGACACAGCGGCACTGAGGCAGCGACTGTGTTTCCATACCGGTCGATGTTGATGTACAGCTTCTCTTCCGGCAGTCCAAAGCGATCCCGCGCGGCATGAAGAATGCGAGCGTTGGATTGGTGGCACACGAACATATCTACCTCGTCGGCCCGTAGCCCCGCCTTGTCGAGTGTCTCCTGGATCAGGTCGGGGAACGTGCCCACGGCGAACTTGAACACCGTCGCCCCGTTCATGTGCACACGCCCATACATCGCCGGGTCGGGCTCAACTCCAGGCGGGAAGTCAAACGGAGTGTTTGGGGTGTAGATCTCTTTCCACCCCGTACCGTCGGCGTGCATCGACTGCGCGAGCAGCCCCTTCGATGTATCGTCGGTCGCGGCGAGAACCATCGCACCCGCAGCATCGCCAAAGATGATTGCCGTGCTGCGACCCTCGGTCGAATACTCCAGGAACTTGCTGAGCGTGTCGGCGCCGATCACGCCGATCGTCCGGTATGCCCCGCCCTTGATCAGGTCGTGCGCGATGTTCATCGCATACACAAACCCGCAGCACGCTGCCGAGATATCCATCGCTCCCGCGTGTCCCGCTCCAAGCGCCGCAGCAACGCGGCAGGCAGTGGGGGGGCAAGCCATCTCCGAGCACATTGTTGCACACAGAACCAGATCGAGCTTTGTCGCTTCCATGCCGGCATCGTCAAGCGCGGCCTGAAGTGCTGGCGCGGCAAGATGCATCACGCTCTCGCCATGCTCGGTGTCCACCACGTAGCGGGTATGGATGCCGGTCCGCTGACGAATCCATTCGTCGGACGTGTCCATGACCTTCTCAAGGTCCTTGTTGGTCATCGTCCGCTTCGGCAGCGCGAGGCCCGTGCCCGCGATGCGTACTCCGACCCTGCCCCGAGAGAGTTCCGTGGCTGGAGAGTTGTTCCCTGTGCTCATGCAGGCTCCGGGATATGACGGGCCATGTGTTCGACTTCGGCCAGTCGCTTCACGATTGCCTCGTTCAGATGCCCGGTAAGATAGGCGCGGCTGTTGCGAATCGCGGCGGTGACGGTCCGGGCCTCGCTCGACCCGTGCGCGATCACGCAGACCCCGTTGACGCCCAGAAGCGGCGCGCCGCCATACTCGTGATAGTCGTTTTTGCGGTAGATCTCTTTGAAGATCGGCTCGATCTGCATTCCCAGGTCCGGCGCGAGCGTGAAGATCTCCTGCGCGAGCGCTCGGAACAGGCTTCGGGCAAGGCCCTCGGCGAGCTTCAGCACCGTGTTCCCCGTGAACCCATCCGTCGTCACGACGTCGACGCCGCCCTCAAACAGGTCGCGGGCTTCGACGTACCCGATGTAGTTCATCCCGGGCGTCTTCTTGAGCAACTCGTGCGTTTGGTTGATCAGCTCCGTGCCCTTGCCCTCTTCCGAGCCGATGTTCATCAGCCCGACGCGCGGGCTGTTGATGCCCACAACCGTTCTGGCAAACGTTTCGGACATCAGCGCATACTGCCACAGGTGAGACGGCCGGGGCTCGGGGTTGGCCCCCGCATCCGATAGCACCACCGGGGTTGCGCCAAACGAGGGGAACGTCACGCAGATACCGGGCCGGTGCACACCCGGCAACCGCCGCATGTGCATTGTCGAGCCCGATACGCACGCGCCGGTGTTGCCAGCCGAGAGCACGGCGTCGCAGCGGCGTTCGGCCTTCACCGAGCCAAGCTGCATCATGCGGACCAGTGATGAGTCGCGTTTGGCGCGCACGGAATCCACCGGGGACTCGTGCATGCCGATGACCTCGGTGGTCCAGACGAACTCAAGCCGCGGATCGCTGACCCGCTGCTCGGATAGAATTTCTTCGATGTCCCGCTGATTGCCGACGAGTACGAGCTGGTCGTCGGGCGTGAGGTGCTTCAAGGCGCCGATGCAGCCGCGGATGATTGCATCGGGCGCGTGATCGCCCCCCATGACATCCACGGCGATTCGCATCGGATCAGTCCTTGGCTTCACCGATCCCGAGCTTGGGAACGCTGATCTTCAAGCCCGGACGCACATATCCGGATTCCTTGCAGGCCCGGTGGTGCATCTTGGGCATGCCCGAGAGTGGGCAGGTCGTCGGATTGACCGGAGTCATCGCGTGGTGCGAGCGGCGACGACGTGAGCGGCCATGGCTTTGCCGAAATGGAGGAAGCATTGTGCGAACCCTTCTTGCAAGGCCGATCGGCGGCCCATACTGATCCCTACCGATCGCCCGGTGGTGGACGAGGACAGTAGTCGTGGGACCCACCGGGGTCAATCGCCCGACCCTGTGGCTCTAGTCGCCCCTTTATACTCGTCCCCGTTCTCCAGTGCGCGAATGCAACCCTGTGACCTGCATAAGCGTACTGTATCAGTGTTATAGAACGCTAGTACACAAGATGACGACAAACCCCAGCAACCTGCCCGTCTTCCAACAGGTGGCGGACCAGCTTCGCCAGAAGATTGCCGCTGGCATCTTCCGTCCCGGTGAAGCGGTGCCATCCATCCGCACACAGGCAACCGCCCTCCACATCAACCCCAACACAATTAAACGGGCGTATGACGAGTTGCAGATGGAGGGCATCCTTGAACATCGTCCCGGCTTGGGGCTGTTTGTGACCGCGGCAGGCGCTGTGAAAGCCAACACCCAAACCGCCCAAGTGCTGCTCGCCACCTTCGCCAACGGCGTTCGCATTGGTATCGCCGCGCGCTTATCCAAGGCGGAGATCGACAGTGCTTACGCGAAAGCGTGGGAGTCCCTCACCGATACCCCGGGCCGGGCAATCCACCAGGAGATAACGCCATGAGCAGCGATTCCGCCGGTGAGTTCGCCATCGAGACACTCGGTCTTACCAAGCGCTTTAAGCGACATGGCGCCGCGGTCGTCGATGGTCTCGATCTCCGCGTGCCTCGCGGCAGCGTTTATGGGTTCATAGGCCTCAATGGTGCGGGAAAGAGCACAACGATTCGAATGCTCATGGGCTTGCTGCGGCCAACCAGCGGCGGCTGTCAGCTTGGATCCGTTGATCCTCATCGCGAACCCGTCCTTGCACGCCGCGGCGTGGGTTATGTGCCGGATCGCATCACCGCCTACGCGTGGATGCGGGTGAGCAAGCTCGTCGGCTTCTGCGCCGCAATGCAGCCGCGTTGGGACAGTGCTGCGGTTGGGCAAATGTTGCAGCGGGCACGCATTGACCCGGCGCAACGTGTCGGCAAGCTCTCGAAGGGAACCGCGGCGAAGCTATCACTCATTCTCGCGCTCGGGCATGACCCGGAGATCTTGATTCTCGATGAGCCGACGGATGGTCTCGATCCCATCGCGCGAGATGAGTTCCTCGAACACGTCATCGGATCCGTGTGTGATCGCGGTCGCACCGTGATGATGTCCAGCCACTCACTCGCGGATGTCCAGAAGATGGCGGACGTCATCGGACTCATCCACGAAGGAAAGATGTTGCTTCAGGCGCGGACGGAGGAGCTTCTCGCCGGTACGAAACGCATCCGCGCGGTGCTCGACGACGTGTCCCTTTCCGCTGCTGCCTCAGCCGCCCGTCCCAGCGCCCTCGTGTGGTCCCGCATTGAGGGTCGGCAATGGACGCTGACCGTTCGCGGCTCAACGGGCGAATCGGTGGAGCAGGTTCGTGCGCTTGGGGCAAAGTCGATCGAGGTTCAGGACATGACTCTTGATGACATCTTCCGCGACGTGGTCCGGGGCCATGCAGCGGGGCATCTCGAAACGCATCGAAGGGAGGCTATCGCATGTTCATGATGCTGATCCGCAAGGACTTTCACCTGCAACTGCCGGTGCTGATCGCCTCGGGATTGTTGTTCATCGCACCGACGATCATCTACCTCATCATTGATGCGGCCATCTCCACTCCGACGACAGAGCAAGAGCCGCTGATATTGGCACTTTCAGCCATGACGATGATCGGGGTTCTCATCGCGTCGCTCACGATCCCCGCGTTTGTAGGCGTCGCCGCTGCGAGGGAGAGACGAGAGCGATCCGCCGAGTTTCTCGAGGCCATGCCGGTTCGGCGGTTGACGATCGTGACGAGTCGAGCGGTTGTGGCGCTTGTCTGCTCGCTCATGCCAGCGATTGTCGGAACGTTTGCGATGGCAACGCTGATGTGGGTGGAGTCGGGCATCTCGAAGGGTTCGGAATCCGGAACGCTATTTCCGAACGACGCGGGTCAATTGTTTCTCGTCGGATTTGCGACAGTTCTTGCTGCCGCGGGCGTTGCGTGGTTTGTCGGCTCGCTCATCCGCAGCGAAGCCCTCGCTGCGGCATTGGGAATCGGCGTTCCGATTGCGGTTGCAATGGCAACTTCAATCGCGATGAGTCGCATGAGCGACGAGGTGATTTACCGCCTGGGTATCTACCGGGACGGCCCGGAGGCGTATGCGTTAGCGCAGTTGGCCATCGCCATTCCCTGCTTGATCGCCGGGACGATCATCGCGCTGCGCCGCACCTCGCCCTGACGTTTGGGTTGCCGCCTGTCCCGCGGCCTGCAGAGGGCCTCTCCGTCGCCAAACCGCGGTTTCATCGTGGTCGCCGACGCTTTGACTGGACCACCCCCTTTCCCTTTGCGTACTATTGGGCCCTGCCGCGAGAAACGGCAGTGTTCGCCTCGCTAGCTCAGTTGGTAGAGCAGCTGACTCTTAATCAGCGGGTCGTAGGTTCGAGTCCTACGCGGGGCACTTTTATCACTTGAGGCGGCATGAGCCGTCTCTTGTTGTTTTTGGTCGGGTCGGGTCGGGCTGGCGGGTCAGGGCATGAAAGCGCGGGCGGCGAAGCGGTCGCGATCGCGGGCGAAGTCGATGGGGGGGGCGGGGAGTTTCAGCCCGCGGGGATCGCGGCCCAGGCCCTTGGTGATTTCGTGTTCCAGGCGGCCGGGGCGGCAGAGCTCGGCAGTATTGGTTGAGGCGAGGATGACGCCCTGCTTGGTCAGGAGCGCGGCGGCCTCGCGGACGAGCCGCGCGTAGTCCTCGACTGAGCTAAAGGGCCTGATGCCCTTCTTCTTTGAGCCGGCGGCGAAGCTGGGGGGGTCGAGGATGATGAGGTCGAAGGTGAGCTGCTTGCGCCGGGCATAGTTGAAGAACTCGAAGGTGTCCATTCGGGCGAAGCGGTGCTCGCCGCTTTCGACGCCATCGTCGAAGCCGTTGTGCGAGAAGTTGCGCTTGCCCCAGTCGAGATAGCGCGGCGAGACATCGACGCTGGTCGTTGCTGCCCCCCCCTGCGCGGCCGCGACGGAGAAAGCGCAGGTGTAGGCGAAGGTGTTGAGCATGCGCGGCTGCTGCGTGCTGGTCTTCGCACGGTCGCGGCACCACTGGCTGACCCACTCGCGGTTGTCGCGCTGGTCGAGGAAGAGCCCGGTCGAGAGCCCGTCGAACAGGCGGACCTCGAGCGTGCAATCGATCTCGGTGATGAGGAGCGATTCGGGGAGCGGATGGCCGGCCAGGGGTTGCGGGTCGGTGACGACCGGAGGGAGTTCGCCGCCGAGCTTGGAGCGGTCCGTGGCGAAGGGCTTGAAGTACACGGCTTGTACGCCGAGGGGGCGGAGGGCGTGCAAGACCGCCGCGGCGGCAGCGGGGGGGTCGAAGTCGTGTGGGGGGCGACCTTCGTAAACGATGAGCGTTGCGCCGCCGCTGCCGTCTGGGGGAGAGGCGTTGTAGACATCGACGAAGACGCCATCGAGTCCATCCGCGGCACCGGAGAACGCCCGGAAGGCGGTGGTGCGGCCGGCATCGATGAGGGGTTTGCGGCGGGCGAGGGCGGCGGAAAGCAGGTCGCCCAGGGTTTGGGGAGCGGGCCGGGGGGGCTGGATGGGGGTCCGCATGGTGCGGAGGTTATGCGGAGTGTGGAATGCGGAGGGCCGAGTCCAGCGTGGGGGGTCAGGGCGCGGGGCCGAGGGAGTGACCCGTCGCGGCGAGGACGTCGGCGGGATCGATCTCGCCGCTTATGAAGGCGGCGAAGAGGTCTTCGTCCGTCAGGGTGTCGATGGTTTCGAGGAGGGCGGCGTGGGAAGCGGTTGGGCGGAAGTCGGTTGTGGGAGGGGCGACGTCGGATGTCGGATGTGGGATGTCGGACGTTGAAGAGGGAGGAGCAGAAGCGCGGGAAGAAACGGTAGAAAATGCAGGAGCCGGGGGAGCGATGTGAGATGTGGGAAGTGGGATGTCGGATGTGGGAGATGTAGAGGCGGAAGACTGAGTAGAAGATGCAAGAGCCCCCACCCCCGGCTGCGCCGCCCACCCAGCCTCCGCCCTTGGGGAGGTTGAAGGCAGCAAAGCAGAAGCTCCCGCCCACGGCTGCGGGCGGGACTCACCCCGGCGGGGGAGGAGCTTGCGAGGGGCATCACCGGAGATGCGGGACATTCGGTAGAGGAGTGATGCCGCGCGGACGGCGAGCATGGCGTAGCGAAGCTGCGCGGCGGAAGACTCGCGGGAGGCCGGCTCCTGGGGAGCCGGGCTTTGGGAAAACTCGTTGAGTGTGCGGGCGAGCGCGGGGGGGGCGGCGGCGAGGTGGGCGAGGCTTGCGGTGCGGACGGCCGCGGCGAGGCCGTGGTTGAGCGCCGCGTGGCGCTGGCTGGTTTCCGGGGATTCGAGCCACACGATGAGATCGGTGAGGGTGGTGTTGTGTTGAGCGGCGAGATCGAAGAGGGAGACCCGGCCGGAGGCGATGGCGGAGAAGATGTTGGCCGCGGCGGCGGGGGTTGGGCGAAAGGGGGTGAGGTCAGCCGGCGCGATGTCCGCCGCGGTGGCGGCGGCGGGCGATGCCGGGATGGCCGGGCCGGAGAGCATGATCGGGAACAGTATGGCGTACGGAACCCGATTTGTCAAGCGATTTGTTTGGATTGTGGATGGATTATCAAGGCCATGAACGGCAAGGACTTGGAGAGGAGAACGCCGTATGAACTTGATGAGGAAGCAGCGAAAAGAGCACGAGTCACGTCGAAGCGCTCGACGGCGAAGTTGAAGAGAGCGAAAGTTTCTTCGTGCGCACCTGCGCCCGCTTTGCGGGCTGAAAGGCAACAAACAGGAGAGGGTTGGGAGTGCCGCGGTCCACGGGGCAAGCCCCGTGGCAAACAGCGTGCGCCCGCTTCGCGGGCTGAAGAGCACGGGCCACGCTTTGAAGACCGAGCGTGGCCGCGGGGCACGGCGAGGCAAGGAAGATGCTTCGGTAGTGCCGTCCGCCGAACCTTGACACGATACATACCGTATGTCATACTGAGGTATGAACAGCCGGGACGTGATCCGCCGACTGGTGGCCGATGGATGGGAGCTGGCCCGCACGAAGGGGAGCCATCACCAGTATCGCCATCCGTCGAAGCCCGGGCTGGTCACGGTTCCGCACCCCGAGCGAGACCTGCCGATTGGAACGCTTCGGAGCATCGCCAAGTAAGCCGGATGGAGCAAGCCATGAACTATCCCGTCGTGATCCACAAAGACCGGAAGAGCGACTATGGCGTGAGCGTGCCGGACCTGCCCGGGTGCGTCAGCGCCGGTGCGACGGTGGATGAAGCCCTGTCCATGGCGAAAGAGGCGATCGAACTCCACCTGGAAGGGATGATCGAGGAGGGCGGCATCATCCCTCTGGCGACTCCGATCGAGAAGCTGCGATCCGATCCTGACTACGCCGATGGAACGTGGGCGATCGTGAACGTGGATGAGACCACGCTTCGGGTGAAGATTGTCCGCGTGGGCATCACGATGCCCCAGCGCGTGCTGGACGCGATCGATCGTCACGCAAAATCCAGCGGCGAAACCCGATCGGGCCTGCTGGCGCGCGCGGCGGTGCGGTACATCGGACGCGAGGCGGGAGCGATGCCCGAAGCCAAGCGTGGCGGGTCGAAGCTGCGGATCATGCGAAACAAGGCCAAGGTGGCCAGGCGGAAAGGGCGATGATTCCCGGCCGCGGGGCGAGCCTTGGCCTCAGCGTGCGCACCTTCGCCCGCTTTGCGGGCTGAAGAATACGGGCCGCGCTTCGAGGTCTCAGCGTGGCCGCGG
>JBBRUT010000125.1:0-10281 GCA_038247555.1 Phycisphaerales bacterium | reverse complement strand
TCGCCGGTGCTGGTGCTGGCGATCCGCGGCAACGGCGCGATCACCATCGCCCGCAACATGATGGGCGCGACGTTCGGCTCGAAGGCCAACCCCGGGACGATCCGCGGCGACTTCGGCGTCTCCAACAGCTTCAACCTGATTCATGGGTCCGATAGCCCCGAGGCCGCGGAGCGGGAACTGAAACTGTTCTTCGGTTCCGGCGAGGTGTTGAACTGGAGCCGCGCCGGGGATTCATGGATTTATGACATGAACGGTGGGAAGGCGGAGTAAGAGGGGGAAGCGACGAAGCGACGGAGCGACGGAGGGAATGCCGAGCCGCGAGTTCAAAAAAGCCCTTGGCGAGAGCCGGGGCTTTTTCGTGGGTGGTGAAGGCGAAGAAGGCATCGAGGCAGGGGGCATCGAGGCACGAGGAGGAGTTCAGCACCAAAAACGCGAAGAGGGTGAGATCTTCGGTCGGTGAAGAGTGGGATAAAAACACGGAAGCCCAAGGCGAAGGCCTTGGGCTTTGTCGTTATGCGGAGTGCTGCAGATGCTCGCTGATCAGCGGGGGGAGGCGACGCCGTTCTTGATGGCGCCGATCACCTGGGGCTGATCTTCGATGATCTGGTTGGCGACTTCGCGGCGGTGCACATCGACGTGCCGCGGAAAGTCGAACGCGATGCGGACGCGGTCGCCCTTGATGGAGGCGATCCGAACAATCCCGATGGGACTGCTGGGATTACCAATCACAACCTCTTCCCCTTCCCGGCGCGTGATGACGAGCATTTGGACCTCCAGTCCCCGATGCCTTCCGTTGAACGGCCGGGTCGAGCGACGTGCACTATACCAAGTTCAGGGACGGCTCAAAGGAAAAAACGAAGCGAAGGCGTGGTGCTCCACCGGTTTACAACAACTGGTCAAGGTGTTGGGACGTTATGGCCCGGAAAACCGGGGGGAACGTCCGATAGACGTCGGGGCAATTGGCCCCAAAAGTGGGGATGAGCCAACTACGGGTGGGGGAGAAGTCAGTCGATGGCTTCGATGCCGCGGATCTGGGGCACGTGCTCTTTGAGGTTGCGTTCGATGCCCATCTGGAGGGTGACGGTGGAAGATGGGCAACCGACGCAGGCACCGTGGAGGCGGATGCGGACGATCTGATCGGCGGTGATCTCGACAAGCTCGACGTCGCCGCCATCGGCCTGGACGGCGGGGCGGATGAGGTTGATGACCTTGGTGACGCGCTCGAGGAGCGCGGTGTCGGAGGTGGTGGCTGCGGGGCCACGGGGCGCGGGTTGTGGGGGAATTTGTGGGAGCACTCGGGGGATCATATGCGAGCGGGAGCGACTGGCCGCGCTGAACCGGGTAGAGGCGCAGGGGAGGGGGGTCGGTATAAAGTCGTGATGATGAACAAGCTCATTGGATGTCTGGCGGGATGGCTGGTTGTGGCCGCGGTTGCGTCGGGGGCGGACCCGCTGGCGGATATGGGGGACTCAAAGGCCGGCGACAACAAGCGGCTGAACGCTGTGGATCAGGCGTGGGCGGAGGTGGAGGCGGGGACGGGGGATCGGGCCGCGACGCGGGAAGCGCTGAAGAAGCTCGTGTGGACGATCGGGAAGCCGAGCGACCGGGTGCGCGTGCGCGCGATTGAGAAGCTGCTGGCAGATGAGACGGCGGAGGGCGCGGCGGACAACGTGAACCTGTTTCGGCTGAGGCTGCCGACGGAGACGGGGTGGCCGGTGATCGAACTGCTGGCGAATCAGGCCGCGATCCACAAGGAGGATGACGCCTGGAAGGTGTTGACCGCGCCGTTTGTGCGGAGCTACGCGCGGTCGGTGCCGACGCCGCCGGATGAGGATCGTCCGGAGAAGGATGCGCTGCTTGCGCTACATCCGGGGAAGGATGTCGTGGAGATCGCGTTCGGGGTGTTTGTCGATCCTGAGGCGAACGGTGCGGGGGATGGTGAGTTTGCGGAGAAGGCGCGGCAGGGCGCGTGGGACTTGATGGGTCGGCTTGACCCGGATGGATCGCGGCGTGGGGAGATTCTGGCGGCGAACCCGGAGTGGGAGAACAACCCGGCGGTGTCGGAACTGGTGGCGGTGCGGAATGCCTTTGGGGTTGTGCCGGTGGCGGGATCGGAACTGGAACTGGCGGGGCGGATGCTCAAGCGGGACGGCGAGGTGGAGGCGCGATGGTGGGGAGAGGTGACGGGGGCGATCGCAGGATTGAGCGAAGATCAGCGGCGGGGGCTTGCGCTGCGGCATATCGAGCCGGTGCGGTGGGCGGCGAAGAATCGCGCGGCGTGGGTGGGGATGGATCGGGCGGGGCTGCTGGCGGAACTGGGAACGAAGCTGAAGGGCCGGAAGGGGTGGCGGGCGACTGCCGGGGATTCGGAGTGGCGGAAGAAGGGGGAGTCGCTGAAAGACTGGGAGGGGCAACTGGCGTGGGGCGATGTGCTCACGATCCTGGTGATTGATGAGGCGATGCGGGAGCCGGTGATTGTGTCCGAGCTGTTTGCGCAGGCGCTGAAGGACCGCGCCGATGAGAGCACGGAGTATGGCGGATTGCTGTGGGCGGCGGAGAACGAGTGCGCGAAGGTGCCGTCGTCGCGGGCGGAGCATGGGGCGTTCCGGGTGACATTGTTTGAGCCGCGGCCGACGCAGCGGGCCAATGACCGGACGTTCATCGCACCGGAGGCGATGTTCGCGGCGGATGCGAGGGCGATGGCACACTATCACTTTCACGTACAGATTGCGGCGAATGGGGAGTATGCCAGCCCCGGGCGCGGGGACTTTGAGTTTGCGACTTCGCACGGGCGGTCGTGCCTGGTGCTGACAAGTGTGCGGCAGGGGGTGATGAATGTCGATTACTACCAGCGTGGGGAGGTGGTGATTGATCTGGGAGAGGTGAGGATGAAGTAGGCGAGGGGCGGGGGATCGACGAGGGAAGAGCAGAGAAAAAGACTCGCCACGGAGCGGCGAAGAACTGGAAAGAAGCTCGCACGGAGTGCCGGCCCGCCAAGAGAGAATGATTGCTGCATGTTCTGGTCATTGTGATGCTGGCGGCGATCGCGACGCATGACGCGATCGCGAAGAGCGGTGGTGTGCTTGCGCGGTATTACGAGGGCGTGGCGGGGTGGTGGACGGTGTTGGTGGTGGCGCTGCCGATGCTGGTGCTGGTGGGGGTGACGTGGCTGGTGTGCGGGGCGGCGGGAAAGCTGCTGGATGCAGGCCGCGGCGGCGCGCTTGGGGCGGCGGAGCGGACGGGAACGGCGGCGCGGATCGGCGCGGTGCTGCTGCACGTAGTAAACGTGCTGCTGTTTGGCTGGCTGGACCTGGTGCGGCTGGTGATGGGGGATGTGATCCTGCTGGATGAACTGGTGTCGCTCTCGCCCGCGCTGCTGGTGTTTTGCGCGACGTGGGCTGCGCAATGGCCGCTGGAGAAGCGGGTTCGTGATGCGGTGACGATGCGAGGGCTCGATTCGGGCGCGACGGTGTATCCCATGCCGACGCGGAAGCAGTTTGTGATCAGTCATCTGCGGCATCAGGTGCTGCTGAGCCTGGTTCCGATCGGGATGCTGCTGGGGTGGGCGGAGTGCGCGGAGTGGGCGGCGGATTGGCTGTCGCGACGGCAGGGCGCGGCGAGCGGGGTGCTGGCGTGGCTGGGTGGCATGGCGCGGGATCCGTCAACGCGGTCGAGCGGGCTCTTGGCGGTGCAGCTTGTGGGCGTGGCGATCGTGCTGAGCATTGCGCCGCTGGCGCTTCGGTTTGTGTGGGACACGGTGAAGCTGTCGCCCGGACCGCTGCGTGAGCGGCTTGTGGGGATGTGCAAGCAGCATGATGTGGGCGTGCGGGAACTGCTGGTGTGGCGGACGCACGGGGCGATGATCAACGGCGCGGTGATGGGGCTGTGGGGGAAGCTGCGGTACATTCTGCTGACCGATGCGCTGCTGGATTCGCTGCCGCGACAGCAGGTTGAGGCGGTGATGGCGCACGAGCTTGGGCATGTGCGGCACAAGCATGTGCCGTGGCTTGCGGCCGTGATGATCACGAGCCTGATGGGGCTCTCGCTGCTGGGGACGCTGTTGCTGTGGGGGTGGGCGTGGGTCGCGCTGCCGCGGGAGGTAGGTCCGGATGGCACTGTGGGCGCGAGCACGGTGGAAGCGGCGGCGTATGTTCTTGGCGCGATGGGGCTGGAGGTGGTGGTGGGAATCGGGCTGCTGGTGGGGACCGTGCTGATCTTCCTGTTTGTGAGCAGGCGGTTTGAGTGGCAGGCGGATGCGTTCGCGGCGATGCACCTGAGCACACCGGGCGCGATGGGCCCCGCCGTGGTCGTTGAAGCGCGGGAAGTGGAAGCACCGGGCGAGCGTGCAGAAGCGCCGCCGCAGAGCATCATCACCGTTCAGGCGGTCGGGGCGATGGCGGGCGCGCTGGAGGCGGTGTCGTTTCTGAACAACATACCGCTGAACCGGGGCGGGCTGCGGCATGGATCGCTTGCGCTGCGAATCGGGAAACTTCGAAGGCTGGCGGGCGCGCGGGCGGATGCGTTGCCGATCGACCAGACGGTGCGGCGGATCAAGATTGCGACGGCGGTTGTGGGGCTGGTGATTGGCGGGCTGATGGGGGCGGCGATGTGGTTTGGGCTCTGAGACCGGAAGAGCCACGGATGGACACCGATGAGTACGGATTCGGAGGGAGAGCCGTGGATGAACGCGGAGGACGCAGACTGAAGAGGCGGGGATGCATGGGGCGATGACATACGCTCACGGGAACAGGAGCGTCGCATGCGGTTTGTGAAGATGCACGGGATCGGAAATGACTACGTGTACGTCGATGCGTATTCGACGTGTGGGCGGGCGGGGGAGGCCGCGCTGGCGGAGCGCGGTGACCTGCCGGAGATTGCGAGGCAGATCAGCGATCGGCACCGGGGCGTGGGGTCGGACGGGTTGATCCTGGTGTGCATGCCGAATGCGGGGGTCGATGCGCATGTGCGGATGCGGATGTTCAACTCGGATGGGTCAGAATCGGAGATGTGCGGGAACGGGGTGCGGTGCGTGGCGAAGTTCGCGCATGACCGGCTGGGGATGCGGTTTGTGCCGCTGAAGGTGGAAACGGGGCGTGGGGTGCTGAGCATTTCGTACGACGCACCGACATCTTCGGGCGGTCGATTGACGAGCGCGACAGTGGATATGGGGGAGCCGATCCTGGAGATGGCGCGCGTGCCGGTGGAGGAATCGAGGTTGTCGGTCGATCGCGGCGCAGCGGGGTCGCACCCATCGGAGCGTGTTGTCGAGGTCGATGGCGCGGGGAGCGGGCAATGGGTGGGGAGCTTTGTATCGATGGGCAACCCGCACGTGGTGTTCTTTGATGGGGCGAACGAGGTGCTGGGGGGGGAAGGGCTGTCGGGGCTGGAGCTTGAGCGGGTTGGGCCGCGGATTGAGAAGCATCCGGCGTTTCCGCGAAAGGTGAATGCGCACTTTGTGTGTGTGCATGCGCGCGGAGAGGCGACGATGCGGACGTGGGAGCGCGGAGCGGGGGCGACGCAGGCGTGCGGGACGGGCGCGTGCGCCGTGCTGGTGGCGGGTGTGTTGACGGGTCGGCTGGCGCGGAAGGCGACGCTGCACCTGCCGGGCGGAGATCTGGTGATTCAGTGGGATGAGAAGACGAATCATGTGTTCATGACGGGGCCGGCGGAGGATGTGTTTGAGGGGGAGTGGGTGTGGCCGCGATGATGTGGAACCACGGAGGCGGAAGAAGGCAGGAGCCGCAGATGAACGCGGATGAACGCAGATCAGGCAAAGGAGCGAGGCAAGCCACGGATGGGCACGGATGAGGGCAAAGCAGAAATGCAGTGAAGAGAGAGGGGGGGCGAAGCAGAGAGGCAACTGGACCACGGAGGGCACGGAGAGCACTGAGAAATGGTCGATTCGGGAAGAGACAGAAACGAGAGAAGTGGAGCAAGTCACGCCGCGGAGAGTTGTTGAACCGGTAAGTTGCTGGCTCGCTGTTCTGCTGAAGTGCGCCACTCTTCCCTCGGTGTACTCGGTGATCTCCGTGGTGAAGTTTGCTTTGGCGAAATGAACCGGTTGAGGAACTGATGGCATTCGACGAGCTGGAACAACATGTGTGCGAGAAGATCGAGCGGCGGCGCGATGCGCTGCTTGAGGACTTGCGGCTGCATGTGGATTTGCCGACCGGAGGCGGCGCGGGCAACTCGGCCGCGCTCGATGAGACGCGAGAGCGGCTGTGTGCGCGGCTACGGGCGATGGGTGCAACGTGCGAGCTCGTGCCGGGTGAGCCTCGGCCGGATTGGCTGTACAAAGGAGAGGATGGCGGGGTGAGCGGTGGGGCGGCATCGCACCCGATTCCACCGACGGCGGTGTGCAGGATTGGGGATTGGAGTTCGACCGCGCGGCGGGACAATGGGGGCGGGCGGCCGATCATGGTATCGGGGCACCTCGATACGGTGCACGATCCGCGCGGGGCATTTCGCGAGCTTGTGGTGTCGGCGGATGGGAACCGCGCGGTGGGGCCGGGGTGCGTGGATATGAAGGGTGGGCTGGTGATCGCGATGGCCGCGATGGAGGCGCTTGCGGAGTGCAGTGCGCTGCCGCGGATGAGCGTGGTGCTGAACTCGGATGAAGAGACGGGGAGCTATCACAGCGCGAAGGCGATCGTGGATGAGGCGGCGCGTGTGGCCGCCGCGGGCGGGGTGGGCATCGCGCTCGAGCCCGCGGCGAGCGATGGCGGGCTGGTGGTGGAACGGGCGGGGAGCGCACAGTTCATCATCGAGGCGTTCGGCCGGGCAGCGCATGTCGGGCGCGACTTCTCTTCGGGCGTGTCGGCGGTGAACGCGCTGGCGCACGCGATCGTGCGGGTGTCGGCGATGCCGCGGCCTGCGGAGGGGGTTGTGCTGAACATCGGGCCGATCCGCGGCGGGAAGACCACCAACTCGGTGGCGGACCACGCGTGCGCATGGGGCAACGCGAGGTTCCCAAGCAGCGTCGCGTGGACGGAGATCGAGCAGCGGTTGAAGGAACTGGAGCGCGATGTCGGGGTGGTCGGCGCGACGATCAAGGTGCGGACGAGTTTGGCGAGGCCGGCGAAGCCACTGACGCCGGAGACGCAGAAGCTCGCGGAGGTTGCGCGCGCGGTTTCGCAGGAACTGGGCATGGCGCTGCCGTTCGGCAAGACGGGGGGCGTGTGCGATGGGAACCTGATGCAGGCCGCGGGGTTGCCGACGATCGACACGGTCGGCGTGAAGGGCGGCGGACTGCACACGACGGATGAGTGGATCGATCTGACGAGTCTGGTGACGCGGTGCCAGATGCTGGCGGTGGTGATGATGAGGGTGGGCGCGAACGGAGTCGATCGTGACTAGATCCGCACGCTTGAGTCATTGCGAGTGCGCACTCCTTCTGGCTGCTGCGAGCTTTGCGGCTGGCTTTGCCTTCGCCGGAAGCGACCTAGGCCCGGGCGTTCAAGTCGGCAGCATGACAGCCGGCTGTGTCGATGGCGCGATCATCTTTTCGATGCCCCCCGGCAAGATCGATTGGTGGGGGCCTCTTGTCGTAAGTCGGGTGACAGAAAAATCGAACGGGAAGATGCGCTGGCTTCCGGGATCAACTGGATGGCGAGGAACCTTTGCGGTCCCGCTTTGGATCCCAGTCGCGGTGTGTACGGTCGCCGCCGCGAGTCTACTTCGCAGGAGAAACAGCTTGGACGCTTTTTCTCTCTGCGGCACCTGCGGCTACGACTGCACCGGCGTGCCGGATGGGGCCGTGTGTCCTGAGTGCGGGAAGGCGCATTCCGTGGCCGCAATTCGCCGATAGGATTGTGTACGCACTTTCTTGCCGGAGCTTTGAATGTCCACCGCCGTGAATCGTCCTGTGTCGGCTTCCAACACGCCTGCGAATGGTGCTGCTTCGGGCGGTACCGCTGCAGATGCCTCGACCGTTGGGCAGCAGTTGTTCGCCAAGGGCGGCGCACTTCGTTCAGCCATTGACGCCGTCGTGAGCGAAGTCGGCAGGCACAGCGCGAAGATCACGGATGTGCGGCCGGCTCGCGACGAGCTGAAGGTCAGCTATGACGCGCTGCTCAAGGAAGCCGCCGATGTTCGCGGCCGCGGCCTGCTGTATCCATACCTGGCATCGGGTGTCGGCAACGGCGCACTGGTCGAGCTGCTCGATGGCTCGGTGAAGTGGGACATGATCACGGGCATCGGCGTGCACTTCTTCGGGCATTCGGATCCCGAAACGATCCGGGCATCGATGCTCGGCGCGGCGGAAGACACGCTGCAGCACGGCAACCTGCTCTCGGGTAACGGGCCATACGAGTTCTCGCGTGTGCTGCTTGATGAGGCGAAGAAGGGCAGCCGCCTTAAGTACTGCTTCGCGACGACGTCGGGGTGCATGGCGAATGAGAACGCGATCAAACTCTGCTATCAGAAGCACGCGCCGGCGTCGCGGATCATCGCGTTCAAGGACTGCTTCATGGGGCGGTCGGTGACGATGAGCCAGATTGGCGATGCCGCGGCCAACCGCATCGGGATTCCGCTATCGACGCAGATTGATTACATGCCGTTTTACGATCAGGCCGCGGCGAAGCGGATGAACGCGGGCGATGTCTCCGGACAGACGCGGTTCATCGACATGGCGGTGTCGCACCTGCGGCAGTATGTCGAACGGTACCCCAAGCAGCACGCGTGCATCATCTTCGAGCTTGTGCAGGGTGAAGGTGGCTTCAACACCGCGCCGCGCGAGTTCTTCACTGCGCTGATGGATGTGTGCAAGGTCAGCTCGATCGCGGTGTGGGATGATGAGATCCAGAGCTTCGGCCGGACCGAGTCGATGTTTGCGTACGACGCGCTGAATCTCGGGCAGTATGTCGATGTGTTCTGCGTCGGCAAGATGACGCAGGTGTGCGCCACGCTGTACACCGAGGAGTACAACCCGGGGCCGGGGCTGCTGTCGGGGACGTTCACCAGTAGCGGGCCGGCGTTCCGGATCGGCACGAGCGTGGTGGAGCGGCTGCGCGATGGGGCGTGGTATGGGAAGAACGGCGCGTTCGCAAAGCAGCACGGGCTCTTTGCGCAGCAGGTGCGGGCACTGGCGGCGAAGCACCCGGAGTGGTTCCCCGGCTCGCCGGATGTTGCGGATATTGTGGGCGGCACGGGCGGGATGATGCGGTTCACACCGTTTGGCGGGAAGAAGGACAAGGTCACGAAGCTGTGCAAGCACCTGTTCGATGCGGGTGTGCTGGTGTTCTATTGCGGGCACGGGCCGTACCACATCCGCATGCTGCCGCCGATGCCGGTGTTTAAGGATGCGGATTGGCCGCGGGTGTTCGCGTGCATTGAGAAGGGGATGGCGGCGGCGGCTGCGGAGGGTTGAAACGCCGGCACTCTTTGGGGAAGAGTCTCGCGCAGAGGCGAGGGGACTCAGAGAAAGCCAAGTATGAAAACATGGGTCCGCGCGAAGCCTCCTCGCCATTTCCAACTTTTGATCTGCGGCCTCCCCTCCGATTCTTCCTGCATCCGCTTTGATCTTTTACCCCGCTTCTCTGCGGCTCTGCGCCTCTGCGCGAGGCATGTTTGAAACATGAACCCTTCACCGGATCGCGACCGGGTGGCACGGACCGCCGTAGCATCGGGCACTGGAGGCCAACGTGTTCCTGATCCGTCGAGCCAAAGTTGAGGATGTCGCCACGCTGTACAAGCTGGCGCGGATGGTGCACTTCATTAATCTGCCGGCGGATAAGGACCTGATCAGCGAGAAGGTGCTGCGGTCGAGGCAGTGCTTTATGAAGCTCGGCAAGACGGGCGCTGCGGCTGCGCAGAAGGCGGCCAAGATCGCGAAGCCGGGGCGGGCTGACAAGCCCGAAGCCGGAGCGGGTAGTGCGTCGATGACGCAGCGGTCTGACCTGTTCATGTTCGTGCTGGAAGATCGCGAATCGGGCGGGGTGCTGGGGACGAGCCAGCTCATCTCGAGCATGGGAGGGCCGGGGGAGCCGAATGTGTCGCTGAAGCTGTCGCGGCGAGAGATGTTCAGCACATCGCTACAGCAGGGGGTGACGCACATCACCGCCAAGCTCACGCTCGATGAGAGCGGGCCGACGGAGATCGGCGGGCTGATTCTGCAGCCGTCGTATCGAGGGCACAAGGAGAAGCTGGGGCGATTCCTGTCGCACGTTCGGTTTCACTTTGTCGCGCTGCATAGGCAGATGTTTTCTGACCGGATATTGGCGGAGATGATGGGGGCGATCACGCATCAGGGTGAGGGCGGCGGGAACACGCTGTGGGAGTACT
>JBBRUT010000124.1:0-10722 GCA_038247555.1 Phycisphaerales bacterium | reverse complement strand
GGCGGGGGGCGGGGGGGGGGCCGGTTCGCCGCGCTCAGGGCGCAGGCCGTTGATCCTGCGCAAGAACAGCCAGTGCAACCGCAGCCAGCGCGGGGCCGCCACCCAGGCGATCCTCATGAGTGTCTACCGCACCCTCAAACTCCGCGGCCACGACCCCCGCGCCCAGATCGACAACGCCCTGCGAACCTACGCCGCCACCGGCTCGCTCCCCACGCTGCCAGATCCATGTGTTGCAGACGGCTGAAGAGATACCCAGATTCGTGCTGCATCTCACAACAATCTCAGACACTTGTCGCTATGCAGATGTGGTGTGCCAACCGCCAGGTGGCAGCGACCAGTTTCTGAAGGTACCTCGGGCTTTGGGCGGCTCCGTGCGATTCCCACCTCGACACAACGGCCCTCGGTCGTGCGCGCCTCCTCACCGCCGACACCCAAGCCCCTTGAGCCTTGCACTCCCCACATCCACCCCAACATCCGCCCGCACATTTACCCAAACAACATCCTTTCACTCCCTCCCCCCCGTGTGGTAGACTGACCACCACAAGTGGACCCACTCAGCCGCCCATCCACGCAGCCACCTCACGCCACAACATCCCCTATTCAGGTCAGTCTCGCGCGCAGTTTTTGTTTTTTCCGATCCTTCGACCGCCCGCCCCGCCAAACCAAGGCGTTCCGCCGCGCCCGGCAACCGCACAAAATCACGCCGCGCGGCGGGGTGTGTAGGCAAGGCCGATGCGGAACAGCTCGCCCGCCGGCTCGCACCGAACGCACAAGGCACCCAGCCATGGAATCCGCGAGCCGTCGGGGCACATGGTGACCCGCATGCCGGGTTCAATCGCGGAGCGTGTCAGTGCACCGATGCCGCCCTCGGAGCGGTCGACGACCTGCAGGTGCGTGAGGCCGTAGCGGTCGCGGCCGTTGGTGTAGGTTGCGCTGATGGAGCCGGTTGAGGCCTCGCGCTCGCTGCCGCGGCGCTCCAACTTCAGGGTGCTACGCCCGTTGGGCTTCTTGGCGACGGGACGGACGTTCACACTGCTCAGGCTCAGACGCATAACGAGGCTCCATCCACCGCGCCCCAAGCAACTCCGGAAAGCCAAATGAAATCGACGTCATTCGACCCGCCCTTGAGGTGTGTGCGGGCATTGCGCAAGAGACGATGAAATCCCCATGCCGCAACACCCCTTGATGCAGGGATGGTTGTACAGGACGAATGCTGTTGTGGGTGGTTGGTACGGATCGCGTGTCTTGCTTTTCGCTGCGGAGCGGCGAGGTACGCAAGAGCGGCCAAAATGAGGAACGCCCCCGGGGAGGCAATCCGGGGGCGTTCCACAGAAGAAAGGAGAAAGGAGACTCTCTGCTGAGCTCCAGTGTTTGCGAACACCAGTGCTCACAAAGTGATACGGCAAACCCGAGGCGCCGGTTCGAAGGTTTTTCAACTCGCATTCGGGTTAGGCGGCGGTGGGGCCGCCGCCGTACATGAACTCCTCACGGGTGATCTTCCCGCCGCGGATGGTGTAGACGCCGACCTCTTCCATGGCGATTCGCTTGCCATCGGCGAGGGACTCGACATCCATCTTGAACTTGACGGCAAAGCCGGTTGCACCGACGAAGGGGCCCTCGGCGCTGGCACCGTGCAGGCGGTGCTGGGAGTGCCACTGGGAGTTCTTTCGCGTAGCGGATTTGCGTCCGACCCACTCCATCGCGACGCCTTCGCCCTCGCAGGAGACGATGCTGGGGGACCAGAACATCTTCTCGATCGCGTCGATCTGGCCTTTGTTAAACATTTCGACGAGTGTGCGGCCGACCTCGCCTGCACTTGCGCCCCCGCCGGTGCCGACCTTGCGGATGTCCTTGGGGGTGCCGCCCGACTTTCGTGAAGCGGCCTTCGTGGCCGACTTCTTTGATGACTTCTGAGCGGGCTTGGCCTTTGCGGCTTTCTTCGAGGTCTTCTTCTTTGCCATGGCTGGTGCTCCGAGTGGTGTTGGCGGGAACTGGCCACGCTTCGGCGGACCGCGGCACCCACCAGTGCACGATGTATACCGCGCCCGCGGCCAAGGCGGTTCCATGCACAACGTCTCCACCACGAAGCGGTGTTTGCCGGGTTGTGAACCCTCTGGCTGGGTCGAAGGGGCATTTCCGTGCGTTCGCGGGGACCTGTGAGGAGAGGTGAAATCGCGAAACTGCTTGGAGGTTGGCGTGCATCGTGTACATTTTTCGCGTTGTGTGCATGGCATGTTGCTCTCTGCCCGAGCACGAACGCTCCCCTTGTGCGGAGCCGGGGCAGAGAAGACTGGCCATCTGGAGACCGACCATGCGCAAGCCTCACGCCCGGATCATGACCGCGTTTCTTGTACTCGCCGCCGCGGCAGGAGCAAGCGAATCTGCCCAGGACAAAGTGAAGGGCGGCGCGGACGGCGTGGGGAACGGGGCGAAGGGACAAGCGGCGCACAAGCGGGTGGTGATTCGGCTTCGGAACAGCCCTTGGGTTCCGCTGATGCGGGCGGAGCGGGAAGAGGTGGAGCGGCTTACGAATCCGCTTGCCCATGAGATTCAGCAGATCCATCGGGCACTGCGACCGGGCCACAGCCTGTCTCCCGCGGAAGAGGTTGCGTGGCTGGCGGAAGTGGGCGGTGGCAAGCACCGATTGACCGAAGCTGATCAGGCGCGGATTGATGAGCTTGCCGATGGCATCGAGAAGATCTCGGCGGATGCGCGGCGGCACATCCGCGAACGGGTTCTGGCGATGATTACGCCAGAGCACGATGAGCTGGCGGCGAAGATCGAGGGCCTGGGCGGGCGCGTGCTGGGAAGATCGATCGGTTTGAGCGGGCTGACAGCCGAGCTGCCAGAAGGTGCCGCGGCGGCGATGCTTGAGGATGCGCGGGTGCTGAGCGTTTTCGATGCGCCTGATGGCGGGGGACTGCTGGAACAGTCGGTCGTCGCGCTCGGACTGCCGACTTCGTTCTGGGCGAACAACCGGTTCGGGCAGTCGTGGGATGTGGGCGTGATGGATACAAGCTGCCAGCAGAACCATCCGGCGTTTGCGGGTGTGAACTTTGACGGGGCTCCGGGAACAAGCGTTACGGACCTGGTGAACGTCGGGAGCACTCCGGCTGGGCACGGCACAGCCGTGACCGGGATCATTACTTCACGGGATGCGACATTCCGGGGCGTTGCGCCCGGGCTGGACCGCGTGTTGATAGGGCGCGCCGCAGGAGGCCTCGACACCGATGTCGACTGGATGGTGACGACCGCCGTTGATGATCCCGAGGCGATCAATGTGTCGTGGGAGTATGGGACGGCGGTAGCAGACGATGATCTCATCGAGCAGTTCTACGACGCGATCGTCGATGACTTTGACTACGGCTTCATCATCGCGGCGGGCAACAACGGTGGAACCACCTCGACGCTGACGCGTCCATCGGTGGCCCGCAACGGCATCTGCGTGGGGAACATGGACATTCTCAACACGGCGGACCGCGCTGACGACCGGCTCCGTTCGACTTCGAGCCGTGGTCCGGTGCCGGTCTCGGGCCGGAAGAAGCCGGATCTGGTTGCGCCTGGCCACGAGACGTGGACGCCGCGAGCGCAATGGGAGACGGGCGGGGACTTTGTGAACTTCATCGGCACATCGGCCGCCGCGCCGCACGTGACGGGCGGCTATCTGCTGGTGGTGCAGACGCGAGGCGATCAGACGACGTATTCGAACAAGGCGGTGCTGATCAACGCGGCGGATGCTTGGAGCGACAACGGCACCGATCTGGACTACAGCGATGACGGGGCGGTGTGGGGCTCGCACTGGAACAAGGCGTACGGGTGGGGATCGCTGAATCTCGGCTCGGCGTACTTCAACGCGACGGATACGTTCGAGTCGTATGTTTCGACTGCGCCACTGCCGCTTCCGACCGGCCCGGCCGAGCGGCTGTATCACGGAACCCTTTTCAACGGTGAGAAGGCCACGCTGGTGTGGAACCGGTCGATGGTTTACAACGGGCTGATGCAGCCGGGCGTGGGCACGACACCGGACCTTGACCTGCGCCTGTTCCGGCAGTCCGATGGGGCGCTCATCGATTCGAGCCTGTCGAACATTGACAACGTCGAGCAGGTCGGCATCAACGCCGCGCCGGTGCCGGGTGAGTTGGGCACTCCGGTGGTCATCAAGGTGACGATGGATTCTCCGGCGACGCTCTCGGCGTTTGCGCTGGCGACCGAGGAGAACTTCGCTGAAACAACCGGGCCGGAGTTGGCGACAACGCTCAACACCACGCAGACAGGACCATTCCAGACGTTTCAGCTGCGGATCGCGGTGAGCAACACGGGCAATGTGACGGCGCAGAACGTGATCACGACGCTCGACTCCGCGCCCGCGGGGTGGACGTTCTTCGACACGCTGAGCAATGTCGGGCCCATCCCGGCGGGGCAGACGCGGTACGCGACATTCCTGGTGCGCTCGCCGTGCGACCTCGATGGTGGCGTGGCACCCGTGTCATGGGTTTCGAGTTCATCCAGCTATGGGCGGCAGTTTTCGACTTCCAACTCATCGAACATCACCATCACCACGCCGGGGGCGATTGTCTCTGATGTCCCGCAACTGATCTTCAGCCCGGCGGGGGCGGTTTCGAGAACGTTCCAGACCGTCGCCAACGAGTTCCATGTGGTTGCATCGCGTCCGGCGGTGAGCGACTGGTCGCTGATGATCGATGACGGCGACGCGTGTTTCTCCGGGGTTTCCGCGCTGGCGAGCTCGAACAACCCGGGCCTTGAGATTGACCTTGTGGTGCTGAACTCGAACAACCCGGCGGTGCCCGATGCGGGAGCGATCTACGCGAACGCGGCGATTGTGTCGGCGGATATAGGGATCTTCAACACTCGGCTTGAGTATGAAGTCGGGTTCGACTTCGCGGGGTCATCCACGAATGCCTCGTTCGTGCTTGAGGAGGTGGTCGAGGTCTTTGAGAAGTCCCTGGTTGGCGGGGTTGTGTATCGAGCGGGGGTCGAGGTGCTCAACGGCACGCCCGAGCTCTCGCTGCTGGTCTTCACGCCGTCGACGACGTATGGCAACGCGAGTTCGGCGCTTGTGGCGGCGGATGCTGCGGGCGCGGGTGGCGATGTCGCGGCAACGTTTACCGCGCCGGCGAGCGGGGTGCACGGCTTTGTGATTGTCAAGCGGAACATTGGTTCTGGCGACGTTGTGCTGCGTGTGACATGCGCGGCGGACTTCGACGCCAACGGTGTCGTGGGCGTGCCGGATATCTTCGCGTTTCTTTCGGCCTGGTTTGCGGGCGAACCGGAGGCGTTTGAGTTTGCCGGAACGCCGGGTGTTCCGGCGATCTTCGCGTTCCTGTCGGCGTGGTTCGCGGGTTGTTGAACAGCGCTCAGGCGGCCATTGCCTGGATCACGCGCATGAGCTGGCGCATGTCGGTGTCGAGGGCATCCTCCAGCCCGAGCTTGCGACGGATGGAGTCCGTCGTTTCGTTCTCGGGCCGGACGGTGCAGCTGAGCAGCCGCTCGCCCTTTGCTCCGGCGATGAACGCAATGACTTCGCCGTTGTTCCCGGGCTCGACCTCGATGGTGTGTCCGGCGAGGTTTACACGCTCGGGACCGCCGCGGGTCTCGAGGCGCATCGCACGCTCGATCTGGATGTCCATCATCTCGATGAGCTGCATCTGCACGGAGTCGCCGACTGCTTCGAGCTCTGCCACCCGCTCGCCGATGTGAGAGAACACCTCGATGGTGGCCTGATACTCGCTTACGGCGGCGGCGATGACCGCGGCGAGGCCCCCGGGGGGAAGCTCGAAGAGCTTTCCGGCGACTGCGGGCAGGGGCTCATCGGTTCTGGGAATGCCGTCGGGTGTCAGGCGGAGCGAGCCCGCGTAGTAGCCGATGCGCTGGAGCGCGGCGACAGAGTCTCCGGCGTGGTGCGTGGGCGGGGGCGCGTGGTGCCAGACGATGGGGCGGGCGAGCACGGTTGGCAGCTTCCAGCGACGCGCGAGCGTGGCTGCGACATCGGTGTGGGTGAACTCCAGGCGGTCAAACTCGGCGGCGAAGAGCTTTGCGGGTGAGTCGCAGGCATCGTGGAGGCGGATGTAGTCTTCGCCGATCAGACGGGCCATCAGGGGGACAGCGCAGTCGAGCATCAGCCCGATGACAAACGCCTCGCCCACCAGGCCGGGGCAACTGATGCGCGCCAGAGCGCTTGCGAGGCTTGCGCGGTAGACCGACTGTCCCCAGACGCGGCGCGTCAGATCCTTCACGCCGGGGGGCGTGGCGGCGCGGCTGAGATAGAACCCGAGACACACCGCCTTGGTGCGTTCGGTGCCGAGGAGCACCAGTGCGCGATCGAGCTTGGTGACGGGGGCGCGCTGGGCGTAGAACGCGGAGTTGGCCAGCTTGAGGAGCCGACCGGTGAGAGCCCAGTCCGTCTTGACGGCTTCTGACCAATCCTGCACCCGGGTGTTGGGGTCCTGCGAGAGTTCCAGCACGCGAAGTGCGATCTTCGGGTGCGTTTCGAGGCCGACTTTGTCGAGCTTGCGGGAGACATGCTCGTGCAGCGTCTCGAGTTCCGCGGCGGAGAGTTCACGACGGGGCTTCATGCGGCCACCCACGGGTTGTCCCGTGCGCACAACCAATGCGCCCTCTGGGTGATTGCCGGTGCACGCCGCATATCCCCCCGGGATCGGCCGTTTCGTCGTGCGCCTTCTGCGGCGTCCGGGCACGCCCTCTCCGGTCCCCTGTCTCATCCGGAGAACCGGACGCGGCGAGTCCAATAACTCAGGGCTGGAGCCTTGTGGCGGTCCATGCTGCCGCGCCGGAGACGGCGATCAAGCCGCCGGCTGCGTCGCGTTGCTCGGCCACCGCGCGCTTCCAGCAGGCACGGTCGTGGAGGCGGACCTTGCTGCCGACCCAGAGCTCGACATAGGACGCGACGAACCGGAACCCGCCCCAGTGGGGAGGGCGGGGGATCTCGACCTTGTCGTGAGGCGCGGGCGGGTTGGCGGGGTCGATGCCGAAGCGGCGGAGGGTCGCATCGACCTTTGCGAGCATTGCTGCCCGGGAGGCGACGGGCTCGCTCTGATCGCTGGACCACGCGCCGATGCGGCTCATCCAGGAGCGGGTGGCGAAATAGGCGTCGCTGTCCGCGGCGGAAGCGCGGACGACGAGCCCTTCGAACCGTGCCTGCAGGTCGAGGGTGTCCCAGTGGAACGCGGCGGCGGCGTGGGGGTTGGCATCGAGGGCCCGGCCCTTGCGGCCGCGATAGTTGGTGTGGAAGGTGAATGCACCGCTGAGGACATCGATGTCCTTACAGAGCACGATCCGCGTCGCGGGTGTGCCGTCGGGATCGACGGTCGCGAGGCTCATGGCGTTTGGGTTGGGCTGCACGCGGTCGTTGCGGGCGCGATCGAACCACGAGACGAACAAGGGGAACGGGGCACGGGGGAGCTCATCGGGGAGCAACTGATCCACCATCCACCCGGCGCGCCCCTCCGGTGTGTCGGATTGATCGAAGACTGAAGGGTTGGTGTCGGCCATGGATGAGCGTATGGCGGGGTGGCTATGCGGGGTTCGCGTGGGCAGCCATGAGGTCCTTCATCTCGCGTACCGCCTGACGGAGGCCGGTGAACATCGCGCGGGAGACGATGGCGTGGCCGATGTGCAGCTCGGCGATGCCGGCCTGCGAGGCGATCGGGCCGACGTTGTGGTAGTTCAGCGCGTGGCCGGCGTTGAAGCGCAGGCCCGCGCCGCGGACGCGGCGGCCGGCCGCGGCGACCTTTTCGAGCTCCAAGGCGAGCTCTTCGCGGCGGAAGTCGCCGCCATGGGTCGCGAATGCGTGTGCGTAGGGGCCGGTGTGGATCTCGCAGACATCGAACCCGGCCTGGATGGCCGCGGTGATCTGCGCCTCATCGGTGTCGATGAACGCCGAGGCGATCAGGCCTGAGGCGTGCAGCCGCGCGACAACTTCCTTCAGCCGCGGCAGATTCCGCACGACATCCAGCCCGCCCTCGGTTGTGACTTCCTGCCTTCCTTCCGGCACCAACATCGATGTGTGCGGAGCGAGACGGCAGGCAATAGCGACCATTTCGTCGGTAGCGGCCATCTCGAGGTTGAGCTTGACCTTCACCAGCCGGCGGAGGAGCTCGACATCGCGATCCTGGATGTGGCGGCGGTCCTCTCGCAGGTGGATGGTGATGCCGTCTGCACCGCCCAGTTCGGCCTCGTGGGCGGCGCGGACAGGGTCGGGCTCACCGGCATCGATAGTGATGTCTGAGCCGTGTGCGCCGTGGCGATACCGGGCTTGGCGCACGGAGGCGACGTGGTCGATGTTCACGCCGAGCTGGATCATGACCAAAGTGTATCTTGATCGCCGCACCGCCCGTCCGGGGGATGCGGGAGTAGGAATCGAGCCTGGGAACCGGAAGAGCCTTGACCCAGGCACCCGCGCCAGCGACGATGCCTGATCACGATGACCCTCACCCCGGCGGAGCCGGAGGGACGAGAGCACATGGCGGGCGCGGTGCGAGGCAAAGAAGCGGGCAAGGCCGCGGCGGGTGCGGAGAGGCGGCACGGTGTGCCGGGCCACCTCGTGCCGCCTGAGAGCCCGCTGGCCCAGTGGCTGAACGGTGATGGCTCGGCGAAGGACCTGGGGAAGGGCTTTGCTCATCTGCACCTGCACAGCGAGTACTCGCTGCTTGACGGGGGCAACCGCGTCGACAAGCTGGTGAAGCGGGTGAAGGAACTGGGGATGTGGTCGGTCGCGGTGACCGATCACGGCAACCTGTTTGGCGCGGCGACCTTCTATCAGGCCGCGACGGATGCAGGGATTGTTCCGATCCTGGGTGTCGAGGCATATGTGACTCCGCCGGAGCGCACGCGGCAGGATCGGACGTACACCGGTGTTTCCGATGGCGGGTATCACCTGGTGCTGCTCGCCGAGACGCAGGAGGGCTGGGACAACCTGGTGTACCTGGCGTCGGAGGCGTATCTGACGGGGTTTTACTTCAAGCCGCGGATCGACCGGGAGCTGCTGGCCAAGCACAGCGCGGGGTTGATTGCGATCAACGGGCATCTGGGCAGCGAGATCGGCGACCACCTGCTGAGCTATGAGCGGACCGGCGACCGCAAGTGGTGGGAGAAGGCTCTTGAGAGCGCGGTGTGGCATAGGGATGCCTTTGGGAAAGCGACGGAGCGACGGAGCGACGAAGCGACGAAGGGGGGAGCCGATTCTGCATTGCTTCCCCGTTTCTACATCGAACTCCAGCATCATGTGCCGGAGCAGAACTCGATCAACAGGCATCTGGTGCGGCTGGCGCGGGAGGTTGGCGCGCCGCTGGTGTGCGACAACGACTCGCACTTTCTGAAGGCTGAGGATCACGATGCGCATGACACGCTGATCTGCATCTCGATGGGGAAGGTGAAGCACGACTCGGAGCGGATGCGCTATCCCGAGGAGCTTTACGTCAAGTCTCCGCAGGAGATGCGGGAGATCTTCGAGGAGCGGTATGTCGGCGGCGACTGGAAGCAGATCGGGCACGAGGCGCTCGACAACACCTTGAAGATCGCCGCGAGGTGCGCGCTGGGCGGGGCGAAGCCACCGATCGGGCAGAACCACGCGCCGATGGTGCGGGTGCAGCGCATATCCGCTGAGCAGCAGAGCGGCAAAGCAGCAGACAGGAAGAAGCCCAAGGCAGGCAGCACGGGTGACCAATGGCCCAACATGCCCTCGTGGGATGAGCCGCGGTTTGCGGGCGACCTGACGGCGTGGTTCAGCGCATACTGCGACGAGTTTGAAGTCGTTCCGCTGAAGATCGATGACGATGCCTCGGCCGATGAGCGGGCGGAGATCAATGCGGAGGCGAAGGCGGAGTGCGACCGTGCGCTGCGGATGCTGTCGAACGCTGGCGTCGTCTGGCGATATGGGCCCGAGGCAGGACCGGGAGACGAGGGTGCGGAGCGCGTCGAGATCCGCAAGCGGCTGGAGCGCGAGCTGACGATCCTGTGCGACAAGAACATCGCGGCATACTTTCTGATCGTGTGGGACTTTGTGAACTGGGGGCGCCAGCACGGCATTCCGGCCAATGCCCGTGGATCGGGCGTTGGCACGATGGTGGGCTATGTGCTGGGTCTCTCGAACGCGTGCCCGGTGAAGTATGGCCTGCTGTTTGAGCGCTTCACCGACCCTGACCGCAGCGAATACCCGGATATCGATATTGATCTGTGTCAGGACGGCCGCGCATCGGTCATTGATTATGTCCGCCGCAAGTACGGCCATGTTGCGCAGATCATCACGTTCGGGACGCTGAAGGCCCGCGCGGCGATCCGCGATGTGGCGCGCGTTCTGGCCATTCCGCTTCCGGTCGCAGATCGCATCGCCAAACTCGTGCCCGAGCAGCTCAACATCACGCTCGATGATGCGCTGGCGCAGGAGCCGGAGCTCAAGAAGATCTACGAGGGCGACTCCGCCGCGCTTGACAAGCTGCACCTGAACCTTCCGCCCGGCCAGCGTGCCGAGGCCGAGACCCTTCGCACACTGATCGACAATGCCCGGACCATCGAGGGCCAGGCACGCCATGCGAGTGTGCACGCCGCGGGCGTGATTGTGGCGACACGACCGCTGCACGAGATTGTTCCGCTTTACAAGCAGTCGGGCGCTGAGGCTCACGAGATCGTCACGCAGTGGGACGGCCCGACGTGCGAGAAGGTCGGCCTGCTGAAGATGGACTTCCT